>CAZJBN010000061.1:0-27138 GCA_964543955.1 uncultured Bifidobacteriaceae bacterium
TACTTCCTGTCGGCCGAGAACCGGACGAGGGCCTTCACGTCCTTCGGGAAGCAGCTGCCGCCATAGCCGACGCCGGGGAAGAGAAACGACGAGCCGATCCGCTTGTCCGCCCCGACCGCCCTCCGCACGTGATCCACATCGGCGCCGAAGGCGTCACACACGTTGGCCACTTCGTTCATGAACGAGATCTTGGTCGCGAGGAGCGCGTTCGATGCGTACTTGGACAGCTCGGCGCTGGCGCAGTCCATCACCATGATCGGCGCCCCGGTGCGCGTGAACGGCTTGTGCAGCACCACCATCAGCTCGGCGCCCCGCGGGTCCTCGGCGCCGATGACGACGCGGTCCGGCTTCATGAAGTCTTCGACCGCCGCACCCTGCTTGAGGAACTCCGGATTGCTCACCACGCTGAACGGGTGCGTCGTCTCGCGGCGGAGAATCTGGCGCACGCGCTCGGCCGTTCCCACCGGCACCGTGCTCTTGTTGACGATGACCCGGTAGCCGTCCATGGCCCTGGCGACGTCCTTGGCCACGCCGAGCACGTGCTGGAGGTCCGCCGACCCGTCCTCGCCTTGCGGCGTGCCGACGGCGATGAAGATGATCTGGGAGGCCTTCACCGCCCTGGTGAGCTGCGTCGTGAACGTCAGTCGGCCTTCGGCCTTGTTGCGCTTGACGATCTCTTCGAGCCCCGGCTCGTAGATCGGGATGTGGCCCCGCTTCAGCAGGCGGACCTTGGCCTCGTCCTTGTCCACACAGACGACGTCGTTGCCCGACTCGGCCAGGCATGCCCCGACCACCAGACCTACATACCCCGTTCCGACCACCGCAATCTTCATGCGTCTGATGCCTTCCTCGTGGGCACGCGGCTCACGAGATGCCGTCCACCACGACCGTTGAGCCCTGTCCCAAACGCCGAGCGTACACCGGTGGATGACACCTGTCAACATACTGTGCCACAAGGACTTGTCGTTCTGTGGTACTCTCGTCGCCGTGCGGATCCTCGTCGACTACCGTCCCGCCCTGCGCGCGCGGACCGGCGTCGGCGAGTACGTCCACGAACTCGTTCGCGCCCTGCTCGGTCCTGAGAGCTGCCTCGACGGTCAGTTGTCGCTCTTCACCAGCTCGTGGAAGGATCGGCCCGATCCGGCAATCGCCCGCGATCTGCCGGGCGCGACCATCATCGATCGTCGCATTCCCGTCAGGCTGTTGAGCCGGCTCTGGAACGGCCTGGGCTGGCCCCCGGTCGAGGCGCTGGCCGGTGCCGCCGACGTCGTCCATGCCTCGAGCCCCGTTATGATCCCGGCCCGGGCGGCGGCGCAGGTCATCACGATCCACGACCTCCACTTCCTTCGACATCCCGAACGGATGACGGCGGAAATGCGGCGCGACTATCCACGGCTCGTGCGTGCCCACGCCCATCGCGCGCACGCGATCGTCTGCTCCTCGCACTTCGTGCGAGACGATGTGCTGAGGACGTTGGGGGTTGCGGAGGATCGCGTGTACGTGTGTCCGGCCGGGGTGCCGCCCTGGGCCGGCATCGTGGCGAAGATGCGGGCGGCGCGGACGCCGCGGCACATCCTGTTTCTCGGAACGGTGGAGCCGCGCAAGAATATCGGCGTCCTGCTCGAGGCCTATTCCGCTCTCCTGGCGCGTGTCCCCTCGGCGCCGCCCCTGGTCATTGCCGGCGGCATGGACTCGGCCGATCGGACGTGGATCGAAAGGGTGGAGCGGGCGCCGCTCTCGGGCCACGTTCGCTTTGCCGGCTACGTCGGCACCGAAGAACGGCAGTCGCTCCTGGCCGAGGCACACATGCTGGTGCAGCCATCGCTCGACGAAGGTTTCGGCCTGCCGGTGCTGGAGGCCATGGCAGCCGGCGTCCCCGTGATCGTCTCGACGGGCGGTTCGCTGCCCGAGGTGGCGGGCGCGGCGGCGGCGCCTGTGGAGCCGGAGGATGCCGAGGGATTCGCGAGGGTGATGGCGACGCTCCTGGACCCCGCCGCCCGGCAAGAGGCATCCGCGCGCGCCAGTCTGCGCGCCCGCGAGTTCTCGTGGACGGCCAGCGCAGCCACGGTCGTGCGCGCCTACACGGACGCGGTGGCCCGCCGATGAAAGTGGCCGTCGATGGACGCGAGCTCGCGGGAAAGCCGACCGGTGTCGGCCGCTACCTGCGGGAACTCCTCACCGAGTGGGACAAGTCAGCGACCGCGCGGCGGCACGAATGGGTGGTGTACGCGCCGGAGATGCCGGAGCTGCCGGCCAACCTCGCCCGATACGTCGCCGTCCTTCCGGGACGCGGCGGCACAGTGTGGGAGCAGTGGACGCTCAATCGCGCGCTTTCGGCCGACCGTCCCGATGTGCTCTTCGCGCCAGGGTACACTGCCCCACTGACCGCGCCCTGCCCGATTGTCGTCGCCATCCACGACGTGTCGTTTGCCGCGCACCCCGAGTGGTTCTCGGCGCGCGAGGGCATGCGGCGTCGATTCATCACGACGTGGGCCGCGCGCCGCGCGAGGGTGGTCGTGACGATCTCCGAGTTCTCCAGACAGGAGATCGTCGCCCGGCTCGGGCTGCCCGCCGAACGGGTGCGGGTGCTCTCCCTCGGACAGCGGCGCCAGCCCGGCCTGACGACGGGCGCAGGGCGCGAGCCGGTCGTGCTCTACGTGGGTTCGATCTTCGAACGCCGTCATGTGGACCGGCTGGTACACGCCTTCGTGCATCACGTCGCGCCACGATCCCCAGACGCGCGGCTGGAAATCGTCGGCGAGAACCGGCTGCGTTCCCCCGGGAAGCTGAAGCGCCTGCTCGATGCGCAACCGCCTGCCGTGGCTTCGCGCGTCCGCTTTCGCTCGTATGTGGACGAGTCGACGCTCCAGGATCTCTACCGGCGCGCCTCGGTCTTCGCGTTCCTGTCGGAGTACGAGGGGTTCGGCCTGACTCCCCTCGAAGCCCTGTCGTACGGCGTCGCGCCGATCGTGCTGGACACGCCCGTCGCGCGCGAGATCTACGGCAGCGCCGCGCGTTACGTTCCCTCCGGCGATGCACTGGATCAATCGCTCGGCGCCGCCCTCGTGGAGATGATCGAGCGTCCCGACGCCAGGGCGGCCGTCATGCGGCACGCGCCGGAGGTACTCTCGCGCTACGATTGGTCACGGACGGCAGCCGCCACGCTTGCCGCGCTGGAGGAAGCGGCCGGTGCCCGCTGACAGACCGACCCTCGCCATCATCATCGTCACCTACGACTCGCGGCCGGAGATCGCGCCGTGCCTGGACGCGCTCGCCGGACACCTCGACGACCGGGCCGTGACGGTGACGGTGGTGGACAACCAGTCGACCGACGACACGGCTGGCTTCGTTCGGGGCCGGTGGCCGTCGGTGCAGGTCATCGACGCGGGCGGCAACCTGGGATTCTCGCGCGCGAACAACCTCGGGATCAGGGCGACACGAAGCGACCTGGTCCTGCTGCTCAACCCGGACACGGTCGCGACGCCAGCCGCCATCGATCGCCTGATGGACGCCCTTCGGTCGCATCCCGACGCTGCCATTGCCGGACCGCGCCTGCTCGACGAGCGACGCCGCCCCGAGCTGTCGTTCGGACCGGCCATCAGTCCGTGGGGCGAACTGACGCAGAAGTGCCGGATGACGCTCTATGCCCGTGACTTTGCGCCGGCAGTGCGAGCCGTGGAACGCCTGAGCCGCGAAGCGGGCGACCGGGCGTGGGTGACCGGTGCCTGCCTGCTCGTCCACCGGGCGGATCTCGAAGCCGTCGGCCTGCTGGACGAGCGGTTCTTCATGTACACCGAGGACGTGGACCTCTGCACCGCGGTTCGCGCCCGGGGTCGACGTGTCATCTTCGTGCCCGACGCCGAAGTGCTGCACCTCGGCGGACGGTCGGCCGCGCGCAATCCCGAGACCGAGCGGCTGCGACGCCTGAGCCATCTGGCCTACTACGAGAAGCACCTGCCGCGGTGGTCCGGCGCGCTGAAGTGGTACCTGCGCCTGACCGGGAAGGCGGTCGGCTGATGCGAATCGCGATCGATGCGCGCAAGCTGCAGGACTTCGGCATCGGCACCTACATCCGGAACATCGTGACCGAGCTCGACAAGATCGATCACGAGACGGAGTTCGTCGTCCTGGGCCGGCCGGCTGACGTCGAGCGCGGATGGGCGCTCGGCCCGAACTTCCGCCTCGTCGCCGAACCGGCGCGGCCCTATTCGGCGGCCGAGCAGATCTGGATCCCGTGGCGGCTGCGCCGGGAGCGCGTGCAGCTCGTGCACGAGCCGCATTACGTCCTGCCGCCGGCAATCACCTGCCGGTCGGTCGTCACCATTCACGACTGCATCCACCTGATGTTCCCGCAGTACCTGCCCAACCGCGCGGCGTACGTCTACGCGCGCGGGTCGATGTGGAGCGCGACGAGGAAGGCGGACCGCATCCTCACGGTGTCCGAAGCGTCCAAGCGGGACATCCTGCGCTTCTTCGGCGTGCGGCCGGAGAAGGTGCAGGTCGTCTACAACGCCATCGACGAGCGGTTCCTGCTGCCCCCGGACGAAGATGGCATGGACCGGATCCGCCGGCGCTATCAGCTGGACCGCCCCTTCGTCCTATACGTGGGCAACATCAAGCCCCACAAGAACGTCGAGCGTCTGATTGCGGCGTTCGGACGCGCCCGCGCTGCGTGCTCCGACGATCTGCAGCTTCTCATCGTGGGCGACGAGCTGTCGCGCTACCCGTCCCTTCGCCAGATGGTGCACCGCCACAGGCTGGACAAGGCGGTACGCTTCCTCGGCTTCCAGCCGGCGTCGACGATTGCCTCGTTCTACCGGCTCGCGCGTGCCTTTGCCTTCCCCTCCCTCTACGAGGGCTTCGGCCTTCCGCCTCTGGAGGCCATGGCGTGCGGCACGCCTGTCGTGACCTCGAACGTCTCGTCACTGCCGGAGATTGCCGGTGATGCGGCTCTGCTCGTCGACCCCACCAGCGTGGACGATATTGCCGAAGGCATCCGCCGCGCGGTCATGGATGAACCGCTGCGCCAGCACCTCATCGCACGAGGCCTCGTTCGGGCGCGACAATTCTCGTGGGCCGACTCGGTCGCCCGCATTCATCGGCTCTATATGGAGGTTCTCACGGGCGCACATTGAAGACCGGCTGGTCCGGGCTAAGATCCCTCCGTGCGTATTGCCGTCGTCCACGACTGGCTCACCGGCATGCGTGGTGGCGAGAAGGTCCTCGAGGCGATCTTCGACGCCTTCCCGTCGGCAGACCTCTTCACGATGGTGCAGCGCCCCGGCAGCACGTCGGCCGCGATCGAACGGCGCCGGGTGATCCGGTCGCCGCTCCAGCGGTTGCCAGGCGTCCAGCGTTTCTATCGGCAATACCTGCCCCTCTTCCCGTTTGCGATCGAGCAGTTCGACCTCGACGGCTACGACCTGGTAGTCAGTTCGAGCCACTGTGCGGCCAAGTCGGTAGTGGTCCCGGGGAGAGCCCGCCACCTCTGCTACTGCCACACGCCCATGCGGTACGCCTGGGATCAGTTCCCGGCCTACTTCGGCGCCGATCGCGTGGGGCCCTGGGCTCACTGGGCCGCTCGCCATGTGATGGCGCACCTGGCCCGGTGGGATCGCGGAACGGCAGGGCGGGTGCACCGCTATCTCGCGAACTCTCAATATGTTGCGCGGAGGATCGCGGTGTACTATAATCGGAAGTCGACCATCGTGCATCCGCCGGTCGATACCGATTTCTACACGCCCGCGTCCGTGCCGGTTGATTCCCGATTCCTGATGGTGTCCGCACTGGTCCGCTACAAGCGCGTCGAGCTCGCGATTGCCGCCGCCCGCCACGCCCGCGTCCCGCTGACCATCGTCGGAGAGGGGCCGGAGCGCGCGCGCCTCGAGTCCATCGCCGGAGACGGCGTGGAGCTCGTCGGGTGGCGTTCGGACGAGGAGATCCGCCAGCTCTACCGCACGTCATATGCCACGGTGCTTCCCGGCGAAGAGGACTTCGGGATCGTGCCCGTCGAGGCCCAGGCCTGCGGGCGGCCTGTCGTCGCGCTCGGAGTGGGCGGCGCGCTCGATACGGTCGTGCCCGGCGTGACCGGTCTCGTCTTCGACGAACCAACGGTGCCTTCGCTCTCCGGCGCCTTGTCGTCGGCCATGAGCCGGACGTGGGACACGGCGGCAATCCGCGCCCATGCGGAGCGGTTCTCCCGCGGCCGGTTCACGCGCGCCGTATCGGCGGCCGCTGACGAGCTGATGGCCGCCTCCCCCGAACAGATCGCCGCGCAGCCATGGTAAAGCGGCACAACCGGCTGCTCGTGCTCCTGCACGTCCTCGCGGACGCGGGGCTCGGGATGGTGGCGTTCATGCTCGCCTACATCCTGCGCTTCGACTCCGGCCTGATTCCGGTCACCCGCGGCGTGCCGCCGATTGAGCAGTACGTCAACGTCCTGCCGTTCATCGCCATCATCGTCCCGCTCGGATTCCACCTTCAGGGGCTCTACCGCCTGCGGCGCGGGCGGTCGCGCATCGACGACTTCTTCAACGTCCTGGTCGGCAGCATCTTCGCCGTGGTGCTGGGCGTGGTCGGCACCCTCTACTTCCAGGCCTACTACGTTCCCGACGAGCTGAAGGACCGCGGTGTCTACGAAGTCTCGCAGCTCGTCTGGGGCCTGTTCCTGGTGTTCAACATCGCGTTCGGCTACCTCTCGCGCAAGTTCGTGCGCGAGGCGCTCGAGCGTCGTTGGATCGCGGGGGTCGGGCTGCGCCGCGTGCTCATCGCCGGCGCGGGCGACCTCGGTCGGCTGGTCGCCGACCGCATGCTCGAGCATCGCGAACTCGGCTTCCAGATTGTCGGCTTCGTGGACGATCGAGCCGGCGGGGATCACCTCGGCTATCGCGGCCTGCCGCTGCTCGGCTCGCTCGGCGAGGCCGCCGAGATTGCCGCGCGCGAGGGCGTGGATCACCTGTATGTCACGCTGCCGCTCGAGGAGCACATGAAGCTCCTCGACCTGGTGGAATCCACGAGCCGCGAAGGCGTCGACATCAAGGTCGTACCGGACCTCCTGCAGTTCATCGCGCTTCGCGCGCGGCTCGAGGATCTGGACGGCGTGCCCGTCATCAACCTCAACGACGTGCCGCTGCAGGGCCTCAACGCCGTCGTCAAGCGCGTGCTCGACATCGTGATCTCGTCGGCGGCGCTGGCCATCATGGCGCTCCCCTGCCTCGTCATCGCGTGGCTCATCAAGCGCGGATCGCCCGGGCCGGTGTTCTACCACCAGGAGCGGATGGGCCTCGACGGCAAGCAGTTCTCGGTCTACAAGTTCCGGACGATGCCGATGAATGCCGAGGCGAGCACCGGGCCGGTCTGGGCCGATGAGGAGGATCCCCGCGCGACGCCGATTGGCGGCTGGCTGCGGCGCCACGACCTCGACGAGTGGCCGCAGTTCTGGAACGTCCTCAAGGGCGAGATGTCCATTGTCGGGCCGCGGCCGGAGCGGCCGTTCTTCGTCGAGCAGTTCAAGCACCGCATCCCGCAGTACATGCTGCGCCACAAGGTCAAGGCGGGCATCACGGGCTGGGCGCAGGTGAACGGGTGGCGCGGCAACACGTCTCTCGAGAAGCGCATCGAGTACGACCTCTACTACATCGAGAACTGGTCCGTGTCGCTGGACCTCAAGATCATGTGGTTGACGCTCGTGCGGGCGCTCGTGCAGCATCGTCACCTCGCGACGTAGTCCACACCTTCCCTGCCCAGATCGGAGCATTCCGTTGAGAGTCGTCATTACCGGCGCTGCCGGCTTCATTGGATCGCACCTGTCGGAGGCG
Organism: uncultured Bifidobacteriaceae bacterium; assembly: GCA_964543955.1. Taxonomy (GTDB): domain Bacteria; phylum Acidobacteriota; class Vicinamibacteria; order Vicinamibacterales; family UBA2999; genus VFZN01. Next base: position 7,818 of record CAZJBN010000061.1, read on the forward strand.
TTGCTGAACCGCGGCGCCAGCGTAGTGGGCATCGACAATCTGCTGACGGGCGATCTCGCCAACATCGCGCACCTGCGCGAGCGTGAGTTCCAGTTCGTCCGCCACGATGTCACGCACTACATCGACGTCGAAGGCCCCGTGGACTACGTGCTCCACTGGGCGAGCCCCGCGAGCCCGATCGACTACCTCGAGCTGCCCATCCCCACGCTCAAGGTGGGCGCGCTCGGCACGCACAAGGCGCTCGGCCTGGCCAAGGCGAAGAAGGCGACGTTCCTGCTCGCGTCCACCTCGGAGGTCTACGGCGATCCGCTCGTGCACCCGCAGACCGAGTCCTACTGGGGCAACGTCAATCCGATCGGCCCGCGCGGCGTCTACGACGAGGCCAAGCGCTTCGCGGAGGCCATCACGGTCGCCTATCGGCGCTATCACGGCGTCGACACGAAGGTCGTGCGCATCTTCAACACCTACGGACCGCGCATGCGCGTCAACGATGGCCGCGCCGTCCCGGCCTTCATGTCGCAGGCGCTCCGGAACGAAGACGTCACGGTCTTCGGCGACGGCACGCAGACCCGCAGCTTCTGCTACGTGAGTGACCTGGTCGACGGCATCCTCAGGCTGATGGAGGCGCCGGTCAACGATCCGGTGAACATCGGTAACCCGCACGAGATGACGATCGAGCAGATCGCCAGGCTCATCATCGAGATGACGGGATCGACGAGCCGGGTGGTCTACAAGGCGCTGCCCGAAGACGATCCCAAGGTGAGGCAGCCGGACATCACCCGCGCGCGGACGCTGCTCGGCTGGGAGCCGAAAGTGGACCTCCGCGAGGGGCTGTCGCACACCATCGATTACTTCCGGCAGAAAGTGACGTCGTAGGACCGCGCCTCCGGCGCCGTGGGACCCTTCGGGTGGGACCTGCGCTTCGTGCCGGTAGGACCTCCGGCGCGGTGGGATCCGCGCGCCAGCGCGGGTCCTATCTGAGTCCTCTCCCGATCCGCCAGACGTAGTCGATTCCGGACGCCAGCGTCACCGCGAGTGACGCCCAGATGAAAAAGTCGACGACCGGCGAGGTCACGCCCAGCCAGTTGTAGAACATCACGACCACGCAGGTGAGGATGAACCACGCCGTGGCCGCCTTGCCCAGCTTCGAGGGGCGGAACGTGCGCGGTCCGGATGCCAGATTCACCACGGCCACCGTGAGCACGATGCCGACGTCGCGGCTGATCACCAGCACGGTGAGCCAGATCGGAATCCGGTTGACGAGCCCGATGTTCGGCAGCGTGAGCACGACAAAGGTGGTGACGAGCAGCAGCTTGTCGGCCGCCGGATCGAGCCATGCGCCAAGCTCGCTCTTCTGCCCCGTCATACGGGCGATGACGCCGTCCAGCGCATCGGTCAGCCCGGCCACCAGGAACGTCAGGAGCGCCCAGCCGAACTCGCCGTAGACGACGAACAGCACGAAGGCCGGGATGAGCAGCATGCGCAGCAGCGTCAGCTGGTTGGCCAGCGTGAACACGGTCCCCGGAGACGAGGCTGGCGGGGGCGGGCCGTGATCGCCGGTCATCGCGCCAGGGCTTCGAGACGGCCGATGATCTCGACGGCCTCGGCGCCCGTGACCGGGCGGAGGACGTCGAACGCCGCGTTCTCGAGCGGCATGACGCCGGAGGCCGCGGCCATCGAGACCGCGGGATAGCTGAGGTGAGTCGGCGAGACGTCCGACACCTCGATCCGCGCGTTCTGCCACCGACCCGCCCGCTCCGGATGGAGCGCGCCAACGAGGCTCAGCACGCGTGACACCATCCGCGCCATGTCGCCGCGGCGGACGACAGCCGAGGGATCGAAGGCGTAGTTGGCCTGCGTGTCCATGATGCCGGCCTGCACGACGTTGGCGATCCAGGGTTGCGCCCAGTGGCGGCGGACGTCGGTGATGACGACCTGTCGTGGGCGCGCCTGGGCGATGAGCGATTCCAGGCGGACGCCGACGAGCGCGGCAATGTCGCCGCGCGTGGCCTGCGGGGCCCTGGCAATGGCGCGATACTCGGCGGGAAGCGTCAGCGCGGCGGCGCGATCACGTGCGGCCGCGAGTGTGGCCGCAGGGACAGACGACGGGTCGAGACTGCGCGCCTTCTCGTAGGCCGCCAGCGCACCGGCTGCATCGCCCTGCTGATCGAGGACCTGGCCGAGCATCGCGTGCGCGCGGGCATCCGAGGGATCCAGCGCGATCGCGCGACGAATCTGTTCGCCGGCCGCGTCGGGCCGCCCCGCGCGCAACTCGACCGAGGCAAGGTCGCGGTACAGGAAGGGCGAATCCGGCGAGGCGGCAATCGCCTGTTCGTAGGCGACGCGCGCGGCATCCCACCGCCCTGCCTCGATGGCCGCCGACGCGCGTGCGAGCAGGTCCTGCGTGGCCGACAGGCGGAGCACGGCCACGCGACCCTGCAAGTCCGTCAACGACGGGTCGGCACGAAGCGCCGCCTCGAAGGAGGCGAGCGCTTCGCCTTCGCGCTCGAGGTCCATCAGCGCCTGTCCGCGCCCGACGAGTGCCGGGACGTAGGCGGGCGAGACCGCAAGGGCCCGATCGAATCGGACGAGCGCATCGTCTGCGCTGCGGCGTGCCAGGTCGACATACCCGAGGGCGGTCTCGGGACTCTCGGCCTGCGGCGACTGCTGCAGCGCGCTTCGGAAGTCGCGTTCGGCGTTTCTGAGGTCGCCGCCCTGCAGGAACTGCCAGCCGCGCTGGACCAACTCGCCGAGAGCCGGCGAGGCGCCCGGCGGCGGCGCCGGAAACATGAAGTCGGGGTGACGCGGCGTCGTGACCGGCGCGGGCGTGACCGTCCGGGCGGCACACCCGGCCACGACAATGAGGAGCCCGACCGCGACGGCGAGGCGCGCGCGACGTCTACGCACGGCGCCTCCTCGCCTGCGTCAGCGAGGCATGGGCGTCGTGAAGCTGCGGCACGAGGCGTCGAGGCAGGTCCACGTCCACATGCACGTGATCGTCGGTCGTGGTCTGCCCGTGCACCCGGCCGTGACGATAGATCCACACGAGGCGCCCGGCCTGCGCAGGATCGCCAAGGTCCAGCGTCACCATGACCCGCTGCTGGTCCAGCGCGAGGCGGGCGGCAACGGCGTCCAGCAGGTCGTCGCAGCCTTCGCCCGTGGCAGCCGAGATGAGCATGGCCGAGGGATCGGCTTCGCGAAGCCGTCGCGATTCGTCCGGGCTCAGGCGATCGACCTTGTTGTAGACCTCGATGCGCGGCACGGCGGTCGCGCCGACTTCTTCGAGCACACGATTGACCGCGGCCGCCTGACGCTCCCGCTCCGGGTTCGACGCGTCGATGACATGCAGGACGAGATCGGCGTCGGCCGTCTCCTCGAGCGTGGCACGGAACGCGGCCACGAGCGTGTGCGGAAGCCGGTCGATGAATCCCACCGTGTCGCTCATCAGCAGGGGCCGGCGATCCGGCAGCATGACCTGCCGCACCAGCGGGTCCAGCGTGACGAACAGCGCGTCGGACGCCTCGGCATGCGCCCGCGTCAGACGATTGAACAATGTCGTCTTGCCCGCGTTGGTGTAGCCGACGAGGGCCACGGTCGGCGACTCGGCCTTGTGCCGGCGGTCGCGCAGCTGCCCGCGCCGGCGCCGGACGACGGCAATCTCCTGCTCGAGTGCATGGATGCGCGTCCGAATCCGCCTCCGGTCCGTTTCGAGCTTGGTTTCACCGGGCCCCCGCGTGCCGATGCCACCGCCGAGGCGCGACAGCTCCGTGCCGGCGCCGACGAGGCGCGGCAGCAGGTACTTGAGCTGCGCCAGCTCCACCTGCAGCTTGCCTTCGCGCGTGCGCGCGCGCCGCGCGAAGATGTCGAGGATGAGCTGCGTGCGGTCCACGACGGCCCGCTCGAGTCGTGTGCCGAGCTCGCGCAACTGCGCCGGCGAGAGCTCGTTGTCGAACACGATGACGTCGACGTCCGCTTCGGCCGCCGCGGCGGCGAGGAGCTCGACCTTGCCGCGTCCCAGGAACGTCGCCGGGTCCGGCCTGGGCCGTTCCTGGAGTACACGCAGCACGACGCGCGCGCCGGCCGCCGCGGCCAGCCCCTCGAGTTCTTCGAGCGAATGCTCCGCATCGATTCGCCTGGTCGTCCCGGTCATGAGGCCGACAATCGCCGCACGCTCGACCCGCTTCGGCCGTTGTTGACGCACCATCGAGTTGATTCTACAAGATGGCCGGAAGGCTCACGCGCCGTTGAATCGTCAATGCATGTGTTATTGGTAAGCGATGCCTGCCAAGCCTTCTCGTCGAGCGGCGAAGAAGCCCCGCCTGCCCCGCGCGCCGCTGCCGCGGCAGACCGGGGGGGCGCACGAGGTCAAGACGCGGCGGCCGTTCAGGAAACAGAAGCACCGGAAGGCGCCGTCGGCGGACGAGTGACACCGGGGGTGATGCGAACCCAGGCCACCACCGCCAGGAGGATGAGCAGGGCGATGTCGGCCAGGAAGACCACGCGCAGTCCAGGGCCACTGATGAAGCCCGCCACAATCGGGCTGACGGCCAGACCGATCAGCGATGCCGTCGTCATCACGCCGAAACCCGTAGCGTGAGCATCCGGAGGCAGAAGCACGCCGCCCCGCGTGTAGGCGGCCGTCATGCCGACCCCGATCGCGACGCCGGCCACGGCCAGCGCGACACCAAACGCCCAGATGGTCGGCACCGCCACGAGGAGGATCAGACCGGCTGCCGTCGCCGCTGACGAGGCGGTGACCAGCAGGCGCGGAGGCCAGCGGCCGAGGAGCGGCGGCGCGATGCTGTGGCCGAACGCCGCCGCGATGGCCGAGACCGAGAAGAGCAGGCCCGAGACGAGCGCCACGCGCGGCCCCGGCAGTCCCAGCGCTTCGACATAGAGCGGCAGGATGGGTCCGAAGCTGCGGTCCACCAGCTGAAGGCAGAGAATCACGGCGAAGACCATCACGAAGCCCGGCGTCCGCCAAAGGGTGCGGAGCACGTCGCCCAGCCCCCGCGTGGAGGCACGCTCGCGCGCGGTTCGCGGTTCGCGGTACACGGTCGCGATGAGCACAATCGCGAGAAGATAGAATGCGGCGGCGATGAGAAACGTCCACCGCAGCCCCACGACGGGCGCGAGCAGGCCGCCGACGATCGGGCCGATCGCCGGGCCGATGCGCTGGGCCACCTGCACCGTGCCGATGGCTTTGGCCATCTGCTCGCGCGGGACGGACTCGGCGGCCATCGACACGGTCAGCGCGCCGTACCCCGCAAACACGCCCAGCAGAGCGCGAAGCGCCAGCAACTGCCACGGCGCGGTCACGAACGCCATGGCCGCTTTCGTCAGGACGAACGCGGTGAGCGAACGGATGACGAGCACCTTGCTGCCGTAGCGGTCGCCGATGCGGCCCCAGAGCGGGGCGCTGAACGCCGTCACCGCGGGTGTGGCGCCGAGCGTCAGCCCCGTCCAGAGTGCAATATCGGCGATGTCCGTCACGCCGAGATCGCGGACATAGAGCGGGAGAAACGGCATCACCAGCGTGAAGCCCGCGAAGCCGATGCCGTTGGCGGCCGCCGCCGCCAGGACGTTGTGCCGGGGTGAGAACCGGCCGGGGTCCGGGTCCGCCATCGTCGTGCCGGCGTGCTGACCCCTCGATACCTCAGAAGCGAATCTTGACCGACGGCCCGGGATAGACCTGGATGCTGTCGATGAAGCGGATGCGATGCGGGTTGGTCTGCATGACGAGCGAGCTCGTGCGAATGCCGTCGCCGAAGAACCGCACGCCTTTCATGAGCGCGCCGTCGGTCACGCCCGTGGCGGCGAAGATGAGGCTCTTGCCCCTGGCCAGGTCCTCGGACTTGTAGACCTTCTTGAAGTCCGTGATCCCCATGGCCCGCGTGCGTGCTTCGTGCTCGGGCGTCGGCAGGACGAGCCGGCCGAAAATCTCCCCGTTGAGACAGCGCATGGCGGCGGCCGTGAGCACGCCTTCCGGCGCGCCGCCGGTGCCCATGACGGCGTGTACGCCGCTGCCCGCAACGGCTGCCGCGATGCCGGCGGACAGATCGCCGTCGCCAATGAGGCGAATGCGCGCTCCGGTAGCGCGGATGTCGGCAATCAGCTGCTCGTGGCGCGGCCGGTCGAGCACGACGACCGTCAGCTCGTCCACCTGCCGTCCGAGACTCCTCGCGATCGCGCGCAGGTTCTCGCGCACCGGCGCGTCCAGGTCCACCAGGTGCTTGGAGCTCGGCCCGACGACGAGCTTTTCCATGTAGAGGTCGGGCGCGTGCAGGAGCCCGCCGGTCTCGGAGGCCGCGAGGACCGCAATGGCGTTGGCCGCGCCCGTCGCGCAGAGGTTGGTGCCCTCCAGCGGATCGACGGCGATATCCACGCCGTCGAAGATGCGGTCCTTGTGCTCCCGCTTCTGGGCCATGCCCACTTTCTCGCCGATGAAGAGCATCGGCGCTTCGTCCCGCTCGCCCTCGCCGATGACGATCGTGCCGTCGATCGGCACGGTGTCCATCTCGTGGCGCATCGCCTCGACCGCGGCCTGGTCGGCCCGGTGGCGATCCCCCTGCCCCATGGTGTGCGCGCTGGCGATGGCCGCCTGCTCGACGACACGGAGGAACTCGAGCGAGAGATCCGATTCCATGGGCTTGGTCATGGCCGGCTCCTTCATCCCTGGACCTTCGGCAGCTCGGCACGCAGCGGCTTGTCCTTGCGGAACCCGAGCACGTAGTCCGCCTGCATCACGGCGTGGATTTCGCGGGTCCCCTCGTAGATCACCGCGCCCTTGCAGTTCCTGTAGAAGCGGCCGACGGGGTACTCGTTCGAGTAGCCGTTGGCGCCGTGCACCTGCACGGCGTCGCCCGCGCATCGCTCCGACGCCACCGTCGAGAACCACTTGGCGAGGCTCGTCTCCTGCGTGTTCCGCTGGCCGGTGTTCTTGAGCCAGCCGCTCCGCATCCAGAGCAGGCGCGAGGCCTGGTAGTCGGACTCCATGCGCGCGATCATCTCCTTGACGAGCTGATGCTCGGCAATCCGCTGACCGAAGGTCCTGCGCTCCAGCGCGTACGCGACGCTCGCGTCGCGGCAGGCACGGATGAGGCCGGTGGCGCCCGCGGCCACCGTGTAGCGGCCCTGGTCGAGCGCGAACATGGCGATCTTGAAGCCTTCCCCCTCGCGGCCGAGCACGTTCTCGGCCGGAACTTCCATGTCGTCCATCTTGAAGTAGCCGGTATTGCCCGCGAGGATGCCCCACTTCTCCTTCAGCGTACCGCTCGAGAAGCCCTTGAACCCACGCTCGACGATGAAGCAGCTGATGCCGGAGGGATCGCGCTGCTTCTTCTTCTCCAGATCGCTCCAGGCGAAGACGAGATAGTTATCGGCGACATCGGCCAGCGAGATCCACATCTTCTCGCCGTTCAGGATCCAGCGATCGCCCTTCTTGACGGCCGTCGTCTGGATGCCGCGCACGTCGCTTCCCGCGGCCGGCTCGGTGAGCCCATAGGTCGCGAGCGCGTCGCCCTGTGCCTGCGGAACGAGGTACTGCTTCTTCTGTGCGTCGCTGCCCCACGCCAGCAGCGACAGGCAGTTGAGGCCGGCATGCACGGACATGATCACGCGCAGCGACGTGTCGACGTACTCGAGTTCCTCGCTCGCGAGGCCCAGGCAGAGGTAGTCCATCCCCGCGCCGCCGTACTCCTGCGGCACCGAGATGCCCAGCAGACCCAGCCGTTTCATCCCGCCGATCACCAGGTCCTTGTCGAAGCGGTGCTCGCGGTCGAAATCCCTGATCCTCGGCGCAATCTCCCGGGCGCCCCACTCGCGCACGGTCTGTTCGAGGAGCCGCTGCTCCTCCGTCAGCGAAAAGTCGATCATGGCCTGACCCTGGTGAAGAGAACCGGATGAAGACAAACGTCACATGCTATCACTATCCGTCACGTGATCGGCGGCTCTCACGTGCCGCGGCCGACGACCACGGCCGCGCCTCGTCCGAGGCCGAGCCGCTCGGCGGCGCTCGCGGCATGGACGGCAATCTCCAGATGATCGGTGCTGCCGAAGAGCGCGCACGCCTCGACGCCCTGTGCTTCCTCGTAGGTGTTGATCAGGCGGGGAATGTCGTGTCCGCCGGCAGTGATGGCGACGCCCTGGCCCGCGGCGAACGTGTCAAACTGCCGGCGCTCGATGTTCGTGATGAGGTTGCCGAAGCGGTCCACGCGCAGGACGACGCCCTCGAGGCGATCGTCCGCGACGACCGGTACCGGGATGTCCAGCTGGTGATAATCCGTGACGGCGCGTCCGAGCGATGCGAGCGGCAGGCCCCTGGCCAGCCAGGCCGCGGCCGGCGCGAAACGGTCGCGGCCTTCGAACGTGCGGCTGACCGTCGCGCGCGCATACTTGCGCTCGGTGAGCTCGACCACCTTCCGTGGCGGGCTCTCGCGAAACACGGCGGTCAGCACGCCGTTGTCGGGCGCGACGAAGCGGTAGTCTCCCGTGTCGGCGGCCAGGCCGCGCCTGGCCGAGCCGACGCCAGGGTCCACCACGACCAGGAAGACCGAGCCCGATGGAAACACGCGGAAGCACGCAGCGAGGTCGAGCGCACCGGCCAGGATATCGTGCGGGGGCAGATCGTGTCCGATGTCCACCAGCGTCGCGTCGGGGCAGATCGAGAGGACGACGCCCTTCATCGAACCGCTGTAGTGATCGGTCGTACCAAAGTCGGTGAGGAGGGCGACAACGGGCCGGGGCATGGGCTGGAGGTCGGAGGTCGGAGGTCGGGCCTGGACGATGACGGATCGGCCGAGAGACAAGGGCTGCCTCCCACCGATCGGTCACATCGCGTCGCGCGCGCGGCGCGCCGGTCAGGTTGCGGGCTTTCTGAAGAGCATCTCCCTCACGTTGGTCTTCATCAGGAACGAATCGGACACGCGCAGGTCCTTGAACAGGCGGATGATGTCGCCGTTCAGCATCGAGCGCTGGCGCGGGCGGCTCGCAGGATACGTGCGATACCTGAGCGTCTGCGGATCGACGATGACGTACTTCGTGTAGATCGGATCGCGGCCTTCAGCCGTGCTGAAGAAGCCGAGGAGCGCGCCTTCCGGCCTGAGGAGCCGCGCGCACGCGGTGGCGAGCGCCTGAGCGGCCGGCTTGTCGAGGTAATCGAGCGCGTCCCAGCACAGGATGCCGTCGACCGTGCCCGGTGGCTGCGGAAAGCGCGTCTCGAAGAACGCCGGGAGATCGGCGACCGCGTCCTTCCTGATGTGGGCCTCGATGTCCGACGCCACGTCCTCCACCCGGATGCGGCAGCCCAGCTGCTCGCCGAAGAAGTTGACGTTGCTGCCGACGACGGGGCCGAGATCCAGCAGGACGGGACTCTCGCGCGACTGGAGACACGCGAGGAACTTCTGGAGCGCCTTGGTGGGCTGACCGGGTTCAGCCGCCGACACGGGCCGGGCATCCGCCGCCGGCGGTCGATCGGCCGGACGGCGGTTCCCGAAGATGGAGAACAGGTCGGTCAGCGTGCGAGCCGAGTCGGCCATCGGTCCATGGCGGCGCTCACGCGCCGACCTTCTGTCCCTGGGCCACGGGCTGCGCGGGAGCGGTCGCCGGCGCCGGCTTCTCGGCCGGCCTGGCGGGCCCCGCGGCGGCCTTGGCCCCCGCGCGCTGCATGTCCACGCTGCCACGGAAGTGCGCACCTTCGGCGATGGCGACGCGCGGCGAGGTGATGTCGCCATCCACCGAGCCGTTGTCGCGAATGTCCACCTTCTCGGAGGCCGTCACGTTGCCGGTGACTTCGCCGAGCACGATGACGGTCTTGGCGAACACTTCGGCGCGAATCTTCGCGTTCGAGCCGATCGTGAGCACGTTGTCCTTCAGTTCGATCCGCCCCTCAACGTGACCTTCGATCGTCAAGTCCTCGCTGCCGCTCAGCTCACCCTTGATGACGACGGACTTCCCGATATTCACGTTGCCCCCTTGTCCATGAAAAGATTGGGTACGCGGTTCACTCGAGGCCTGGGGCGTCGAGACAGCAGCTGCCGCCGGAGCTGCTGGTACAGGCGCCGGTGGCGTTGCCGGCTTCACCGACTCGTCACGCTTCCACATCGCTAGAAACCTCCCCCTCTGCGCTGGAAAATTCCACCGAGGGTGCCGTTAAAGAAGCCCGGGGAAGTTGGGCCTCGCGCGTTTGAACACCCGACAGTATAGCCTCTGCCCTACCTTGTCCAGCCCAGAAATTGCCGGACTGGGACCACGGTGCTACGATCGTTGATCCCATGCGCATCTACCTCGATCACAACGCGACCACGCCGCCGGCGCCAGACGTCGCGGAGGCCATCGCACGGGTCACGCGCGACACATGGGGCAATGCCTCGAGCGTCCACCACTTCGGCCAGCAGGCCAAGGCCGTCATGGACGAGGCGCGCGCCCGGGTGGCCGATCTGCTCGACACCGAGGCTTCCGAGATCGTCTTCACCGCCGGAGGCACGGAAGCCGACAACGCCGCCATCCGCGGCGCGGCCGAAGCCCGCGAAGCCAGTGGCCGCCGCCACCTCGTCACGACGAGCATCGAACACGAGGCCGTCCTCAACACCATCAAGGCCCTCGGACGCCGCGGCTGGCGCGTCACGATGGTCCCAGTGGGGCCGTCGGGCATCGTATCGGCCGATGAGGTGATCTCCGCCATAGGGGACGACACGGCCCTGGTCTCGGTCATGCACGCCAACAACGAGATCGGGACCATCCAGCCCGTGGCCGCCATTGCCGCGGCGGCGCGGGCGCGCGGCGCCTGGATGCACACCGACGCGGTGCAGACGGTCGGCAAGATTCCCGTCAAGGTCGGCGAGCTCGGTGTGGATCTGCTCTCGCTCTCGGCCCACAAGTTCTACGGCCCGAAGGGCGTCGGCGCGCTGTGGGTCCGCCGGGGCCTGCGTCTGGCGCCCTTTGTCACCGGTGGGCGGCAGGAGCGTGGCCGTCGTGCCGGAACCGAGAACGTCGCCGGCATTGCCGGTCTCGGCGTGGCCGCCGCTCTCGCCCGCCGGAAGATGGCCGGCGAGGCGCCTCGCCTCGCGGCCCTGCGCGACCGGCTGGAGCGCGGCATTCTGGCTGCGGTCGCTGGGACGGAGCGCAACGGCGCCGAGTCGCCGCGCGTTCCGAATACGGCCAACGTGAGCATCGACCGTGTCGAGTCGGAGTCGCTGTTGATCGGCCTCGATCTCGAGGGCATCGCCGTCTCGTCGGGGTCCGCCTGCTCGTCAGGCACGCTCGAGCCCTCGCACGTGCTCAAGGCCATGGGATTACCTCACCTGCGGACGCTCGGATCGGTGCGCTTCAGCCTGGGCGCGGCCAACACCGAGGCGGAGATCGATCGCGTGATCGCGGTCCTGCCGGGCCTCGTGGACAAGCTGCGGAGCCTGACGGTCGCGATGAGGCGGTAGCACAGCGTAGCGATTGACCAATGCGCATCGTGGTCGCCATGTCGGGCGGCGTGGATTCGTCCGTCGCCGCGGCCCTGCTCGCCGAGCAGGGTCATGACGTCATTGGTGTGTCCATGCAGCTCTATCCTTCGACTCGCGATCGGGACGATGGCGCTCGCTCAGGACCTGGTCCTTCGACTCGCGAGGGCAGCGTCGACGTGTCCGCGCGAGCGTACGGCACCTGCTGCACCATCGACGACCTGTACGATGCGCGGCGCGTCGCCGCCGCGATCGGCATTCCCCACTACATCCTCAACTTCGAGTCGCAGTTCGACGACGCGGTCGTCTCGAACTTCGTGCGCGAGTACGTGTCGGGGCGAACGCCGATTCCCTGCGCACACTGCAACAGCGACCTCAAGTTCGCCGCGCTCCTCGACCGTGCCGTGGGCTTCGGCGCCGACCGACTCGCCACCGGCCACTATGCGCGCATCCGGTGCCATGCGGACGGGTCGTTTCGGCTCGGGCGCGGGCTCGATCCCGGGAAGGATCAGTCCTACTTCCTCTTCTCGATGACGCAGGCGCAACTGGCGCGAGCCATGTTCCCCATCGGCGAGATGGACAAGGACGCGGTCCGCGCCCACGCGCGACGCCTCGGACTCGGCGTGGCCGCCAAGCCCGACAGCCAGGAGATCTGCTTCGTCCCCGACGGCGACTACGCCGCCTTCATCGAGCGCGAGGCGCCCGCCCTCACCCGCCCCGGCGCCATCGTCGACGGCGGAGGCCGGGTCGTCGGCGCCCACGCGGGCGTGCACCGCTTCACGATCGGGCAGCGGAAGGGTCTGGGCCTCTCGTCAACCGAGCCGCTCTACGTCCTCGCGATCGATCCAGACCAGTCGAGGGTGACGGTGGGGCCACGCGACGCGCTCGGCCGCGCATCGCTGACGGCGGCCGGCGTCAACTGGATCGGGGGCGTGCCGCCGGCATCGTGGCGACGCCTAGCGGCCCAGATCCGCCATCGTCACGCCGCTCAGCCCGCGCGCGTCCGCACACTGGAGGATGGCCGGGCCGAGGTGGAGTTCGACCAGCCGCAGACCGCCGTGACACCCGGGCAGGCGGTGGTCTTCTACGATGGTGATGAGGTGGTGGGCGGGGGGTGGATAGAGTAGAGGTCCGGAAAGGTCCGAGGGGGTCCGCGGACCTCCACGGACCTCTCTCCTAGTGATCCGTCCCCGCCAGAAACCGCTCCGCATCGATCGCGGCCATGCATCCCGATCCGGCGGCGGTGACGGCCTGGCGGTAGACGTGATCCTGCACGTCGCCGGCCGCGAACACGCCGGGGACGCTGGTGGCGGTGGCGCCGCCTTCGATGCCGCTCTTGGTGATGATGTAGCCGTTCTTCATGTCGAGCTGCCCGTTGAAGATCTCGGTGTTGGGGCGATGTCCGATCGCGATGAACACCCCTTTCAGGGGTTTTTCGACGACCGCGCCGGACTTGACGTTTTTCACGCGCATGCCGGTGACGCCGGTGTTGTCTCCCACGACTTCGTCCAGCGTGTGATCCCACAGGATGGAGGCCTTGCCTGCCGCGACCTTTTCGTTCAGCTTGTCGACGAGGATGGCTTCCGCCCGGAACTTGTCGCGGCGATGGACCACGGTCACGTGGCCCGCGATGCCGGTCAGGTACAACGCTTCCTCGACCGCCGTGTTGCCGCCGCCGACCACGGCGACGTCCTGGCCCTTGTAGAAGAAACCGTCGCACGTGGCGCAGCCGGAAACGCCGCGCCCCATGAACTTCTCTTCCGACGGCAGGCCGAGGTACATCGCGGAAGCCCCGGTCGCGATGATGAGCGCGTCCGCGGTATACGTTCCCTGGTCGCCGGTCAGCGTGTAAGGCCGGCCGTCGAGCTTAACGGCGTTGATGTGATCGAAGATGATCTCGGTGCCGAAGCGCTCGGCGTGCTTGAGAAAGCGCTCCATCAGCTCCGGGCCCTGCACGCCCATGGCGTCGGCGGGCCAGTTGTCCACGTCGGTGGTCGTCATCAATTGCCCGCCTTGCGCGAGACCGGTGATCAATACCGGCTTGAGATTGGCCCGGGCCGCATAGACGGCGGCAGTGTAGCCGGCCGGTCCGGAACCGAGTATCAGCAGGCGGGAATGTTTGGGCGATTTATTCATACAACATTCAAGTGGGGATTGTTGGCAAAAGAACAACACTTTAACAGCGCGCTGGCGAGCCTGTCGAATAAGAGACTGCTTGAATTGTTCGGTGATAAGTCTTTGCTATAAAATGAAAAATTGGGTTTGGCGCGGCCAGGGTTGTCTGCCGGTTCCGAAATAGGGAGGTTGATGGGGATTGCGCTGAAATCGGCGTGTATCGCGCTCGCTGTACTGGCGGCGGTATCGGCAACCTACGCTCCATTGGCGGTATCGGCGGCGGAGTCGGTCACGCTCAGGCCGTCTCTCATGCCTGCGCAGGCAGTCCCCAAGACGCCGCCGGGAATTGCGCCGGTGGCGCCTATCGCTTCTCCCAAATTCGAAATTCGCCGCTACGTGCTGGATGGCAACACGCCATCAATCAGGGCGTGACGGTGGAGGCGGGTAGCACTGTTTTGTTTGACGCGCTGGGGACCGCCCTGATCCGGGTGAGCGGCACGGGTTATCCGATCACGGTAATGGGACGCATACGTGACGCCAGACGTCTGATCTGGCAGACTATGAGGAGTTTTGCGCGGTGCCGACCGGCGCCGTGACGTAGAACAAGAAACCCGGGGTGGGTTGACATGCCGTCACAGTTTGCGCTGAATCCGCAGATCCTCAAGAGCGTACCGCTGTTTTCCCTGTTTTCCGACGTGCAGCTTGGCCAGTTGCTGACGTGCGTGCAGCATCGCAGCTACCCGCGCAATTCGTTCATCCTGCGCGCGGGCGAGGAAACCGACGCCCTTTATATCCTGCTGTCCGGCCGGGTGAAGGTGCTGATCCCGGACGAGGAAGGTCACGAGGTGATCCTGTCGATCATGGGTCCCCACGAGTTTTTCGGGGAAATGGGCCTGCTCGACGACCAGTCGCGCTCGGCGAGCGTGGAGACGCTCGAGACCTGCGAAATGCTGCGCCTGTCCAAGGCCGGCTTCACCAACATCCTCAAGGACAACTTCGACCTGGCGATGCTGATCATCCGCAGCCTGGTCAAGCGCCTGCGCGAGGCCGATCGCAAGATCGAGAGCCTCGCCCTGATCGACGTCTATGGCCGGGTGGCGCGCCTGCTGATCGACATGGCGAAATTCGTGGACGGCAAGTGGATCGTGGAGCACGCGCCGGCCAAGCAGGAGATAGCACGGATGATCGGCGCTTCGCGCGAGATGGTCAGTCGCGTCGTGAAAGACCTGCATCACAAGGGGCTGATACGGGCCGAAAAGCGGCGCATTTACGTGCTCGACAAGCAGTCCATGCAGAAACGGGCATCCACCCGCCACGGCGAGCGCCGTCACGCCTGACGCGCAGCGGCGGGGCGGGCGGCGCCATGTCCTACGGCTTTATTTATGCAATCCATTGATTATTTTACGATTAGCAACAGGTGCCCGGTGATGATATGAGCATTTATTCACTGTTCGGAATGCCCGCCTAGTGGTATAAATTTCGCTGCGGATACAACAACATTGCGGACGGGATACCCGTCCGAGGGGTAGTGACTTGAGGGAGTGGACTATGAGCACACGCAAACTGCTGAGACAAGCCGGGTTCCTGCTGCTGTCGTTGTTCAGCGCGGCGGCGATGGCTGCGGGCGCGGGCACGGTGACGCACCTGAGCGGGACGCTTTCCGTACAGCGCCAGGACGGCAGCGTTCGCATCCTGTCGCAGAAGTCCGAGGTGAATCCCGGCGACGTGCTGACGACCCAGCGCGACAGCTACGCGCAGATCAATTTCACCGACGGCAGCTCGCTCACGATGCGTCCCAACACCCAGGTCAAGGTCGAGCAGTACAACTTCGTGCAGGACCGGCCCCAGGAAGACAATTCCTTTCTGCGTCTGCTCAAGGGCGGGTTGCGCACGGTGACGGGTCTCGTCGGCAAGCGCGGTAACCAGGATGCCTACAAGATCGGCACCAATACCGCGACGATCGGCATACGCGGCTCTTCGGGCGACACGATCGATAACTCCGGGGGCGATTGCGAAGGCGTGACGCCGGGCTGCGAGAATCTGCCCGCGGGCGTTTATCACACGACCTACACCGGCAGCTACATCATGCAGAACGACGGCGGCTCGCAGATCATAGGCGAAGGACAGTTCGGCTTTGCCAGCGATTCGCTGTCGCCGCCCGTCATCCTGCCGGGCGACCCGGGCCTCAACGTGAGCCAGTTGCCGTTCACGCTGGGCGTCAGCGGCGGCCGCATCCAGGGCCCCGGCCAGGAGTGCGTCGTGCGTTGAACACGGGCGCTTTTGCCCTACGACAAGCCCCGCCTTGCGCGGGGTTTGTTTTTTGTACGGCTGCTCCAGGCCGGAAGCAGGCAACCTCCATGCTTGCCATCGCGGGTCCCAGGGTTCTAACCCAGGGGGCTTTCGATGTACAATCAAAAAGTTAGTCAATCAGGCGATTGGATGCTGTTGAGCGAAAAAACTGCAGTGCGAGCGGCCAAGAATCCGCTGCCGCCCAAACTGGCCGCGCTGGTCCGGGAATTCTGGTGGTTCGCGCTGCTCGGATTCGCTCTCTACCTCGCCCTCATCCTCTACACCTACAGCAAGGCCGACCCCGGCTGGTCTCACAGCGCCAGCGTGACGGCATTCCAGAATGCCGGCGGCAGGGTGGGCGCGTGGGTGGCCGACGTCATGCTCTACGTATTCGGCCTCTCGGCGTACTGGTGGGTCGTTTTTTGCGCCGTCCTGGTGTGGTGGGGGTTCCGGCGGATCGAGAACGTGCCGCAACCCGGTGATCGTCGTTCCTACGTCGTTGCCGCGATTGGATTCGTCATCGTGCTGGTCGCGAGCAGCGGCATCGAGGCGATCCGGCTGTACAGCCTCAGGGCGGAGCTGCCGCAGGCGCCCGGCGGCATCCTGGGCGCGGCCGTCGGCGGCTCGCTCGTGCAGGCCCTGGGCTTTACCGGGGCCACCCTCATCCTGCTGCTGACTTTCGCGGCGGGCCTGAGCCTTTTTACCGGCGTGTCCTGGCTGACGGTGCTCGAGCGGCTCGGCGCCTGGGCGGAGACGGCGTACCTGTTCGTGCAGCAGAAATTGCAGGAACGGGAAGACCGGCGCGCCGGCGAGAAGGCGACGGTCAAGCGCGAAGCGGTCGTCGAGGTCAGCAAGAAGAAGCTGGAAGTTCACGAGCCCGTTCGCATCGAAAAGCCCGCTCCCGAGATTCCCAAGTCGGCCCGCGTCGAGCGCGAGAAGCAGGTCCCGCTGTTCGAGAACCTGCCCGATTCGCTGCTTCCCCCGCTGAATCTGCTGGACGAGCCGGAGAAGAGCCACGAGGTGCTGAGCACCGAGACCCTCGAGTTCACCTCGCGCCTGATCGAGAAGAAGCTGCTCGATTTCGGGGTCGAGGTGAAAGTGGTGGCCGCCTATCCCGGGCCGGTCATCACCCGCTACGAAATCGAGCCCGCCGTCGGCGTCAAGGGCAGCCAGATCATCAACCTGATCAAGGACCTCGCGCGGGCGCTGTCGGTGGTGAGCATCCGCGTGATCGAGACCATCCCGGGGAAAAGCCTGATGGGACTCGAAATTCCCAACCCGACGCGCCAGACCGTGCGCCTGTCGGAGATACTGAGCTCCCAGACTTACGCGGACCTCACTTCGCCGCTGACCCTTGCCCTGGGCAAGGACATCGCCGGGCATCCGGCGGTTGCCGACTTGCAGCGCATGCCGCACCTGCTGATCGCCGGGACCACGGGCTCGGGCAAGTCGGTGGGGATCAACGCCATGCTGCTGTCCCTGGTCTACAAGTCGCCTCCGTCCCAGGTCAGGCTGATCCTGATCGACCCGAAGATGCTCGAGCTGTCCATTTACGAAGGCATCCCGCACCTGCTGGCGCCGGTGGTCACCGACATGCGCCAGGCCGCCAACGCGCTCAACTGGTGCGTGGCCGAGATGGATCGCCGCTACAAGCTCATGAGCGCGCTGGGCGTGCGCAACATGGCCGGGTTCAACCAGAAGGTGCGCGAAGCGGTCAAGGGCAAGAAGCCGATCATGAACCCCTTCGCGCCCGTCCCGGAAAGCGCGGAACCGCTGCACGAGATGTCGCTGATCGTCGTGGTCATCGACGAGCTGGCCGACCTCATGATGGTGGTCGGCAAGAAGGTCGAGGAGCTGGTGGCGCGGCTGGCGCAGAAGGCGCGCGCGGCCGGCATCCACCTCGTGCTGGCGACCCAGCGCCCGTCGGTGGACGTGATCACCGGCCTGATCAAGGCCAATATTCCCACCCGCATCGCGTTCCAGGTCTCGGCCCGCGTCGACTCGCGCACCATCCTGGACCAGATGGGCGCGGAGGCGCTGCTCGGCCAGGGCGACATGCTCTACCTGCCGGCCGGCAGCGGTTTTCCGCAGCGGGTGCACGGCGCCTACGTCGCCGACCACGAAGTGCACAAGGTGGTCGGGTATCTCAAGAAGCTGGCGCAGCCGCAGTACGTGGAAGACGTGCTGGAGGGTCCGGAGTCCGAGGACGCGGGCGAAGGCGGGATCGGGGGAGGGGATGCGGAGTCGGATCCGCTCTACGACCAGGCGGTCGCCATCGTGATGAAGACCCGGCGCGCCTCGATCTCGCTGGTCCAGCGCCACCTGCGGATAGGCTACAACCGCGCCGCCCGGCTGATCGAGCAGATGGAGCGGGCCGGGCTCGTGTCGGCCATGCAGACCAACGGCAATCGCGACGTGCTGGCGCCGGCCGGGCCTGCCGAAGATCGCTAGGTATAGAATTCCCCGCACCGCCCGCTGTCCAACCGGCAGCGTGGTCGAGGAGGCCTCTTTCATGAAGGCGACGGCAGGCTTGATGCTCTTCCTGGTGACGGGGCCGGTGTTTTCCGCCGAGACCTACCGCTGGGTGGATGACAAGGGCGTCGTCAACTACGGCGAGAAGCCGCCGGCCGGCCGCCGGGCTGTGCGGGTCGATACCACGCCCGTCGGAGTGATCGAGACCGGCGGCCAGTTCGGCCAGAAAGCCGCGCCCGAGCAGGCGCGTGCCAGGGAAGTGCCGCCGAGACCACCGGCCGCCGCGGCGCCCGCACCCTCGTCGGCGCCGGTACGCGGCATGGAATTCGACGTCTACATCCGCTTGCAGCGGGGCATGACCGAGGGCGAATTGCTGCTGCGCGCGGGCCGGCCCGATCACCAGAGCCTGGACAATGTCACGGACAATATCTCGAAGTCTTATTACTACTTCCCGACCTCGGCCAATCCCTACACGACCGTGGTCACGCTGCGCGGCGGGCGGATTTCCGAGCTCGATCGCATAAAGAAATTCTGATGCGCGGACTGTTCATACTGCTGGCGGCCCTGATTCCCGCGACCGCCGGCGCGGCGAGCGCCGACGCGCTCAAGGCCCTGCTCGAGCAGACCACCACGGCGCGCGCGCGTTTCGCGCAGATGGTGCTGGACAGGAACATGAAGCAACTGCAGCAGGTGACCGGCACCATGCAGTTCTCGCGGCCGGGGAAGTTCCGCTGGGAATACGACAAGCCGTACGAGCAGACTATCGTCAGCGACGGCAGCCGCCTCTGGCTCTACGACAAGGATTTGAATCAGGTGACGGTGCGGCGGCTCGACCGCGCGCTCGGCAGCAGCCCCGCCGCGCTGCTGGCCGGCAGCAACGAGATCGAGAAGAGCTACACGCTGACCGGTGCCGGCAGCCAGGACGGCCTCGACTGGCTCGAGGCGGTGCCGAAGACCCAGGACACGGCTTTCGAGCGGATCCGGCTCGGGTTCGG
>CAZJBN010000062.1:0-26758 GCA_964543955.1 uncultured Bifidobacteriaceae bacterium
GAGCAGCGTCGCATTGACGGTGCTGAAGAGCGCGGTCGTCGCGCCGACGCCAATCGCCAGTGTCAGCACCGCCGCCGTGGCAAACCCCGGCGAACGGCGCAGGCTCCGCGCGGTGTAGCGGAGATCCTGTGCGAGCGATTCGCGCCAGCGAACAGCAGCCACAATGGGGTCTTATAGCAGATCCCCTCAGGCGGTCGTCATCCCTTCGACATCAAGGCGCGCAGGTGGCACGACGACAGTGCCTTCCGGTGCTCAATGGTCGAGTGAGTCAATCTCCCGTGACATCCGTTCCTCGCGCAGTGCTTCACCAAACGCTTCGTGGATCCGCCGCAGCCGTCAGAGCGTCTCGTCATCGTGGAGCAGGTCCACGATGCGGGGATGCTCCTCCAGCGATGCCGGGATTGCCACCAGCAATTGTCGACACGCTCGCAGGCCAGACAGGCTGGCCTCGAGGTCCTGGCGGACTGCGTCGAGTTGCCGCGCCGACAGCAGCCCCTGTTCGAATGCCGCGTCGCCGAAGCCGCACAACAGCGCACACCAGTGGTAGTACGCACCGGATGATCGGCGACGGGGTCCTCGTCGTACTCCCATCCAGCGGCCAGCTCCTGCTCGAATCGCGCCAGAGCCTCGTCGGCCCACGTCCAATGGCGCACCAGGCATGCGAGACGGTCGACCGATACGTTGCTCAGCGTTTCCCCGGCTGGTACCTCTACAGCCATGCGAGTTGCCATCGTTAACTCTCCGTATTGGTTTCTGCCAGTCGCGTGCTCCGCCCGTGGGCGCTCATCGCCTGAGCGAGTACGTTCCGCGTTCAGTACAGGTCAGCACCGATGCCTGGTGCAGGTCATCGAGCACCGCGTAGGCGACATCGGGCGCGAGGCCGAACAGCCGCGCCGCCCGCGCCACTGTCAGGCGCAGGCCGGGCATCTCTTCGTACTCCCTACGCACGCGCACCGCGAGCGCGGCAACCCCGTCGAGCGCCGCAGCACCATCGGCGCCCCCCGACGCACATGGCTCGATGAGTGCAGTCAGGCCCGGCACGGAGTTCAGGCCGCCGACGGCCCTCGCGACATCGTCGGCCGCCATGGGCTGGATGAGCACTGGCGCAAGCCGAACTGTGTTGCCATCGGTCGCGGCGGCGGCGATGTTCTTGACGAACTCGAAGAACTGCGTCGCGTGAACGATCGTGTACGGGATCACCGCGGCTGGCAGCGCAAACTCGCCGGCGAGCGCCGTCGGCGGAATAGCCGAGGTTTCGGGTACGAGGCGCTCGGCGCTCAGCCCCTGACCGTCGAGCCAGTCCCTCACATCGCGTGCGGTATAGCCCGGCGCAGTGAGCGCAAAGCCCATCATCGCCGCCAGGAACATCTCCGCGCCCTCGAAGCGGTTCGACCACTTCCGCTGCACGCCGAAGCCCCGACCGTCAGCGTAGGGCGGTGGGCCGACGGCTTCGAGCTCGGCGAGCGCGTCCTGCTGTCCAGTCGCCCTGGCCTTCGCCACGAGCGCGTCGTAGGCGACCGTGTAGCCGGTCAGCGGGTCGCCCACCTGGCCGGTGCCGACGAAGGCGTGGAAGAGATCGGGCCGCGCCTTCGCCATCCGCACGCCGAGGATCGATCCGAACGAGTGGCCGAGCAGAACGACCTTCGGCTGCTCGAGCCGCCTGCGCAGATGCTCGGCGAGCGCAATACCGTCGTCGGTGAGCCGCTGGAGGGTAATCGAGCTCGCGACCGCCGAGCCGTTCTTGCCGAGCGTGCGGCCGGCCCCGCGCTGATCCCACTGCACGACGGTGAAGCTCTTCAGCCAGGGGCGGAAGAGCCCGTGCGTGTAGAGGTTCGTGGCGTCGCCGGGTCCGCCGTGCAGGACGAGCAGCACCGGGTTCTGCTGGTTCTCGCCGCGGATCGTAATCCACTGCGGGATGCCGCCGAGCTCGACGAACGCGCCCTCGTCGATGCCGTTCGGCGAGGTGCTGGCGGCATCGCGGACCTTCCTGGCACGGATGAACTCGAGGATCGGAGCGAGGGTCTCGAGATCTCCCGGGGCCGTTGCGGCAGCTGCCGCTGAAGGGGCGGCCTGTGCGGCCAGGGCCGCCGGGCGGACGATTGGTGCGATCGCGAGCAGCGCGAGAAGCGGACACAACGGGTGCGTCCTTCGCGTATCGATGAAGGATCGAATGGACACGTCAGCTGGACGACGGCGCGTGGTCGTTGGTTGCAGACCCTGTGGTATCGGGCCCGATGTCGAGCCGGAGTTCGAGGCTCGTTCGCGCAGCCCCTATCCAGGCCCGGTTATCGCCACAGGCATTTCGGCCAGTACGCGATGAACGAACGAGATCGCGATCGACCCTTCACCGACTGCTGACGCCACGCGTTTGATGTTGCCGCACCGAACATCGCCGACGGCGAAGACGCCCGGCAGCGAGGTTTCGAGCAGATACGGCGCGCGCTCGAGCGGCCAGCGCGCCTCCGTCAGGTCGTCATGCGTCAGGTCCGGTCCGGTCTTGATGAACCCCTTCGCGTCGAGCGAGACACAATGGTCGAGCCATGCGGTATTCGGGTCGCCCCCGGTCATCAGGAACACGTGCCTGATAGCGTGGCTTGAGATCTCGCCGCTCGCGTCGCGCCATTGCAGGCGTTCCAGGTGGCCGTGTCCATCGAGCGCGACGATCTCGGTACTCGCTCGCACCTGGATGGAATGGGTCTCTTCGATGCGGCGGACCAGGTAGCGTGACATGCTCGCTGATAGCTACCGTTTCGTGCCCGTCGACCGAACCTCGCCCTACCTGGTGACCGTGGCGCGCCGCCCGCGTGATTCGAGGCCTCGTTCGACCCTCCGCCTCGCGAAATCCCCGGCGACTAGAAGGAGCCGTAAGGGCTGATCAAGGGCCCCGTTTTCGTCGATAGACTGATCTATGCGTCGTGCACGAGGCCGTCGATGTGCGGGCGCCGGCATGAGCCCAGATGCAAGAAGCATGCTGCGCCCCAACGGCGGGTTCGCCTGATCCGTCAGATCACTTCAGTTCGAGATGTGACAGCATCGTCTGAATGTTGCGCGCCGTCTCGCACCTCGTCCTCGCGTCGAACGACGTGCCTCGGATCACGGACTTCTTCGCCCGCGCGTTCGGCATGTCGCCGCATTTCGCGAACGACATGTTCGCGGAGTTCGTGCTCCCCTCCGCATTCCGGATCGCGTTCTTCAAGCCCGTGGGTGCATCGGCCCGAACCTTCAGCGCGTCGGCCGAACGCACAGGAAGCGCCATCGGCATTACCGTGGCTGATGTGGACGCGGTGCACCGAACCGCAGGCGGACTCGATTCCTGCCAGGTGAGCGGACCGCCCAGGGACCATCCCTGGGGTGAGCGCAGCTTCCTGCTCACCGATCCCGACGGCAACCGGTGGGAGGTGACCCAGTCGCCCTCCCCGAGTGGCATGCTGACCGATCGCTGACCATCGCTCGGCACCCGAGCGATGACCCCGTCTGGCGTTCGGTCAGGCGAGTCTCGAGGAAGATGCCGAGGGCGATTCCCGCCTTCGGTATACTGGCCCGGTGCGCTCCGTGTTGACGACGCTCCTGGCGTGCCTCTTCGTCGTGATGGTCACCGCGGACCGATTCGTGTGCCCTGACGGCTGCACGGACGAAGCGCCGGCGCAAGCCACCTCGGAGCACGCGCCGTCCTCGTGTGCGATCTGCCACGGGTGGAGCCATGCGCCCGCCGTCGTGGCCTCGCAACCTGCTTCACGCTCCATCGCGAAACAACGGCCCGTCGTCACCAACCCGGCCGAGCCAGCCCTCCCCACCGTCGAACGCCCTCCGAAAGCCGCGTAGTCGCCCTTCACCGGACGTGTGACGCGTGCCGGCCGCCGGCACGCGTGCGGAGGTGTGCGTGTGAGGACAGCGGGAGAGGCGTACGTATGAGGACACTGGGAAGTGTCGTGGTGTGGGCGTGCATCGGGTGTGCGACGTTCGCTCGGGCACAGACGCCGGCCACGTTGGTGGTCAGCGTTCAGTCAGACGGTCGACCAGTCGCCGGGGCCATCGTCACCGCTGGCAACCAGAAAGCCGAAACGAACGCGAATGGACGCGTCGAGCTCAGCGTTCCCGCCGGCAGGTTGACTCTCACGGTGACGAAGGACGGCCTTGCCGACGTGCGTCAGGACGTGGCCGTTCCCGCGTCCGGCATCGAGATCACGGTCGACCTCGTTGCCCTCCCCGACATCGAGGAAGAGGTCGTAGTCGTGGCGACCACGCGAACGGGGCGGCGCGTGGAAGACCAGCCCACGCGTGTCGAGGTGCTGGGTCGCGAAGAGATCGAGGAGAAGATGCTCATGACGCCCGGCGACATCGTCATGATGCTCAACGAGATGGGGGGCCTGCGTGTGCAGGCCACGTCGCCCTCGATTGGTGCGGCCAGTGTGCGCGTGCAGGGCATGAAGGGGCGCTACACGCGCTTCCTCAGCGACGGTCTGCCGCTGTTCGGGCAGCAGGTCGGGGGCCTGGGACTCCTCCAGATTCCGCCGATGGATCTGGGACAGGTCGAGGTGATCAAGGGCGTGGCGTCGGCCCTTTACGGCGCGGGTGCCATGGGCGGCGTGGTCAATCTCCTCACGCGACGTCCGGGCGACGAGCGAGCGGTCGACCTGCTCGTCAACCAGTCGACGCTCGGGGCGACCGACGGCGTCGCGTTTCTGTCGACGCCGCTCGCGTCCAGCTGGCGCCTGTCGGTGCTCGGCGGCGCGCATCGCCAGAGTCAGAACGACCGCGACGACGACGGCTGGGCCGATGTGGCGGGTTACGAGCGCGGAGTGGTGCGTCCGCGGCTCTTCTGGGACGGCGGCAGCGGCCGTTCGGCATTCCTCACTGCCGGCATGACGATCGAAGACCGTGAAGGCGGTACGCTGCCGGGTGCGGTGCTCGCCGCCACGGGTGAGCCGTATGTCGAGGCGCTGGACACCCGGCGCTACGACGTCGGCGGCACAGCGCAGACGCTCGTCGACGAACGCTACGTGCTCACGGCGCGTGGCGCAGCGGCCTGGCAGCGTCATGACCATCAGTTCGGCGAGACCCGCGAGCGTGACGCGCACGATACGGTCTTCGCCGAGGTCGCGCTGCGAGGCGCGGCCGACCGGCATACCTGGGTCGTCGGGGCGGCCTACGAACGCGATGCCTACGCGCCGGCCGATGTGCCACGGTTCGCCTACACACACGACGTGCCAGGTATCTTCGTGCAGGACGACGTCGACCTCGCGCCGTGGCTGTCGCTCTCTGCAGGCGCCCGGCTCGATTGGCACAGCGAGTACGGCACCTTCATCAGCCCCAGGCTCGCCGGTCTGGTCCGGGCCGGAGACTGGACGAGCCGCCTCTCGATCGGCCGCGGGTTCTCTGCCGCGACGCCGCTGACGGAGGAAACCGAGGCCGCGGGTCTGACGCGGCTCCAGATAGAGGAGCCGTTGCAGGCCGAACGCGGCACGAGCGCCTCGTGGGATTTGACACGCGCCGTCGGCCCCGTCACGTTCACGGCGACGGCGTTCGGCTCACGCATCACCGACCCGGTCGCGGTCGATCGCGACACGCGCTACCTGCTGTTCAACCGCGGCGGTGCGACCACGAACGCCGGAGGCGAACTGCTCGCCACCGCACGTCGGGGGCCGTGGGTCGGCACCGCGACGTACACGTACGTGCGCTCGCGCGAGGAGGGAGACAGCGGGCGCCAGGATGTCGCCCTCACGCCGCGCCACAGCGCGGGCTTCGTCGGGATGTGGGAAGAGGAAGAGTGGGGACGGATCGGCCTCGAGGTGTACTACACGGGCCCGCAGCGGCTCGAAGTGAATCCCTTCCGGACGGAGTCGACGCCGTACGTGATCGTGGGCATGCTCGTCGAAAAGCGGGTCGGACCCGCCGGGCTGTTCCTCAATGCGGAGAACCTCACGAACGTGCGCCAGACGAAGTGGGACTCGCTGCTGCGGCCCTCGCGCGGCGTCGATGGCCGCTGGACGGTCGACGCGTGGGCGCCGGTCGACGGCCGTGCGATCAACGGCGGCGTGCGCTTCGGGTTCTGAGGATTGAACCCTGCGGCCCGCCAGGCGAGCGATGAGCGCCAGGAGCCCGCGCCGAGGGGCCCTCGCGGCTGAGGTTACTGTGCGGGGCGCCGTTTCACGCTTCGTGATTGTCGACATGGGCCGGCGATGATACCGGTCCTGCGGGCCAACAAACTGTCTTGAAGCTGTTCCTCGTCCTTCTCCATCACCTGTTGCCGTCCGCCCCGGCGATACCACTCGGCACCGGCGGCGAACGTTCACGCGGACGGCAGGGCGTCAATCAGCGCGATCATGCGCTGCCTGTGTCCGGCATCCGGAAGGCGGCCCATGCCGCCGCCGATGTTGTCGAGCATGTTCTTCGGGTTGCTCGTCGCCGGTGTGACCACCGTCACCGCCGGGTGGCTGATGGCGAACTTGAGGAAGAACTGTGCCCACGTGCTGGCGTCGAACTCGGCGGCCCACTCCGGCAGTGGCTGGCCCTTGACGCGCGCGAACAGGCGTGTGCGGCCGAACGGCACGTAGTTGAGGATGCCGATCCCCTTCTCCTGGGCGAGAGGGAAGATCTCCTTCTCCACTTCACGATTGTCCACGGCATAGTCGACGCCGACGAAGTCCAGCGGCTCGTTCTTCATGTAGCCGATGAGCTCCGGGTACTGGTTCTCGCGCGTGGAGGTGATCCCGATGTAGCGCACGCGGCCCGCCGCCTTGAGCTCCTTGACGATCGGGAGATGGGTCGCCACGTCGACGACGTCGTGCACCTGCAGCAGGTCGATGGTCGACACGCTGAACTTCCTGAACGAGTCCTCGATCTGCGCGCGCGCCTTGGCCGGGTCGGCCCTGGCGCCGGACAATCCCTCTCGGCCGGCCGCATTGACCTTCGTGGCCCAGAAGATCTTGTCGCGAATGCCGAGCTCGTTGGCAAGATCGCCGGCGACCTGCTCGGAGGACCCGTATCCGGGAGCCGTATCGAAGACGCGTCCGCCGTGATCGACCAGCGTCTGGAGGACCTCGCCCAGCGCCCGTGTGTCCTCGCTGCGCGCCACCGAAGCAAAGGTCGCGGAACTGCCGAGACCGATGACCGGCAGCATTTCACCCGTTCTGGGGACGGCGCGGGTGATCATCGGCCCGGCAGCCGTGAGCGCCAGGCGGTCGGCAAACAGAGAAGCGCCGACGACACACGACGTAGCTTTGAGAAACGCACGACGGTTGAGCACGGCACACCCCCAATTCGGCTGGACGTCCCGAATCATACCGTTCGGTGCCGCCCGCCGCCAGCGTGCACTGAAACGCCATCGTCTCGCGAATGTCCCGAGGAGGCTCCTGCCTCGTCGTGGTCTCGAGCACTGACGAAGTCGGCTGGCGTCGATCAATGGCCTCGTGGTTATCGACATGGGTCGGCGAATGGCTGGCTTCGCGCACTGAAAGCAGGCGGAACGACTTTGAACGCACTCGAATGTCTCCGTGCTAGGCTGAGATCGAGCCGCATCCAGCCAGCCCTGCTGTACTCCTCCCCACGGCTCTTGATCGTCCGATGCGCTGTGCGGGTTCCCCACGGGTTGCGTGCCCGCGCCGTGGGGCATTACC
The DNA here is from genome assembly GCA_964543955.1 of uncultured Bifidobacteriaceae bacterium. Lineage (GTDB taxonomy): Bacteria > Acidobacteriota > Vicinamibacteria > Vicinamibacterales > UBA2999 > VFZN01. Next base: position 7,617 of record CAZJBN010000062.1, read on the forward strand.
TTCCGGGAGCTGATTCATGACGCTCGAGTTCGCCGGCAAGATGTTGTGCTCGGCCGGCGTGAGCTACTTCCACGTCTATCCGAACGGCGACGTGTACCGCTGCCTGGCCGATTGGAACGCGCGCCGGCCGCCGATGTTCAACCTGAAGCGCGACGGCTGGCAGGGTGCCGTCGATCCGACCGTATGCGATCACGAGCGCTGCCGCAACGCGTGCGACCTGGATTGGACGACCAAGTGGCAGGTCGATGACCAGGACCGCCTGGAGAAAACCTTCGAGGGCCAGCGCAAGGACATCGAGAAGGAGGTCTCGCTGTTTCTGTGCTCGCAGCGCCTGGAGTCGCCCGAGCGCCGGATGGCCTACTTCATCTGGTCACCGACACTCGCGTGCAACTACACCTGCGCGTACTGTGGCTGCGCGGCCGGCGAGAAACAGATCAGGAACGACTTTCCCTCGTCACACCCCGAGCTGACCGTCGACGAGTGGTGCGACATCTGGAGCGATGTCCTGGAGCGTTTCGACTACGGCATCCTCAGCATCACTGGCGGCGAGCCGCTGCTGAGCGAAGCCATGATCCCGGTGCTGAGGATGGTTACGCAGAAGTTCGCCTGCTACATCACCTCCAACATCAGCCGCAACGTCATGGAGTTCACCCGCGCCGGCATCAGTGCGGGGGAGTCGCACGACGTGGAAGGCTTTGGCCGGATGCCGGTCGGCCTCTCCGGGATCAACTGCAGCCTGCACCCCACCTCCAGGGGCTTCAACTGGGAGCTCTTCAAGGGCTCGCTCCTCCTGTTGAGGAATGCAGGCTTCCATGTGTCGGTCAACTACGTGGGCTATCCACTTCAGCTCTACCTGGCGCCCGAGTACAAGGCATGGTGCGAGCAGAATCAGGTCGAGTTCACGCTATCGTCCTGGCAGGGCGTGGACAACGACGGCACGGTCGCGCGCTACTCCCTGCGTGAGCGAGCCTTCTTCGAGGAGCTCGCGCCGTCGCACCGCAAGAAGGCCAATGAACTGGTGTTCACCGATCTCCGCTACGAAGTGGCGCTCGACCAGCCGGTCACGCGCGTGCTGATGGCCGACGTCCTGACGCTGACGGGTCGGATCCGCAACCTGTCTCCGGCCGGGTGGCCGGTTGGGAGCGGACCCGGCCGCTGGAGCGTCGCCGGCTACCTCACCCGCCTCGGGCGGCGCAAGGTATGGGTGCGTGAGTTACGCACCAGCCCTCCGGACCAGCACGTGCCGCAGAACGGCGAACTGGAGTTCGCCCTGCCGATCGACACCCGCGGCCTGCCGGCCGGTATCTACGAGGTGTGGATCGACATGTTGCGGGACCGCCGAAACTGGATGGCGCTCCACGGGGCGGTTCCGGCCGCTGCCACGCTCCGGATCGAGACGTTCAGCCACGAGATCGCATTGGACGCCGATGCCTTGACGCTGTCGCCCGGCGGGACGGCCGTATTGAGTGGCACGGTGCGGAATACGTGCAACAAGCCGTGGCCGGAGGGCGTGGGCGGCGAGCCGCTGAAACTGGGCGCCCGCCTGTTCCGGCGGCCCGTCAAGGGCGACCCGGTCCGCGAATTCCGTGCTCTGCTGGAAGGGCTGCCGGAAACGCCGGAGGACGCGGTCGCCTTCCGCCTGGTGCTCGATCCGGGAGAGCTTCCGCGCGGCGACTACGAGCTCAGCATCGATGTCGTGAAGGAGAATCAATTCTGGCTGGCCGAGAAGGGGACGACTCCCAGGGCCATCCCGGTGGTGATCACGTGAGCTGGCTCCTCGAGAATCCTGCCGACGAGAAACGCCGCGATGCGCTGGTGAGCCTCCGCGTTCGGATGGCCGTCCCACGGGACCATCCACGCCGTATGGTCCTCACCTCGAAACAGGGTCAGCAGATCGAACACCGGGATGTCCAGTTCACGGCCCCAACTCGCGACGGCGTCGTGGATCTCTCCCAGCGCGTATCCGTCGCCGAAGTCCTGCGTGAAGTCGGGCATCATCAGGACGGTGAAGGGGATGCCCGCAGCCCTGCACAGGTCGCGCATCTCGCGAATGGCCTCCCGCGAGTCTCTCCACTTCACCGAGCCCTCGTCGAAGCCATCGAGATAGTCGCTCCCGACGTTGTCTTTGGCGGACGGGAGCAGCCGGCGCCTGAACACCCGCCGGTTCAGCCGTTCGGCCACCTCGGTGAGAAACCAGGAGCGCGAGTGCCGGTAGAGCTCCTCGGGGGGCGTCGGCATCGCCGTCGACGGTTCGGCGTCGTTGACGACGTAGGCGAGAAAGACCGCGTCCGGCTGGTAGATCGGCAGGAGCTGCTCCAGCAGTTGACGCTCCTGGCGGCTGTTGTAGTCCGGAATCCCGCCATTGATGACCTCGATGTCCGGACGGCCGCCCTCTGCGAGCAGGCGTTCAGCGACCTGCGGATACGCTTCCTCCTCCGCGACGGCATATCCCCAGGTGTAGGAGTCGCCGATGACGAGCACGCGCCGTGACCCCGGCGCTTTGGCAGGCCGGTCGCGGTCGCGCAGGCCATGCGCGTTGGTGCGGTAGGGGAATGTCCGCTCCATGTCGACGTTTCCGGGAAACACCCCGGACGCATGTGGCTTGAAGGCGAAGACCTGCGGTCCGCGAACGACGACCAGGTTCCCGGTCCACGGCGGAAACTCGTCATCGAACGTGCGCTGCGCGTGCCACCGGAAGATGGCCTCTGCGAGTCCCAGCGAGATGACGCTCGACAGCACGACGAGCAGAACGCGAGATGCCAGTTCCTGTCTGGTGATACTCGGCAAGCGAAGGCATTTTAGCGGATCATCGGCTTCACCTCCGCACTGAGAACTTCCTGAGAGAAATCTGAGCCCGCTTTGATGAGGCCTCGAGACTCTCCGTGGTATTTGTGAGCCGCGAGACGTCGCCCGGGTTGGCCGGCGCGTCGGCGCTCCGATCGGAGGAGTTGATGCTGCAGAAAGTCGCCACGGCTCTCCTGTTGACCCTTCCCCTGGCGGCATCAGTTTCGGGGCAACGCCTCATCACGCTCGATGATGTGATGGCCATCCGGCAGGTCACCGACCCGCGCGTCTCCCCTGACGGCTCTCGTGTCGTCTACACGGTCGCCGAGGTCGACATGAAGGCCAACACCGAGAACGTCGACCTGTGGCTGGTGCCAACCTCGGGTGGCCCCTCGCGCCGGTTGACCAGTCAACCAACGGATGACCGGCATCCGCGCTGGTCCCCGGATGGCACCCGGATCGCATTCCTCTCCGATCGGCCGAGTGTCGACCAGGATGGCAGGAGTGTCGATCGGGTCACGCAGGTCTGGCTCCTGTCGATCGATGGTGGCGAGGCGACGCAGCTCACGAAGGGCCCGACAGCCGTCACGGGCGTCGTCTGGTCGCCGGACAGCAAGCAGGTCGCGTATGTCGCAGCTGCATTGCCGGACGACCACGAAGCGCGCGACCGACGCCGAAAGGCGGGGTTCGACGAAGTCGTCGCCGACGATCATCGAATGCGCCACATCTGGACGATCGACACTGATGGCGGAGCTCCCAGGCAGATCACGCGTGGGGACTTCGACGCGACCGAGCCGGCATGGTCTCCGAAGGGAGACCTGATTGCTTTTGTTTCGCGGCCGACTCCTGGCGCAAACGAGCAGTTGCTGAGCGACCTGTACCTCGTGCCCGCCTCAGGTGGCAGCCCGCGCAAGCTGGTCACCAACGACGGTCCTGATTTCGCGCCGGCGTGGTCGCCGGACGGCAGTCAGATCGCCTACCTTTCGAACGGCCGCCGGCAGAGCTCGGGAGCACACAACACGATTGCGATTCTCCCGGTGTCGGGCGGTGAGCCGCGCGTGGCTCTCGACACGTTCGAGTACTCGGCAGGGTCGCCACGATGGTCGTCCGATGGAGTGAACCTGTACTTCCCGGCCGGTACGAAGACCGAATCGCACATCTACGTCGTGCCCGCCAGGGGCGGCCAGCCCAGACCTCTTACAAAGGGGCCGATCGTCGTGTCGGGCATCGACGTGTCGTCGCAGGGACGGCTGACGTTCCTCCGCGAGGATCCGCGAACCCCTGAGAACGTATGGACCGCCGGCGCCGACGGCACAGGCGACCATCGAATCACCGATGTCAACCCGCAGATCGCGGATTACAGCCTCGGAGACACGGAAGTGATTCGGTGGCGTGGAGCCGACGACTGGGAGATCGAGGGCATCCTCGTGAAGCCGGTTGGCTACCAGCCCGGAAGGCGCTGGCCCGTCATCGTCGAAGCGCACGGCGGGCCGCATGGAGCCCAGACGGTTGCCTTCAACCCGGCGTGGCAGTACTACGCCGCGCGCGGCTTCATGGTCTTTGCGCCCAACTTCCGTGGGTCGAGCGGATATCGTCAGGAGTTCGTCGACGCCGATCGGAACGATTGGGGCGGCAAGGACTACGTCGACATCATGCGCGGCATCGATCACCTGGTTGCCGAAGGGCTCGCGGACCCGGAACGCCTTGGCATCGCCGGCTGGAGCTACGGGGGGTTCATGACCTCCTGGGCCATCGGTCAAACCGACCGCTTCAAGGCGGCCGTCGCCGGAGCGGCTGTCACGAACCTCCAGAGCTTCTACGGGACCACCGACATTCAGCGGTTCATCGAATGGGAGTACCACGGCTTCCCCTGGGACAATGCCGAGAAGATCAGAGCCCATTCGCCAATCACCCACGCGCACCGGGCCAGGACCCCGACGCTCGTCCTGCACGGCGCAGCAGACATCCGTGTCCCCCTCGAGCAGGGCGCTCAGCTGTACACCACGCTTCGCAAGGCCGGAGTCACCACACAGTTCGTCTCCTACCCGCGAGAGGGGCACGGCCTGCGTGAGCCCGCTCACCGCCACGACCGGATTCACCGCACCGTCGAATGGATGGAGCGATTCCTCGGAAAGGCCCAGGGCCCGTCCCAGTAGGGCGCCAGTCGTCGTCGACGGTCTCGGGCCAGGGGGACCATGAGCTCGTCCTTATGGACGAGATGGCTTGCCGTTCGACGAGCCCTTGCAGCAGCCGAATACCTTGGTTGTCCGCGCTGAGAGTTTCCTGACGGAAATCTGAGCCCCGTTTGATGAGGCCGCGGAGCTCGTCGTGGTATCAGTGAGCCGCGAGACGTCGCCTCGGTCAACGTCCCGGCCTCGGTCACCTGACGGAGCTGACATGTACCAGACCCTTCGCTCGACCGTGCTTTGCGTTCTCCTGCTCGCCCTTGCTGCGCCGGTTCACGCGCAGGGGACGCGCGCCATGACGTTCGTGGACCTCATCGGCGTCCCGAATCTCACGGACCCTCAGCTGTCGCCGGACGGGCGATACGTCACCTACACGCTGGGGCAGTCGGACTGGAAAGCCAACAAGCGGATCTCTCACGTCTGGCGGGCCAGCGTCGACGGCACCGGCACCGTGCAGTTGACCAACGGGGCAGAGGGCGAGTCGAGCGCCCGGTGGTCGCCCGACAGCAGGACGATCGCGTTTCTGGCGAAGCGGGGCGACGAGCAGGCAACGCAGGTCTATCTCCTGGCGAACGGTGGCGGCGAGGCGGCCGCATTGACCAGCCACCCGACCGATGTCTCGAGCATCACGTGGTCGAACGACGGCACCGCGATCTACTTCCTCGCGTCGGATCCCAGGTCCGATGACGAGCAGGCGCGTGACCGCGCGCGAGACGATGTGTTCAGCTTCGACGAGAACTACCGGCAGCGCCACCTCTGGAAGGTGACGGTTGCCGACCGGCAGACGACGCGGCTGACCGAGGGCGACTACTCCGTGATGAGCTACGACCTGTCGCGGGATGGGCGCCAGCTCGTGCTCCATCGCGCCGCCACGCCCCTTCTCGAGTCGACGGACACGAGCGAAGTGTGGCTCATGAACGCCGACGGGCAGGGCGCGACACAGCTCACCCGCAACTCGGTTCCCGAGCGCGCGGCCCGCCTGTCCCCGGACGGGTCCCAGGTCCTGTTCCTGGCGGGCACCAATGAGAAGTTCGAGAAGTACTACAACAGCAAGATGTTCGTGGTGCCGAGCGCGGGAGGGGCCGCAAAGCTGGTGGCGTCCGACCTGCCGCTCGCCATCGATGCGGCCGCATGGAGCAATGACGGCCAGTCGATCTTCTTCGTCGCCAACATGGGTGTCCACAGCGAGCTGCACCAGCTGGATGTCAAGACCGGCAAGGCGCGGCAGCTCACCGACGGCGATCATGCGCTGGGCGGGTGGACTTTCGTGCCCGGCGCCAACCGTCATGTTCTGACCATCGATGATGCCGTCAACAACGGCGACGTCTATCTGATCGACACCTCCGGCGGGACGCCTTCGCGCGTGACGCACGTCTTCGACTACCTCGCACGCGACTTCCGCCTGCCGCGCCAGGAGAAGGTCGAATGGAAGGGCGCGGATGGGACGACGGTCGAAGGGCTGATCTACTACCCATTGGACTATCGCGAAGGCCAGCGGTACCCGCTGGTCGTGCAGACGCATGGCGGACCGCAGGCGTCCGACAAGTTCGGCTTCCCCAGTTGGGGGGACTACATTCCGGTCCTCACGGCGAAGGGCTACCTCGTCTTCAAGCCGAACTACCGCGGGAGCACCGGCTACGGTGATGCGTTCCTGCGGGACATGGTCGGTCACTACTATCAGAACTCACACCTGGACGTCATGACCGGCGTCGACGCCCTCATCTCGAAAGGCCTCGCCGATGGCGACCGGATGGCGAAGATGGGATGGAGCGGCGGCGGGCACATGACGAACAAGATCGTCACCTACACGCCACGGTTCAAGGCCGCGTCCTCCGGCGCCGGCGCATCGAACTGGATCTCGATGTATGCCCAGAGCGATACACGGACCAACCGCACGCCGTGGTTCGGAGGCACGCCGTGGCAGAAGGACGCGCCGTTCGACGTGTACTGGGAGCACTCTCCCCTCAAGTACGTGTCCAACGTCACGACGCCCACGATCATCCTCGTCGGCGAACGCGACGAGCGTGTGCCGCCCCAGCAATCGGTCGAGATGTACCGAGCGCTCAAGAGCAATGGCGTGCCGACGCATCTGTACATCGCTCCGCGGGAGCCGCACGGCTGGCAGGAGCTTCAGCATCAGCTGTTCAAGATGAACGTCGAGTTGGATTGGTTCGACAAGCACGTGATGGGCCGCACCCACGTCTGGGAGAAGGCTCCGAGCGAACCGGGCACCGAGAAACCGGCAGGGACCAGGTGAACGGCCGGATGCGAGCGCCGAACAGGCACCGGATGCAGTGCGCAGCGTCCGTAACGACGGCGCTGCTTCTGGCAGCACCGGCCTCGCTGCTGGCACAGCCGCCGAACGTGACAGCGATTCGCAACGTCCGGATCGTGACGATGGACAGCGGCGATATCGAGAATGGCGTGCTCGTCATCGACGGCGGCAAGATCGCCGCCGTTGGACCGAACGTCGCGGTGCCCAGCGGGGCCGTCGTCGTCGATGGTACCGGCCTGACGGCGATGCCGGGCATCGTGGATGCCGAGGGCCCCTCGCGCGGCAACGTCAGTGGGGTCCAGGGCCACATGCGAGCCCAGCTGATCGCGGGCGACTACTTCGACCCGTTCGGGAACGACTACCGGGTTGAACGGCAGCTGCGTGACTACGTCGAGTGGGGTGTGACCTCGGTCAACGTCAAGCTGGGCGACACCACGGTCTTCGACTCGGTCAGCTCGGTCGTCAAGGTCCATGCGCCCACCGCATACGAAGACCACTTCGTCAAGTACCGGGCGGCACTGCGCATCAACCTGGGAGAGCCGCCTCGTGCCACCGACAACCAGTTCCCGACCACGCGCATGGGCATTGCGGGCATGGTCCGACAGGAGTTCCTGAAGGCCGAGGACTACATGAAGCGCCGAGAGGCCGAACCCAAGGAGCCCACGGCGGAACCCGTGGCCCGTGACTACCAGCTCGATCCTCTCGTCGCGGCGCTGAAGGGCGAGCTCCCGGTCATGATCCACGCGGTCGAGCCAATGGATATCGAGACCGCAATTCGGCTCGCCGACGAGTTCAAGTTTCGCCTCGTCCTTTCAGCCGCTGCCGAGGCGCTCGAGGCGCAGGCGCCGGAGCTCGCGAAGCGGAAGATCCCGGTCATCCTCGGGGCGTACTACGCGTTCATCAATACGCACACCGGTGAGCTGACCGAGTTCAACTACGAGACAGCAGGCATGCTGGCTCGCCAGGGCGTCACCGTGGCCTTCGGCGGGCTGACAGGTGAGACCAAGCTGCTGTCGGTGAACGCGGGTATTGCGGTGCAGCACGGAATGGACCACGTCGAGGCGCTGAAGGCGCTGACGATCAATCCGGCGCGCATCCTCGGCGTCGATGACCGTCTGGGCAGCCTCACGGTCGGCAAGGATGCCGACGTCGTCCTGTATCGCGGCGATCCACTCGAGATCACGTCGCCTGTCGAGAAAGCGTGGATTGGAGGCCGCCTCGTCTACGAGCGCGAGGCCTTCGATCCCACGTACCACAACCTGAAGCCGAGAGAGCAGGAGCACTGATGATGCGACGATGCATGTGTGCTGCGGCCGCTGTCCTCGCGGCCTGTGTCGCGCTGGCCCCCGAGGCCGCGGCTCAAGACGTTCTGATTCGAGGCGCCCGCATCTACACGATGACGGACACCGGCGTGCTCGACCGCGGCGATGTGCTCATCACCGGCGGCAGGATCGCCGCCGTTGGCGCGAAGGTGGATGCGCCGGCGGGCATCCGCACGATAGAGGGTTCGACCCTGCACGTCATGCCGGGATTGATCGACCTGCACTCGCACATGGCGACGCAGGACGAGCGCGGCGGGGGATCGGACCGGCACGAACGCGGCCAGCGGGTCAACACCGCGCTCAGGATTCTCGATTCGGTGAATCCACAGTATCGCTGGCTTCGCTCCGCGCTCGAGGGCGGCGTCACCGTGCTTCATGTCATGCCGGGCAGCAATGCCGCGTTCGGGGGGCAGACGGTCGTCATCAAGACCGTGCCCAGGGCCACGGTCGACGAGATGCTCGTCAGGCGCACGGCGGGCATGAAGATGTCGATGGCCGCCACGCGGGGCACGGGCACGTCGGAGATGCGGGAGTGGTTCACGAAAGGGCAGGAGTACCGCGACAAGTGGAATCAGTGGGAGAAGGGAGGGCGCTCCGGCCGCCAGCCCAAGCGTGACCTGCAGCTCGAAGGGATCGGCATGCAGCTCTCGCACGAGCTGGTGACGCATACCCACGCGCAGACGGCCCTCGAGATGCAGTACGCGCTGAAGATGCAGCGCGAGTTCGGACTGGACCTCGTGCTCCAGCATGCGTTCGACGGCTGGAAGATGATCGACGACATCAAGGCTGCCGGCGTCGGCGTGTCGTACGGGCCGATCGTGTACTCGTTCGCCAACGACAGCTTCTACACTCCCGGACTCCTGGCGAAGGCCGGTGTCAAGGTGGCGCTGAACATGGACAGCGCGTCGGACTTCCAGAAGCACCTTCTGCACGAGGCGCAGATCTGTGTCCGCTTTGGCATGGACCGGATGGAGGCCCTGCGCGCCGTGACGTCGAACGCGGCCGAACTGCTCAAGATTGACGACCGCGTCGGATCGATTGCCGTGGGCAAGGACGGCGACGTCATCGTGCTGGATGGCGATCCCCTGTCCACGTTCTCCCGCGTTCTCGTCACGATCGTCAACGGATCGGTGGAGTTCGAGCGCGCGAAGCCGCTGCAGCCCGGCAGTGGCGAGGACCACGAGTGAGCGCGTTCTCCCACCGAGGCCGCCTGGCTCGCTGCCTGGCGGGTGGCGCCCTCGCCGCCTGCCTGTGCGTGGGCTTGCCGTCAGCAGCGCAGATCGACGTGACCCTGATCGAAGCCGAAAACGTCTTCACCGGCGTTTCCGGCACTGGCGGAAGCGGAGTCATCGTCGTGCGGGACGGCAGAATCGAATCGATCGCCCGTACGCGTCCGCCGGGCAGTCCAGCTCCGCACTTCACGGCAAAGGCCGTCACGCCCGGACTCATCGACGCCCGGACCGTCGTCGGGCTCGCCGGACTCATCCGCGAAGACGACGACAGCAACGAGACGAGCAGTCCGAACGGAGCCCATCTGCGTGCGATCGATGCGTTCAACCTGCGTGAGCCGCTTCTCAAGGAGGCGCTCCGCGGTGGAGTGACCACGATTCAATCCGGGCCGGGCCGGGCGAACTCCATTGGAGGGCAGGCGGCCATCTTCCACACCTCCGCCGCGAGCACGGCGGAGGCGACGATTCGCTTCCCTTCCGCCGTCGTGTTCTCGCTGACCGAAGCTGCGAAGACCACCTATGCGGACCGCTCGCGGTTGAACACCCGCATGGCCAACGTCGGGTTGATCCGGCAGGCGTTCATCGACGCGGAGCACCATGCGCGGCAACCCAGCGACAGCGGAGCCGCTGCCCGGAACCTGGCCAATGAATCGCTCGGGACCGTTCTGGGAGGCAGCGTGCCTGCCGTCATCACCGCGGAACGTGTCGACGAGATCGCGACGGCGCTGCGCCTGCGTGACGAGTTCAAGTTCCGGCTCGTGCTTGCCGGTGTGAGCGACGCGACACTGCTGGCGTCGCGACTGGCGAAAGAGCAGGTGCCTGTTCTCATCGGGCCGCCATACGAAGGGCCTGCCGAAAGCGGCACGCTGCAGGATCGCGAGCAACTCCCGGCGCGCCTCCACCAGGCAGGCGTGCGCTTTGCCCTGGCCTCTGGCGATGGCGAGTACCGTCCCGGGTTCGGGCTGCTGAAGCAGGCGGCGGCCGCCGTTTCCGGCGGGTTGCCGACGGATGCTGCTCTGGCCGCCGTCACGATCCAGCCTGCACGAATTCTCGGCATCGACGATCGGGTCGGCTCGATCGAACCCGGCAAGGACGCGGACCTCGTGCTCTACAACGGCGACCCGCTCTCGTACTCGACGCGTGTGACTCATGTGTTCATCGGCGGCCGCCTGGTCTTCCAGGAGTAGCCAGGTCATGTCAGGAAGGACTCGAACGATGATTGCCATTGCACGTCATTCGATTCTGTCGTCATCGATTCTGCTGGTATTCGCGACGGCCGGTCATGCACAGCAGCGACCGATGACGTTCGTCGATCTGCTGAACGTCCCCAACCTCACGGATCCCCAGCTGTCTCCAGATGGACGACGCGTGGCTTACGTCTTGTCGGCGGCAGACTGGGAGGCCAATCGGCGCACCTCTCACATCTGGCTGATCGATGTCGACAGCAGCGAAGCAACACAACTGACATTCGGGCCCGAAGGGGAATCCAGTCCTCGATGGGCGCCCGACGGCAAGACGATCGCGTTCCTGGCGAAACGTGGCAGCGACGATGCCACCCAGGTCTATCTCCTGTCGACGGCCGGCGGTGAGGCGAGGCCGCTCACTCGCCATCCTGTGGCGGTGTCGAACATCGAGTGGGGACGCGACGGTACGACCATCTACTTTCTGGCATCCGATCCGAAGCCGGAAGCCCTGGCGGAGCGCCACAAGCGAAAGGATGACGTGTTCGCTCTCGACGAAGAGTACGAGCAGCGGCACCTGTGGCGCGCGTCGGTGCCGGCTGGCAACACGTCGCGGGTGACAGAAGGCGACTATTCAATCCTGGATTACCAGATCTCGTCCGATGGCCGTCGGATCGCACACCACCGGTCGGGATCGCCGCTGCGCGAGTCGAGCGATGCCAGCGAAGTGTGGGTGATGGACTCGAACGGCGCCGGGGCGGTACAGCTGACGCACAACTCGGTGCCGGAAAGCGGTGCACAGGTATCGCCCGACGGCAGGCAGGTCATGTTCGTGGCCGGGGCGAACGAGGAGTTCGACAGCTATCACAACGGCACGCTCTTCGTCGTCCCGTCGACTGGAGGGGACGCACGGGTCGTGGCTCCGATACAGCCCTTCTCCATCGATGCGGCTGCATGGGGTCCCCAGGGCGCCTCCGTCTATTTCGTCGCCAACATGGGCGTGCACAGCCAGCTGCACCAGCTGGACCTCGCGTCTGGCAACGTGCGGCAGCTCACCGATGGCAAACATGCTCTCGGCAACTGGACCTATGTCGATGAGGCGGCGCGCCACGTCCTGACGATCAAGGATGCCGTCAACAACGGCGATGCATACCTTGTCGGAAACACCGGCGAGGCCACCAGGGTCACCCGGGTCTTCGACTACCTGGCACGTGACTTCGACCTTCCGGCCATGGAGAAGGTCGAGTGGAATGGTGTCGATGGCGTCACGGTCGAAGGCATGCTGTATTACCCGCTTGGATTCCGGCAGGGGCAACGCTACCCACTGGTCGTGCAGACACACGGCGGGCCCCGGGCATCCGACAAGTACGGCTTCGGCGGGTGGGCCGACTACATCCAGGTGCTGACGGCCCGGGGGTACATGGTGCTCAAGCCGAACTATCGCGGCAGCACCGGCTACGGCGACGAGTTCCTCCGCGACATGGTTGGCCACTATTTCCGGTATTCACATCTCGATGTCATGGCCGGTGTGGATTCGCTCGTCGCCAGGGGATTAGTCGACAACGACCGCCTGGCGAAGATGGGCTGGAGCGCTGGCGGCCACATGACGAACAAGATCATCACTCACACCGACAGGTTCAAGGCTGCGTCATCGGGCGCGGGGGCCTCCAACTGGATCTCGATGTACGCGCAGAGCGACACGCGTGTCTATCGCACGCCCTGGTTCGGAGCCACCCCGTGGCAGGAGGGTGCTCCAATCGACTTGTACTGGGAGCATTCGCCCCTCAAGTACGCATCCAGGGTGACGACACCCACGCTGTTCCTCGTCGGCGACATGGACATCCGGGTGCCGCCACCGCAGTCGGTGGAGATGTATCGAGCCCTCAAAAGCAACGGTGTCCCCACGCGCCTGTACATCGCTCCTCGAGAGCCGCACGTGTGGCAGGAACTGAGACACCAGCTCTTCAAGATGAACGTCGAGCTGGATTGGTTCGAACGACACGTGATGAACAGAACGCATGTGTGGGAGACGCCGCCGGGTGAGGCGATCCAGAAGTCGACCCATTCGCCGCAGTAGGACTGCGATCGATTCGTGAGTCTGTCTCTTCCAGAGTCGCGACGGTCTCGCGCGGCAATGGTTCGTGGAGCTCGAAAGGGAGGATGAGCATGAGCAGGATCTTTGTCATTGCCTTCGCGACGCTGCTCGGCGTTACTGCGTCAGCCGCGGCGCAGGTCACGGCCGACGGCAGCATTCGCGGTGTCGTTCGCGACGATCAGGGTGGAGTACTCCCTGGCGTGACGGTCACGGCCACGAGTCCCGCCGCCCCTCGGCCGGTGGTCACCGTGACAGATGCCGAGGGCGTCTATCGACTGCTGAACCTGCAGCCGGGCACCTACGTCGTCACGACCGAACTGGAAGGCTTCTCGCGCCTCGAACGCGCAGGGATTGTGATTACGGCCGGTCTCAACCTCACAGTGGACATGAGCCTTCAGATCGGAGCCATTGGCGAAACGGTTCAGGTCGTCGCCGAGACGCCGATGCTCGAGACCGAGCGGTCGTCGAAGACGGTCAACATCTCCGGCGAGCTGCAGCGCTCGCTTCCCCTCACGAGCCGGAAGGACTTTTCGGACTTCCTCGAGGTAACGCCGGGCGTGACGGCTCGCGGCTTCGATCAGGCATCTGGCGGCCAGGTGTACATGGTTCGCGGCACAGACATCGAAAGCCACGTCACGCTGATAGATGGCGCGGACATGGGCTCGTTCCGTCAGAACTGGGCGGGGCTCTACATGGGCCTGAGTACCGACTCGCTGCAGGATGTCCAGGTGAAGACGGGAGGCTCCGACGCTTCGTCGCCGATAGCCATGGGCGCCATCACACAGGTGGCGACACAGTCCGGCACGAACCAGCTGCGCGGCTCGGGCGGTTTCATCTTCACCTCGGACAGCTGGAACGGCAGTAACGTGGCTGCCGGCGAGAGTGCCGCCACGACCGAGGTCTTCCAGCCTGAGGGTTCGATTGGCGGGCCCATCGTCAGGGACAGGGCCTGGTTCTTCGGTACATTCCGCTACACGCAGCGAAACGTCGGCATCTCGCGGGACGCTGCGCAACTGGCTACCTTACAGGCCCTCCGTCCCGGCTTCGATCCGTTCGACAACGAGAGCCGTAACAAGTACTACTTCGCGAAGGGTTCAGCGCAGATCAACTCCCGGCACCAGCTCACCGCCTTCTATCAGTACGACCTGAATCCCGACGAGACCAACTGGGCGTATTCAGTGGATCGCCTGAATGTGTCGGCCTTCGGAGGGCATGGCGTGTCGTCGCGTCTGACGTCGACGTGGACCAACCAGATGACGTCCCGCATCATGGTGTCGTACAACGACAAGTCCCTGAACGGCACGCTGAGCGCTTACGACAAGTACCCCGGGACGGGGCCCGGCTTGGCTGTGTACAGCAGCACGGCCGTTTCGGCCGGCAATCCGGTTGGACAGGGCCAGGTCGGCGAGATGAACAACCTTGCGCAGCGGGCGGCCCAGCCGGCAAGCAAGTTCACGGTCAGTGCCGATACGACCTACTACAAGTCCGGCTGGATTGGCTCGCACGAGTTCCAGACGGGTGTCTACCTGCAGAACTTCGAGTATTCGTCAACGATCTCCTACTCGAACAACGGGGACGCGTTGAACGACGCTGTTCTCAGGGACGCGCAGAACCCGGGCGCCGGCTACACGATCTTCCGGCGTCGCGTGTACGACCGCCCATCGGTCATGGCCGTCGACGTGAAGGCGCACGACTATGCGTTCTACCTGCAGGACGCATGGAAAGTCACACCGCGCATGACCGTGAATGCCGGTATCCGTTTCGACCAGATCACCATCCAAGACAAGTTGTTCGACGTCACGACAATGGACGCCTGGCACATCGGTCCACGGCTGGGCGCGAACTACGCCCTCACGGAGGATCGGAACAACATCGTCCGAGCCACATGGGGGCGCGTGCACGACCTGCTGAACGGGACGCTCCTGCCGACAGCCGGTAGCGCAGTCGCAGGTTTCACGGACTTCTTCTTCAGCCCTGTCACCGGTGAGGCCACCCACCAGGTGACACAGCCAGCGGCGACGCGTCTCTCGAGCGACCGGCGCCTCGATCCCGATCGGCACCAGCCTTATATCAACGAATGGATGGTGGCCTATCAGAGGCAGTTCCCCGGACAGCTTGCGATGGACGTTGCGTGGGTGAACCGCGAGTACCGGGACCGGCCCGCACTCGTCGAATCCAACGGCATCTACGACGGCGGCGTGTTCCGTGGAGTGATCGACGAATCGCAGAACCTCGTCTACCTCAACACGAACAACCGGTGGAACTGGTTCGTCTACAACGGGTTCGAGATCACGGTCTCGAAGCGAACGCGCAACATGCAGGTGCTCGGCAGCTACGGGCGCAACTTTCAGCACAACGACGGCACGTGGCAGCCGAATGACCCTGCGTCATACATTCAACCCGAGGCGTTTCCGAACAACACCGGGCTCGGCAGCATCCGCGGCAACGGCCTGAACGCTCTGTCGGGGACCGAGGACACGCGAAGCCCCTCGTGGCAAAAGCACGTCCTGCGCCTCGGTGGCAGCTACACCGCACCCTGGGACATCCTCGTGTCCGCCAGCTACTCACTTCAGTCGGGACCGTACTCCGGCCCCGTCGTCACTCGACTCGCCGCCGCCGACCCGGCCTTCGGTCCTGCGACCATCACCAAATCCAACGGACAGACAGTACCCAACCCACTGTTCACGACCATCCGCTTCGTCGGGCCCACGCGCGGCGACCAGCAACTCAATGCCGACTCGCTGCAGACACTGAACATGCGCTTCGGGAAGAACGTCAGCCTGGGGAGTCAGCGGCTCGAAGTCGCGTTCGATATCTTCAACATGCTGAACGGTGCCACGTTCCAGCAGTTCAAGAGCGGCGGCAACCAGACCTACAGCGCCAACTACGGACGCAATCCTGACGGGACCATGCAGGGTCAGAGCCGGCAGTTCGCGCGCGCCGGTCAGTTGTCGGTCCGCTACGTGTTCTGACGCTGAATCATCGGCTGTGAGCTCTTGTGAACGAAAGGCCTCGTGGCGCTGCTGCCTGCCGTGTGCCAGGCATCTTCTCCATGGGCCTTTCGTTATGTCCGCTGCGCGTCTGAAGCCGCATCCTGGAGTCCGGTGCCACGGCGCACGCCAGCAGGTTTCTGACGCGGAGCAGGTCCTCCGTCTCGCCCTCACCCTCGAACGCGTGCACCAGCGGCCGCACCAGACGCCGTGCCTCGCGGATGGCGCCGCGCTTTGCGAGCGCAGTCGCCAGGGCGACTGCCGAACGTCGCTCCAGCGGCCTGGCCCCTTGCTGCCGGGCGATCTCCACTGCGCGCCTGAGCAGTGATTCCGCCTCTGGCCCCGTCGGCAAGCACCGCCTGCAGACGGAGGAACTCGGCTTCGTAGAAACACGCGCGACTCCGCCGCGCCAGATCGAATGCCTCGCCCAGGACGTTGGTGGCATCGTCGCGTAACCCGGCGTCGATCTGCACTTCGGCGAGCAGCGCCAGGAGGTACGGCCGGTCGAGCAGTGCGCCGACGCCTCGAGTCGTGCCAACCCCAGTGCATGAGGTCCACACCCTCCGCCGTCGCGCCTTCTTTCGCCCGGGCCCAGCCCAGGAGGACTTGCGCGAAACCGGCGGAGTACCGATAGCCCTGTGGCTCCGCCACCCGGCTCGTGGCCTCCGCCCACTGCCGCGTCTCGGCCACGTCACGTCGGAGTTGATGCAGGTGGGAGCCGTGGGCGCGGGCGGTGGCGAGGCTGAAGAGATGTCCGGGCGCTTCGCTGAGAGTGACGGCCGATGCCACACGCTCGACGGCCCGTTCGGAGTCGCCGAGGAACCAAAGGGCAGGGGCGGACCAGCACATGCAGGCAACGCCGGCGTTCTCGCCCCAGGCTGCCATGAGCGCCAAGTGTGCCCCGGGATCGTAGAGCGCGGCGCCCCGGTCCGCGTGATGGAGCGCTTCGGAGAATCGTCCCTAGTGGAAGAGCGAGCACGCCAGCAGCGGTTCCGAGGTGACCTGCACACCGGCATCCTGCGCGTCCCCGCACAGGTCCAGCCGTTCCTTCAGCACCGTTTCTGTATCGCAATACTCGCCGCGGAGACTCGTCCCTCGTGACGAGATGGCCATGGCGCTCCACCAGCGCGCACAACGTGTCGAAGACCTTTGCGCGGAGAGGCACGGTGGCGCGGCCCGACCACAGTTGCCGCTCGGCCACGTCGAGCAGGCACTGTCCGAATTCGTATACCGCGCCCATCGGCGCCGACAGTAACACGCAAGAAAACCACAAGAGAAGTTCAAGCCCGGCTCAAGGACTTGCCGCCACGCACCATCGCAGAATCGGCATATCGACAACGGGACGGGCAGGGCGGCGCGGTGTTGCGCGGGCTGACGCGCCCCTTAGTGTGGCCGGTTCGATCCCGGCCGAACCGAGGAGAGGTCATGACACTGTCGGTCATGGAGGCGGCGAAGGGGACCGAGGCCCTGGCGTTTGACGAGACGATCGCCGCGATGAAGGACAACCCGGGAACGGCGGCATTCCAGTTTCGGAGCAGGTCGCAGTGGAAACAAGGCGCCGTGGTGGTGTCGACGTTCGACGGCTACGCGCGCGACGGTGCAGACGTGGCCCGCCGCACGCCGCATACGCTCGGCGCCGATGAACCGCCGGCCCTGCTCGGCACGGGCACCGAAGTCGGGCCGACCGGACACCTGCTGCACGCGCTCTCGCACTTGCTGGTGGTGACGATGGTCCAGTTCGCCGCGGTGAGGCGCGTGGAGCTCCACTCGCTCGAAGTGGATGCATGGGGGACGCTGGACCTGCAGGGGCTGCTCGGGCTCGACGAACGCGTGATGCCGGGGTTCAAGCAGATCCACCTCGACGTGCGCGTCGATTCTCCGAGCGGGCCGCCGGCCCGCGTGTGTGACGTGCTGGAGTACGCACTTGCCCGCTCGCCGGTCGCCAACACCATCACCCATCCGGTGCCGATCGACTGGCTGTTCGACGTCGACACAGTCGAGGGCGCTCCCGATACCGGGGAGATCCGTCACGGCGTCAACATCGCGGATCTGACCGCGGCGGTAACCGCCATCCAGGCGCAGCCCGTCCTGGGTCGGTGCCGTTTCTACACCTCGTCGGAGTGGCTGGGCGGCGCACGCGTGCGGAGCTCGAGCCCAGGGTTCGATCAGGCGGAAGGCGTGCTGCTGATCGAGCACCGCGATCCCCAGCCGAAGGGCTACACGGGCGACTACGTACCGGAACTGCTCGGTACGGACACCAGTGTGATGCCGGAGGAGGCGTTGCTCAAGGCTATGGCGTCGTGCCTCTCGGTCACGACGTCGTACCACGCGGCGGCCCGGGGCATTCGTCTCGAGGCGCTCGATGTCGATCTCGAGGGACACTTCGACATGCGGGGCCTTGCCGACGTCGACGACCGCGTGTCGCCGGGCTGTCAGCAGTTCGTCGCGCGCGTTGCCGCCAGGGCGGGAGGCACGCTCGAGGGCCTACGGGATCTGGTGACCTTCGCCACATCCCATTCACCCATGTGCAACAGCGTAGCGAGGCCGGTGGCGTTGGCGGCCTCTCTCACCTGCAATGGCCAGCCGGTCTGACGCCGTGCCGTCCGCGGCCCCTCCGGATGTGCGCGAGCCGTCCGGAGGGGCTCTGCATAGCCTCCGACGGCCACGGAGACGGCAGGCGGCACGAGCGCTTGGAGGCTTCGATCTGCGCGCCACTTACTCCGCAGCTGCTGAGGACTACCCGCGCGCGTCGGTGCGCTACTGGGAGTTCCTCTCGACGGGCACGGTCGACCGGCTCGCACTCGGTCCGGGGCAGGCGGTTCTCGACGTGGCCTGCGGCACTGCTCCTGCGACGATTGCCGCAGCCCGTGCCGTGGGTCCCTCCGGTCGCGTCGTCGGCGTCGACTACGCCAGCGGCATGCTTGCGGTGGCGAAGTGGGAGGTGAACGCGAGCGGCGTGTCCGGCATCGAGCTAGCTGATATGGAATGACCGGTTGTCAAGTGCCTGTGGGAGCTGTGGAAAACGGTTCTCTCGTTTTCCAAGCCGCTGTGGGCGCGTTCTTCAACGCCCACAGCGGCGG
>CAZJBN010000063.1:0-26583 GCA_964543955.1 uncultured Bifidobacteriaceae bacterium
CGGCCGCGTCAAGGCTTCGCTCGCTGCGCTCGCCGCTGGCGCGGCCTTGACTCGGACCTCCGCACTTCACACGGAGGGCATTTATCGAAGCGGCGGGGGATCTCGAAGAAAGGAGAACACCAATGAATGAACGGTCGCTCACACCCAACATCACGGTGACGATCGGCCACCACACGCGCCTGTACTCTGCGTTCATCACGACGGGGCCGACGGAACTCGATTCGCCGGCCACGATCACGCTGCTCGCAGACACCCTGCTCGAACTGTCCTGCTACGCAGAGGACCCTTTCAGCCTCGACACAACGCGCAGCCAGTACGCCTCACGGCTCGTGCTCGTGGACGCGCTCGATTGCGACTGGCAGTGCGCCAAGTACGAGGGGAACGGCCATCTGCTGATCGCGGCGGATCCCCGTTTGGCCAGCTTCAACACGCTGCAACAGCTGCTGTGGCGCCTGTTGCTGACGGCCAGTCTGAATCAGGTCGCGGCATGACTCGCTCAACTCGATCGTCAGTGTTAACCGCTCGCCGAAAAGGCGAGCTTCTCAGGAGGTCACATCATGGTCGTCAAGATCGTTCCGAACGACAAAGCCAACCCGCCCGGCAAACTCGCCGATGCCGAGCTGCATTTCACCGATGGCGTACTCGACGGCTTGAAGCTGATCGGGTTCGCGGTCTGGGAGCGGCGCAGCGGCAGTGGCCGCAACGTCACGTTCCCTTCGCGTCAGTACACCGTCAATGGCGATCGCCGCAGTTTCGCACTGCTGCGGCCAGTCGCTGACGCTGCTGCGCAAGAGCAGGTTCGAGATCTCGTGCTGCAGGCATACGCCGAGTACGTGGAGGCAGCCACTGAGGCCGCTTCGTAGGGCCCACGAATCCAGGCGCAGCCATCATGGCTGCGCCTGGCCCCTCTATCGAGACGGCCATGCCACGAATCGCCAAACCTCGCGTTCTCGACGAGAGCCGCCGGCAGGCGGTCAACAGGCGATCCGTGTCCCACGCGAGTGAACCTGTAGAAACGGTCGATGAAGTTGAGCGAAAGTTCCTCGAGCCAGTTGCCCGATACCTCGCGATCCTGCAAGAATGGTCTTTGGAACGCCTTTCCGACGGCACTGGCACCGTTCCGAAATCCGAACAGCCATGAAGAGCCGTGCCCGCCAGCAGCCTGCCGCAAAGCCCTCACCGGGCCGTACAGCCGTTATGTACGTTCGCGTTTCGTCTAAGGAACAGGAACAGGGATTCTCGATCCCGGCGCAAAGACAACTGCTCAACGAATACGCGCAACGTGAAGGCATTCACGTCGTCCAGGAATTCGAAGACGTTGAGACCGCGAAGCGCGCCGGCCGCTCGTCGTTTGGCGAGATGGTTGCATTCTTGCGCGAGAAGTCCTCGACCTGCCGAATCCTCCTGGTGGAGAAGACGGATCGTCTGTACCGCAACATCAAGGACTGGGTAACGATCGACGAACTCAGCATCGAGGTCCATTTCGTAAAGGAGAACGTCGTCCTGTCGGACGACTCACGGTCGTCAGAGAAGTTCATGCACGGCATCAAGGTGCTGATGGCCAAGAACTACATCGACAACCTTGGCGAAGAGGTCCGCAAGGGCATGATCGAGAAGGCGCGGCAGGGCCATTGGCCCACGGTCGCGCCTGTCGGATATCAGAACAACCTCGCGACGCATCGGATCGAACCCGATCCGGAACGCGCTCCCATCATCGCGAAACTCTTCGAGTGGTACGCGTCGGGCGAGTACTCGCTAAAGGCGCTGACGAAGAAAGCCGCAGCAGTCGGACTCACCAATAGAACCGGCGGCACGCCCCTGGTGAAGGCCAAGATTCACCAGCTCCTTCAGAATCCGATCTACCACGGCGAGTTTTACTGGCTGGGACAGCTACATCAGGGACTGCACAAGCCGATCATCTCGCGCGACCTCTTCGCTCGCGTTCAAGACGTGTTTGCAGCCGCCAATCATTCCAAGCACACGAAGCGGCGGCACGCGTTCGCCGGACTGGTCACCTGCGGTCGATGCGGCTGTGCATTCACGGCCGAGACCAAGAAGGGCCAGTACGTGTACTACCACTGTACCGGGCACAAGGGACCGTGCGGCAACACGTACGTTCGCGAGGAGGAACTCATCCGTCAGTTCGGAGAGATCCTCAAGCAGGTTCGGATCCCGGCTGAACTCGCCGGCAAGCTGGCGACAGTGCTCCGCGAGAGCCAAGCTGACAAGGAGAAGTTCGTTCGCACGTCGATGCTGCGGTTGCAACAGCAGCAGATGCTGCTTCGGGCGAAACTGGACCGCGTCTACGAAGATCGGCTAAGCGACGCGATTCCAGATGAACTCTGGACCGCGAAGTCCGCCGAACTCCAGGAGGAGCTTCGGCGCGTTCGAACTGAAATGGAACGTCACGAAGTCGCGAGCGAGGCGTACGAAGCCGCAGGGCTCCAGATTCTAGAACTCGCGCAAACCGCCTATTCGTCGTATGTTGCGAAAAATCCGCGAGAACAGGCGCGTCTCCTGAAAACGCTTGTATCGAACTCGACGTTCGATCGCGGAAGTCTTTCTCCGACCTACATTAAGCCGTTCGACGTGTTCGCGAATGGAGGCAAAACTGGAGATTGGCTCCTCGGGCTGGACTCGAACCAGCAACCCTCCGGTTAACAGCCGGATGCTCTGCCATTGAGCTACCGAGGAATGTGGCAGGCTCACGCCGCCGGGAGCGCCCGCCGGCATCGTGAAGAACCCCTATCGTATTCCGATTCGGCCCGACGCCGCAAGACGCCTCTCCCGACTCAGATGAACGCAGTTGCCGCCAAGGCCGTGATCGCGTCCCTCATGGCGAGATGCGCCGAAGCCCGGAGGGCGACGGCGGACCTCACGCCGCCTACCGCACCAATTTAGGAACCAGCTACGCGCAAGGTATAGCGGGTGGCGCCGTCCAGCCGCTGTCCAGCGTCGTCGGTGTGCATCAGGTCATCGTTGTCGCGGGACTGGGTTCCGGGTCTCGGCACCCCGCACGAGTGGCGGCCCGGACATCGCGACGTTCAACAAAGCCGCAGTTTGATAGGATGCCCGGAGTGTCCCGCTCGGTATGGCCAAGGACCCCATTCGACCTCGAGAGGTGGACCAGGCCGCACGCGATCGGGGTGGTCCGGCGTCCACCCGTGAGCTGATCGATCGCGCGCGCCAGGGAGACCAGGAGGCGCTCGACGGGCTGTTTTGCCGTCATCTGCGCCCGCTGCAACGCTGGGCGAGCGGGCGCCTGCCGCATTGGGCTCGTGACCTCGCCGACACCGACGATCTTGTCCAGGACGCCCTGCTCCAGACGTTCAAGAGAATAGGACAGTTCGAGGCCCGTCACGTCGGCGCGCTCCGCGCCTATTTGCGGCAGGCCGTAGTCAATCGCCTGCGCGACGAGCTGCGGCGCAAGAGGCGGCGGCCCGACTCGACCGAGTTGGACGAGATGGAACTCGCGGCGACCGGCTCGCCGCTCGAGGAGGCGATCGGGAGCGAAGCCCTCGAACACTACGAGCAGGCGCTGGAGCGCCTGAAGCCCGAGGAACGCGAGCTGATCGTTGCTCGCGTCGAGATGGACTACACCTACGAGGAGTTGGCAGAGGCCTTCGGGAAGCCTACCGCTGATGCCGCGCGCAAGGCCGCGCAGCGTGCGCTCATCCGTCTCGCAGAGGAGATGAAACGTGCCCGGGCGCCAAGAGTGGATTGAGGATGTCGCCGGCGCGATTCTCGACGGAGCGTCGATCGACTGGGCGTCTGCCGAGTCGCACGCAGAGGCCGCCGAACAGTCCCTCCTCGACATGCTCCGGGTGCTGGCCACGGTCGCCGACATTCATCGTCAGACGGGTCCGCGGACGCGGCCGTGCCGCGAGACTCCCAGTGACGATCCGCTTGCGGTCGAGAACGGCGCCGCGATCGTGGATGGGAAGTATCGCCTCGAGCGCTGTCTCGGCCGCGGTGGCATGGGGGTTGTCTACCACGCACGTCACCTCGAATTGGGGAAGACGTTCGCTCTGAAGCTCGTTCGACCTCGGACGTCGCACTCAGCGGAACATCTCGCACGCTTCCGTGTCGAGGCCCAATCGCTGGGACGGCTCAATCATCCCAACATCGTCCAGGTCACCGACTTCGGGGTCGACCCAAGAGTCGGCCAGTACTTGGTCATGGAGTACATCGACGGCATCCCCCTCAGCGAGTACATCGGGCGCACGGGTCCACTCACCGTCGACGAAGCCCTTCCGATCCTGGGCAGCATCTCGCTCGCGCTGGACTACGCTCATGATTGCGGGATTCTTCATCGGGATCTGAAGCCCGCAAACGTTCTTCTTCCGACGTGCGACGGCACGCACCGCGGCGCCAAGATCGTTGACTTCGGCATCGCGTCGTTCCTGGAACCCTCAAATTCACTCGAATCCAAGCCCGGCTCGACAATCGGCTCCCGAGTGGAACCACCTCAATCTGGCGGTCCGGGCGACCCGACACCCCGCAACCAGCGTGAGGCCGCGCCTGCGCCGGGAGGACTGACCGCGCCAGGCACCGTTGTCGGCACGTTGGAGTACATCGCCCCGGAGGTCCTCGAGGGCGGGAACGCTTCACCGGCTGGCGATATCTACGCGTTCGGCATCCTGGTCTACGAGGTCCTCGTTGGCCGGCGGCCTTTTGCCGCCTCCCCGCTGGGACAGGTGGATTCGCATGTTCGCCCGGACCCTCCGCTGCCATCCGAGGTGTCCTCCTCTGTGCCGAACGAGCTGGACCAGGCAATCCTGAAACCCTTACACAAAGATCCAGGATTCCGTCCATTGCGCGCCTGCGACGTCGTGGCGCAACTGCATCAGGCGCAGCATCAATACCTGGTGCGCCAATGGAGGCAACAGCAGCTGCCGAGGCGGGCCCTACTGTCAGCCGCGATCGCGGGTCTCGTGCTGCTGCTCCACCCGCTTCTACAAGCCCTGCCCCCGGTTCAAGCGTTGGAAAATACGCTGCTCGACGCCCGTATGAGGCTCGAGCCGCTGCGCGCTCCCGATTCGCGCATCGTGCTCCTGGCCATCGACGAGGCGACCCTGGCGGCGGATGCCGCACCGCTTGCAGAGAAAGCGGACGAAGTGGGCAGCGTGCTCGGAAGCGTCTTCGATGCCGGCGCGAAGGTTGTCGCGGTGGATCTGCTGCTGCCGGAGCAGTGGAGCCGCTCGGAATCGTTCGCGAAGCTGATTCTGGATCACTCGCCGAACCTCGTGTTGGCGAGCTATTCCAAAGCCGACGGGGGAGTCACCGGGCCCGAATCCGTGCAGGGTCTGGTGACGGTCGCCCTCGGCCGCGACAAGATCGAAGACCTGTTCGGCTTCGTCAACCTTGCCGCCGACCCTGATGGCGTCGTTCGGACCATGCGATCGACCTATCGGGATGAGCGTGGCAGGAGCGTCCCGTCTTTGCCAGCTCGTACCGCCGGGATCATCATGACAGGCCAGTTGAACGGCGGGGCAGACACCCGATTCTTCATCGACTACGCCGTTGATTGGACGAAGTTCCAACGCGTGTCCTGGAAGGACGCACCGTCCGTGTTGATGACGACGCCCGAGGTGTTTCGCGATCGCATAGTCCTCGTAGGAGGTGAATTTGCCGGCTCGGGTGATATTCACCCTGTTGTCCGGCATCGGGCTCTGCCGAGTGAGGCGTCCGGCCTCGTCCTCCAGGCGCTCTCGCTGAATACCCTGCTCGACGGGAGACGGTTCACGCCCTCTCATGGCGCATTGGTCGCCGCGTCACTCTGCCTGGTGTCCGGGATTGCCATCTTTGCGTTGCTTTATCTGCCCCGGAGCGGCTGGACGATGGCGACGGTGGGTGCCGGCGGCGTCCTCTATGTGGCCCTCTCGTTCGCACTGTTCCGGTGGAACCGTCAGCTGTGGCCGATCGTTGCTCCAGTCCTGGCGTTCTCGTTCGCGATCGCCGGTGCGGCCATTCTGCGCCACAGGCTGCCCGCCTTTCCAGAGACGGCAACGGAGAAGGCGACATGAGGGACTTGTCTACCGCCAGAATCGTTGCAATCGCCCTGCAGCTCTCGAGCTGCGTCGTGGCGGCGTTCGCAGCGACGCTGCAACAATCGTCCGCGATCGTGTGCCTCGTCTCGGGAAAGGCGTTCGTGCGGTTCGACGACGAGAGGACCGAGATCCGGTTGTTCGAGCGTCTCAGGCCTGGAATGTCTGTAGAGACAGAATCGGGAGCGCGAGTCGTGCTCGCGTTCTTCACAGGCGCCCGTTACGAGCTCGGCGAGCAGGCACTGGTAACGGTAGGCCGTGCGGCGGTTGAAACGAAGAAGGGCGCGATCAGGGAGCTGCCACCCGTGCCCGCGATGGTGGTCATCGCTCCAATCGCGGCTGAAGAAAAGCCGGGCACACGGTTGGCCGGGACGAGGATTCGGGCCGGCAGACCGGGAGAACTCATTGCCAACTTGTACCCCTCAGGTGGCGTGGCGACGTTCGCGCACAGTGCCGTCGTGCGTTTCGATCCTGTTGAAGGCTATCAGCGATACCGGGTTGAAGTGGAGGACGAAACCGGGAACGCAGTGTTTGCGGTGGAGACAACCGCGACTGCGGTGCAGATCTCTCCCGACATTCTTCGGCCAGGCAGTGCGTACTACTGGCGGGTGCGGACGCTTGATGCGGAGAAGCCGGCGATGCGTGGAGAGGCGGTGTTCTCCACGCTGAGCGAAGACGACCTCGAACGCCGTGCGGCGTTGAAGGCGAACGTCGACGCATCCGGCGATCAGTCGTTGGTTGCGCTGCTGGCGGACCTGGACCGCAGCCTCGGCCTGCAGTTGGAAGCGTGCGAAGGGTTGAAGGCCGCGCTCGGCCGGAGCCCTGGCAATGGCCCGATCGTGGAAGCACTGGTCCGGTTTGGATGCTCTAATCTGGAGTTTGTAAAGCAACGAAGGTGAGGGCTGTATGACTCACTCTCTGGCGCGGCTTTCAGTTGCGCTCGCCGCGGTTCTGCTCCTTGGTCACGAGCAGGCCGGCGCCGTGCGCATCGCCCAACCCGGTGTCGTCGTCGAGGACGTGAGCAAGGGCTCGGCGGGCGAGCAGGCTGGCATCCTGCCGGGCGACGTTCTTCTGGGATGGCAGCGGCCACCGAGTTCGCCGGCGAATCCGGAGAAGGCGGAGGGAAGCATTGAATCGGTGTTTCACTGGATGTGGGTGGACATGGAGCAGGGTCCGCGGGGCAGTGTGAGAGTACGCGGCCAGCGTAACGGCAAGGAGACGAACTTCGAAGTACCCATCGGGAACTGGGGTGTCACGGTCCACCCGAGGCTCGAGGAGCACGCGCTCAACGTCTATACGGAAGGAAGGTCGATTCTTGCCGCCGGACGATTCGACAAAGGCATCGCATTGTGGAACACACTCGCCAGGTCCGCCGAGTCCACGCACGACATGGAGACTGCCAGCTGGATCAGCCTGAGGATTGGCGACGAGTGGGTTGAGGTCGGACGCTGGCGAGAAGCGCAGAATGCTTATCAGACGGCGCTCGCCGCGGCGGCGAAGGCCGGCATCGCGATCGCTCAGCCTCTCATTTGGGATTCGATCGGCCGAGCATTCCAGAGTGAAAGCAAGTTCGACGACGGAGAGAAAGCCTTTGAGTCTGCCAGGGCCGACAGAGAGAAAGCCGGTGGCGAGAGTTTGAGTACGGCCCGTTCCCTGAACGACCTCGGACGCTTGAAATTGTACCGAGGCGACCTGGTGCCAGCCGAGGGTGATTTGTTGCGCGCCATCTCAATTCAAGAGAAACAGGCGCCAGACAGCCTTGATCTGGCACGTTCCTTCAACAATCTCGGGAATGTCTACTGGGTTCGCGGTGTGCTGGACAAGGCTGAAGGCTATCACACGCGCGCTCTGGCCATCCGTGACCAACTGGCACCCGATGGTCTCGAAGTGGCGGGTTCTTTGAATAACCTGGGAAACATTGCCCGGGATCGCGGCGACCTGGCAGCGGCTGAGACTCTCTATACGCGCGGCCTGAAGATTCAGCTGACTGTGGCGTCGAACAGTATTGAGCCCGCTGGCTCCCTCAACAATCTCGGCCGTGTTGCTGAAGATCGCGGCGACCTGGCCACGGCAGAGGACTACTACAAGCGTTCTCTGGCAATCGAAGAGAAGTTCGCGCCGGACGACGGCCTCAGTCTGGCCGGACTACTGACCAATCTCGGTAATGTCGCCAGCAGCCGCGGGGAATTGGCAGCTGCGGAGCACTATTACCGGCGCGCCCTGGCGATCTACGAGACACTCATGCCTGAAGGCCTGGGCGTGGCGACAGCCTTGCACAACATTGGAAACCAGCGTACGCGCAGTGGTGACCTTGCAACGGCCTACGCCTATCATGAGCGCGCGCTCGCGATCAGAGAGCGTCTGGCGCCCGACAGCATCCAAGTCGCCTCGTCGCTGAGCAACATTGGCAATGTGGCTCGTGATCGCAACGATCTGGCAACTGCGGAGGCGTACTATGCGCGTGGAGTCGCGATCCAGGAGAGACTTGCGCCCAACAGTGTCGATCTGGCCAGCTACCTGGGCAGATGGGGAAACGTCGCACTGAGGCGCGAGAACCTGGCACAGGCGGAGGCCCTCCATAAGCGCGCTCTGGCCATAAGGCAGAACTTGAGCCCTGGGAGTCTCGCTGAGGCGAGCTCGCTGTACGATCTTGGAGTGCTTTACTGGAAGACCAATCAGACCGCACTGGCGGCTGATCATCTTCGCGGCGCAATCGGCGCCCTGGAAGCACAAGTCGGGAGGCTGGGCGGCACCCAGGAAGCGCAATCCAGCTTCGGGACTGGATATGTTGACTACTACCGCGACTACATCGCGTTTCTCGTCGAGCAGAACCAGGCGGCCGACGCGTTCCACATCCTGGAGCGATCGCGCGCGCGGACGCTGCTCACGATGCTGGGCGAGCGCGACCTGGTCTTCACCGCGGATGTGCCCGAGGACATCGAGCGCGAACGCAAGCGGATCGCGTGGGAGTATGACCAGGCACAAGCCACGCTCGCACGCTTGAACCCCGTGAGAGAACAGGCGCAAGTCGATACCGCGCTCGCGCACATCCGCGAGCTGCGCGAGCGCCAGTCGGAGATCGTCGCGCGCATCCGGCAGCAATCGCCTCGGCTGGCCGCCCTGCAGTATCCCCAGGCGCTGGATGTCAACGGCGTGCGAGCGACGCTCGATCCCGGCACGCTCGTCCTGTCGTACAGCATCGGTAAGGAGAAGAGCTACCTGTTCGCACTGGCGCCCGAGGCCAGCGTGCAGGTCTACCCCCTCGCGATTGGCGAAACGCAGCTGCGAGCCGACGTCGAGCGGTTCCGCGGGCTGATCCAGCGCGCAGCGTTGGGCACGACAGACCTGACCGGGATCGTGGAGCGCGGCCGGCGCCTGTACGACGTGCTGATGCGACCAGTGGCGCCAGCGCTGGCCAGGGCGACGCGCGTGCTGGTGGTGCCCGACGGACCGTTGCACGCGCTGCCGTTTGCCGCGCTGGCGCGCGGCGTTGAGGCGAGCGCCACGCGTGGTCGAGACTGGCAGTACCTGGTCGAATGGAAGGCGGTGCACGTCGTCGTTTCGGCGACCGTCTACGCTGAACTGAGAAAGGCGCGGCAGAATCGAGGCGTGACGGCGTCACAGAGGACCCTGATCGCGTTCGGCGATCCGAGGTATCCGGCGATCACCGTCGGCGCGGACAAGGCGGAACTCGACGGTCCGGACCCGGTGGTGCGCTCGATGCTCACGCGGGGGTATCGGCTGACGCCGTTGCCGGCGACCAAGCGCGAAGTCGCGGCCATAGCCAGCTTGTACCGAGCGACGGCTGAGACGTACGTGGGTGACGCCGCGACGGAAGAACGGGCCAAAGGAGTGGCCAGGGAGACCCGGTATCTCCATTTCGCGTCGCATGGGCTGCTCGACGAGCGCTTTCCGTTGAACTCGGGGCTGGCGCTGACCATCCCCGCCCAGGTCAAGGAAGGCCAGGACAACGGCATCCTGCAGGCGTGGGAGATCTTCGAGCGGCTGCGCATCGACGCTGACCTGGTGGTGCTGTCGGCATGTGAAACGGGGCTAGGGAAGGAGATGGGCGGCGAAGGCCTGGTGGGGCTGACGCGGGCCTTTCACTATGCCGGCGCGCGCTCGGTGCTGGCGTCGTTGTGGAGCGTGGCGGATGACACGACCGCGACGTTGATGACGCGGTTCTACGGCTATCTGAAGACCGGCCGGAGCAAGGACGCGGCGTTGCGTCAGGCGCAGCTCGATCTGATTCGCGGTGGCGCCGGCCATCGCGAGCCGAACGCCCAGGCCGGAAAGGCAGATGCCGCCCATCCCTTCTACTGGGCGGCGTTCCAGCTCAATGGTGACTGGCGTTAGCCGTGGTTGAGAAGACGGTGCCAAATCGCCCAGGTGTGGTGTCTTGGAACCTTGCCCTCTTGTTGCCCCTTTGGGAACTACAACGCCCGACATACAGCGGCAACGCGCAGCATGCTCTCCAAAGGACGCCCTGCTCCACCATCGCGGCCGCTCGAATCGCCGGCAAACGCCATATTCATGGCGACGTTCCCTTCGGTACACTTCTTCCTGCCGCTCTACATGCCGATGTCACAGAAACGCACGGTCTGTTGGACCCCCACGTGGAACACGGCTCACGAGGGTGTGGGCATGGAGCATCTGCTCCTCGCCGACCGAACGGCCGACAGCGTCGTCCTGGCGGTGGACGAGGCGCGCGGGCCGTTCAGACTGACCTACCGCCTGGCCTGGGACGATGCATGGCAGCTTCGCGAGGCCGAACTCGTCGTGGCGGCGGATGGTTTCACGCAGTCGTCGAGCCTGCGAACGGACGGCCGGGGTCATTGGCAGCATGTCGATGATCGGATTCTCGGCGACCTCGATGGCTGCATCGACATCGATATCTGGCCAACGCCCTTCACCAACAGCTTCCCGATTCGCCGCGAGCCGATGGTGGTCGGCGAGCGGCGGCAGTTCCGCGTGGTCTGGATCGCCGCGCCGGACCTGACACTCCGTGCGCAACCGCAGGCGTATACACGCCTGGCCGACCGGCTCTACCTCTTCGAGAGCCTCGATGGCAGTGGCTTCGCGGCCGAACTCCCGGTGGACGAAGACGGCATCGTGCTCGACTACCCGGGCCTGTTCCGCCGCGTGCAAGTCAGCAGGAGGGACGCCGGCATCGCTGACGCGTCGATCGCGATCACGCGGACTCGCGCTCCTCGCGGATGACTGGTGGCGTCGGGAGTCAACCAGTCAGGATGTCGCCTTGACGACGGCGTCCGCCAGGCGGACCTCGATGTACGCTTGTCTGGTCACACCGAGCCGACGGGCCACCTGATCGACAGGCGTCATCTCACGGAGCATCCGTTCTCTCTGTCAACGAACCAGGCCGCCGAGCCGCTCGACGGCAGCGAGCCCGACATGGAGCGCCGTGAGCCCGCACACGACCTGCAGCACGACGTTCAGCAATGCCTGCGAGACATCGCCGGAGCGAACGAGCGTGATCGTATCGAGACCGAACGTCGAGAACGTCGTGAATCCGCCGAGGAGGCCGACGAAGACGAACTCGCGCCAGCAGGTTCGCATCGGGAGGCGGCCAGTCATGACCAGCCCAGCCAACACCCCGATCGCGAGACAGCCCACGATGTTGACGAGTGCGGTTGCGAGGGGAAATCGCAACAGCGGCCATTCCTGGTGGACGAGCCTGTTCACTCCATGGCGGGCCACCGACCCGAGCGCACCGCCAGCGGCGACCGCGATCCACGCGCACATAGACTGTCCATTCACGAACCGGATGAGGACATGGGAAGCGCGCGAGGCAGGTCCTCCTACGGCGCATGCCCGTAGGAGTCATTGGCCGTCCGGCCGGGTCGGCGGTTCAGGTGGACTCCACCACCAACGAGATCGTCGAGACGGTTCGCGCGGCGAAGGTCCGGGGCAATCGAGGCGCGAGTCAGTCGCGCGTCGTGCCGGGCGAGTCGCCGAACGGCACGAGGGCCAGAGCAGTGGCCTCGAGGAACTCCGGTCCCATGCCGACCGCGATCGAGCGCGCCTCTGGCAGACGCGACAGGCGCTCTTCGCTCACGAAGACGAGACGCTTCACGGGCTCGAGGTCCCGGCCACACGCCGCCTCGACGTGGCCTTCGGACACGAGCATCTCCGCCGCGTCGACCGGGATCACGTACACCGCCTTCGCGGCGGACAGGGCACGTCGTACTCGGTACCAGACGCCGGCGGCGTGATGACGCTGCCGGTACTCGAAGGCGCGCACCAGGGCCCGTGCACGCACCTCGCGCGCGCGCGTGTTCATCCGCTCGATCACCGGGCTACTCATGGCCGTCGGCTGATTGCAGCCGCTCGAGGAGCGCCGCGACTCGATTCCGGACCGCCCGGGGGTCCGGCATGCTGGCCCGCGCGTCCAGGAGCGAGAGAACCGTGAGGCTCGACCGAACCGTGTGCCGGTGCTCGGGTGCGAGGCCGGCCACGGTGGTGACCACCTCGTCGACGTCGCCTGACGTCATCACGACCAGAAGCCCGGCCACCACGAGCAGGTCGCGGACGCCTTTCTCCGCCGCGCGGTCGGACAGGAGCTTCTCCACGGCCAGGTCGGATGGACGGGGCAACGGGATGCGCAGTCCGTCGATCTCGACGACCGGCCCCGGCCGAAGCAGGCCGATCGGACCGAACACCATCAGCGGCAGGTCCGCATCGTCGAGCACGTAGGTCTGGCCGGGATCACGAGTGGAAACGTCGAGGCCCAGGAAGTTCGTTTCGATGAGGCCTGGAGCCGTGGGTACGTAGATCGACGGCTCGTCTGGAGAAGGCCGGAGCCCGGCGATTCCCCTGAGCCGCGCCTTGATGACCGATACCTTGTCCACCGGGATCGCAAGGTCGACGTCCTGCGACACGACGAGCGTCGAGGCTGCGCCGGGCTGGAGCAGGTTCGGAACTTCGGAGCCGACGACGAGCACGCCAGGCTCGTCGAGTACCGGCTGCAGCAGGCGTAGGGTCCCGAGCAACTGGTTGCGGAAGGTCACGCGTCCAGTATAAGGAGCTGCACAGAGAGCGTCGACTGGCCGACGAATCGACACGTCCGACCGACCCGATGGCCGATCACGCCGACAGGCTGCCAGCTCGGTTCTGATGGCACGGCGCGGAACTGGGCGCGGCTCGGTCTGCTCTACCTGCGCGGCGGCGTGTGGAACGGCGAACGTCTGCTGCCGGAAGGCTTCACGGAATTCGTGAGCACACCCGCCCCGGCGTGGCGGCGCAAGGAGTACGGTGGACAGTTCTGGGTGAACGGCGAAGGGCAGTGGAACCTGCCGCGCGACGCGTACTGCATGTCCGGCGCGGGCGGCCAGCACACCTTCATCGTGCCGTCGCACGATCTGGTGGTCGTCCGCATGGGACACCAGCGCGGGGCGCGTGTCGGCACCATGCTGCTGAACGAGTCACTGGCGGCGCTGCTGGCCGCCCTGGAGCCGGCGCGGTAGGGGTCGCGAGGGCGACGACGACACCGGGTCAAGGCCCCCAGGGGACCGGGTGGGCGAGCAGGTGTCGGAGGCGCCGCCCGACGCGCTTCGCGCTGTCATTCGTGCGGCCGTCCAGGGTTCGCTGGGCCGATGCGCGACTGCTGACGATCGCTGGTATGCTGTGCCGTCCGATCATGAGCGGACCATCGATCGCCTCGCACGTGCGGCTCTCGCGGCGGCTGGCTGCGATCGCGGGCGGCGCCTGCGTCGTCCTGTGGTGCGGGGCGCTCGCCGTGGCGGACGGGCAGACCACGACGGCCGTCCGCCCCAACATCGTCTTGATGTTTCCCGACAACCTGGGCTGGGGTGAAGTCAACGTCTACGGTGGCGTACGCGGCGCGATCACCCCTCGACTCGACCGCCTGGCGGCCGAGGGTCTGCGCCTCAACAACTTCAACGTCGAGTTCTCGTGCACCGTCTCGCGTGCGGCGTTGATGACCGGCCGGTATGCGATCCGTACCGGTGCGACGCAGGCGGCCGGGTTCACGTTGTGGGAAGTGACGATTGCGGAAGCGCTGCAGTCGATCGGCTACGCCACCGGGCTGTTCGGCAAGTGGCACCTTGGCGGCAACCGCCCCGAGCAGCGCAACCCGTCGCAACAGGGCTTCGACGAGTACTACGGCATCCCGCGCACCAGCAACGAGGCCCAGACGACGATCGCGCAGGGGCAGAAGACACCGAATACGTCGTTCATCTGGGAAGGTCGAACCGGCGAGCGCCCTCGCGATGTGAAGCCGTTCGATCTGCACAGCCGTCGCACGATCGACCGCGAGTCGGCCGAGAAGAGCATCGCATTCATGGAGCGGAGCGTCCGGGACGGCAGGCCGTTCTTCGTCTACTACCCGATGACGCAGATCCACTTCCCGACTTTGACCCACCCGGATTTCGTCGGCAGGACCGGCGCGGGCGACGTCGCCGACGCGATGGCGGAGCTGGACTACAACGTCGGCCTGATCCTCGACGCGATCGATCGGCTTGGCGTGTCGCGCAATACCCTGGTGTTCTGGTGCTCCGACAACGGCGCGGAAGGGCGGCGGCCGTGGCGCGGATCGTCCGGACCGTGGTCGGGCTTCTACAACAGCGTCATGGAGGGCGGCATCCGCACACCGTGCCTGGTCCGGTGGCCGGCGAGAATTCCGGCCGGCCAGGTCACGAACGAGCTGGTCCACGAGATCGATCTCTTCCCGACCATTGCCGCCGCGGTCGGCGTCGACATCGTGCCGCGCGATCGGGCGATCGATGGCGTCGACCAGCTGCCGTTCTTCGAGGGAAAGCAGGCGGTCTCGAGCCGCGAGTCGGTGCTGCTGCACGCCAATGCGCAGCTGCGGGCGGTGAAGTGGCACGACTGGAAACTGCACTATGTCTACGCCCCGGAATCCGGAGGGCCGGCGATTTCGCCGTTGATGCGGCTGTTCCATCTGCTGTCGGACCCGAAGGAGGAGACCGACATCAAGGACGCGCACCCCTGGATCCAGAGCATCACCGATCGCATCGTGAACGAGTTCAACGCGACCACCGAGCGGTATCCGCACGTGCCTCCGAACACGCCGGATCCGTATCAACCCCCCGGGAGATAGGAGGCGGCCGTGGAACGGCGCGACTTCATCGCGATGCTGGCCTCGACGCCGGCGGTGACGCTGTCGAACGCGGCATCGGACGGACAGGCGTCGCCCGTGCCGGCACCCGCGGCGAAGCCGCTCAGCGTGACGCTACTCGGTACGGGGACCCCGTCACCCTCGCTGACCCGGCAGAGCTCCGGATATCTCGTCGAGGTCGGCAACGATCTGATCGTGTGGGATCACGGGCCCGGCGCGCATCACCGTTTGCTGCAGGCCGGGCATCGCTCGGTCGATGTGACGCACGCCTTCTTCACCCACCTCCATTACGACCATTGCATGGATTACGGGCGCCTCATCCTGCAGCGATGGGATCAAGGGGCCGATCGCGTCGGCGACCTCGAGGTCTTCGGCCCGCCACCGATTGCCCGCATGACCGAGCAGCTCGTCGGCGTCGACGGCATCTATGGCCCGGACATTCGCGCGCGCATCGAGCACACGAGCAGCCAGGATCAGTTCGAGGCACGCGGCGGCACGCTGCCGCGCCGGCGGCCGGCGCCGCGCGTCACGGAGATCCACGCCGGTTCGGTGATCGCCAGCGACCGATGGAAGATCACCGTCGGACACGCCCAGCACGTCCAGCCGTACCTGGAGTGCCTGGCCTTCCGCATCGACACCAGCGAAGGATCGATCTGCTACACCGGCGACAGCGGTCCGCACGACGCCATCGTCGAGCTGGCGCGCGGCTGCGACATCCTGATTCACATGAATCACTACTTCAGCGGCACCGAGCCGTCGCCGGCGTACCGGATGGCCTGCGGCAATCACCGCGACAACGCGGAGATCGCCAGGCGGGCCGGCGCCAGGACGCTCGTCCTGACCCACCTGCTCGGACAGATCGATCAGCCGACCGTGCGCGAACAGATCGTTCACGAGATCCAGGACGTGTTTCCAGGCAAGGTCATCTGGGGCGAAGACCTCATGCGGTTGACGCTCGCCGGCACGAAGATCTCGGCCATCGAGCCTCGCCAGGGGTGACCACCGATGTTGCGATCCGCGTTCGCCACGATCGGGGTCGCGGTGCTGTGCGGCAGCACCGCCGCCGGGCAAGCGGCCGTGAACTTCTCCGGGCGATGGACGCTGGACGCGCCGGCGCCGGCCACGACGCCGGCGAGCCCGGGCACGCCCGCGGCCGCTGCCGCGCCGGGCGACATGGGCAGCGGATGGGGCACGACCATCGACATCGTCCACGACGCGAACCGCCTCAGCGTCGAATACGACGTGTTCAGCCGTTACGATTTGCAGCCGCCGCTCCGATTCGTCTATCCGCTCGACGGGTCGGAAGGGCCGAACACCGTGATGCTCGGCCGCGGCGAGCAGATCGAATCGTCACGGGCAGCATGGGAGGGATCGAAACTGACGATCGTCACGACCATGCAGGTCAGCGATCGAGCCGTGCCAAAGCCGTTCACCTTTGAACTGCGGCGGACGCTCTGGCTGGAGTCGTCGACCTCGATGGTAGTGGAGGTCACACGGTCCGGAGTGCTCGGTGGCGCGTCGTCCTCGACTCGCACGCGCTATCGCAAGGCGCCAGAATGACTCGGAATGTCCTTTTGTCGGCGTTACGCTGACCGGTACCGGAATCGTATGACTCATCCAGCGCAAGCGACGAGCGCCACTCCGCGTTCAGACGTTGACCTGCTGAAGCTGCTGGACCGTTTCGCCGACGCGTGGAACCGGCACGATCTCGACGCGCTGATGTCGATGATGACCGACGATTGCGTGTTCGACGCATCGGCCGGTCCGCAGGTCCACGGGGAGCGGAGCGAAGGGCAGTTGGCGGTACGCGCCGCCTACGGGGCCGTGTTTGATGCGTTCCCTGACGCACGATGGGCCAACGCCCGGCATTACGTGTCCGGGGATCGCGGCGTGTCGGAATGGACGTTCAGCGGCACGAGACCAGACGGCAAGCGCGTGGAAGTGACGGGATGCGATCTCTTCACCTTCCGTAACGGCAGGATCGCGGTCAAGAACTCCTACCGCAAGAACCGGCCGGCGTTCTGATGCCTGAAGGCCATCGCCGGCAGACTGACCGCCAGGGCCGCCCCCGCCCTGCTGCCCGCCGCTCGAATCGCAGGGCGGGTCGTCCGCCGTCGCGAAGGCTTTGGCGGACCACCACGTGCGATCATCCGGCTCATCGTGCAGCGCCTGCACGCGCACGGCCGTCCGGTCCACGGTGTCGGGCCTGGGCTCACGCATGTGGCCAGTGTACGCTCGGGACCGGGCACGACCCGGCGTCCGCAACGGAACTGAAGTCCCGCCCTACGAACCGACATCGTCGGGCGGGCGGTCAGACGCGGATTCGGCGGAACCGAGGTTCCGCCCTGCGGGCCACCTGCGTCCCCGTCTGACACACCAGTCGCTATACTTGCCGTCACCTATGCCGAAGCACGCGCGACGCTGGCGAGACTCCGGCGCGCACTCACCGCCGCCGGGTTTCGCTCGGCAAAGCGCCAGTTCGAAGACCAGTGGCCGAGCTTCATGAAGCTGGACGCTAC
The DNA here is from genome assembly GCA_964543955.1 of uncultured Bifidobacteriaceae bacterium. Classification (GTDB taxonomy): domain Bacteria; phylum Acidobacteriota; class Vicinamibacteria; order Vicinamibacterales; family UBA2999; genus VFZN01. The sequence continues at coordinate 17,685 of CAZJBN010000063.1, forward strand.
CGATGCTCTCTGCCGGACAGCCGGCGAGCTTGCCGCGCAGTACCGATTGCGAGGGTTCGACAGCGTCCATCTGGCATCGTTTGCCGAAGTCGCACGGCGGGCGGGGCCGCGCGACACGCGGTTCCCGAGCGTCGACGATCGTCTGAACAGGGCTGCAAGGACCCTGGCGCGGAGGCTCACCCGCGACGAAGAGAAGCCGACGTGAACAAGGGCATGACCTCGACATGCTGACGAAGACGCCTCCTCCGTCCCGTCCCGCGCTGCTGGTCCTCGTCCGCCACGGCCAGAGCGAACGCAACGTCGCACGCCGGGGCAACCTGTTCTTTCCGGATGACGAGAGCCGCCGTGGTCTGCGCGGAGAGCCGGACCACCTCACGCCATTGACGGATCTCGGTGTGAGCCAGGCCCTCGACGTCGGGCGGTTGGTCCGTGAGCGATTCGGCGCCTTCGACTACCTGTATCACTCGGGCTACCAGCGGGCCGCGCAGACGGCGGAGCTCATGTCGGAGGCTTTCAGCCCCGACGAGAGGACGAATCTGCAGATTCGACACAATCTGTTCCTGCGCGAACGCGAGCCCGGCTTCACCTACGACATGACGACCACAGAAGCCGAGGCGGCATTCCCGTGGCTGCAGGAGCACTGGGATACGTTCGGCCGCTTCTTCGCGCGCCCGCCTGGCGGCGAGAGCCTGGCCGACGTGGCGCAGCGTGTCTATCTGTTCCTGGGCATGCTCTTCCGTGACCGGGCCCACGCCCGCGTGCTGGTCGTGAGCCACGGTGGAACGATGCGCATGTTCCGATACCTCCTCGAGCGGTGGTCCTACGAGGACGTCGTCAGGCGGTGGAGCACGGAGCCGGTGGCGAACTGCGCCGTCATTGCGTACCGCTTCGACGTCGACCTCGGACGGCTCGTTCCAGTGGATGTGCCCGGTCTCGTGCCCACCAGCGATCCACGATGATGTGAGCCGGTATCCGCGTACTCGCGGCGTAACTCCTCACATCGTTGGAAGCATGCGCGCTGCATCGCCGCCTTCACCACCGGTGCGGCCGACGTGTTCGCGGTGGTGCTCGGCCGGCGCACGGCCGACATCACGCAGAGCCCACGCCGGCCTTCGAGCTCGGCCTGCGGTACGCATGGAACGTGACGCCCACTGTCACGTTCGCCGCGACATCGCCGAATCCCTCCGCGGCAGCAGGCGCACCTCGCGAAGGTTCCTGAGCGCCTTGCGCCACAGCGCCTCGAACCCCGCCGTCAGTGACTCGGCCAGCGCGGTGTCGCGGACGAGCAGCGAGGCAAAGCGCCGCTCGGGTGCAAATGGAAAGGACATCGACGCCTATCGCACGGGAGGTGAGCAAGCGCGGCGTCACCATTGCCGAGCCCCTGACGACGCAGTGGTGGGGTGACAGGAACTTCGCCGTGCGGGATCCCTACGGCTATCAGATCTGGTTCGGGCAGACCGTTGGCGAAGTCGTCCCAATACCCGGGACGAAGATGATCTGCAGGCCAGGCGCCGTCACTCGCTTCGCAGCGTGACGACAGGGTCCAGCCGCACGGCACGGAGCGCCGGGACGGCCGCTGCGACCGCGGCGGTCAGGGAGACGAAGGCGGCCACCGACAGGAACGTCGTCGGGTCGAGCGGCTGCACGCCGAAGAGGAATGTCGACATCGATCGCGCGAGCACGGCCGCGAGGGCGAGGCCGATGAGGATGCCCGCGGCGATCTCCTTGTGGCGCTCCTGCACGCCGTACGCGATGAGGCCAATCCTTGCGGGGGGGGCCGCGGCGAGGCGGCCCGCAGCCGCCCCGATCTGCATCAACTACCAGCGCGAGATCTGAAGGCGGGGCTCACTCGTACCGGAGCGCCCTCATCGGATCGATGCGTGAGGCCCTCATCGCCGGCACCAGGCCCGCGCCGAGTGCGACGAGGGTGAGGAGGATGGCCGATGCCGCGAGCACGATCGGGTCTTCGCCGCGCATCTCGTACAGCAGCGAGCCGGCGAATCGCCCGACCGCGACGGCGGCCGCCAGGCCAATCAGCCCGCCGGCCAGCGTCATCCACCCGACCTGCCTGAGCACCATGCGGCGCACGCGTGCGCCATTGGCGCCGAGCGCCATCCGCAGGCCGATCTCCCGTGTGCGCTGGGCGACGGTGTACGCGAGCACGCCGTACAGCCCGATGGCCGCCAGCAGGGTGGCCAGCGCCGCGAAGCCGCCGGAGAGCATGCTGACCACGCGATCGAGGAACACGTTCTCCCGCACCTGCTGTTCCAGCGTCCTGGGCAGCAGCAACGGGAGGTTGGCATCGAGCGTCCGGACGATCGCGGGGATGCCTGCCAGCACCGACTCGGGGGCCACGGCCGTGCGGACATAGACGAATGCAAAGCCGAGGTTCGGGTCCTGGCGGATTGGCGTGAAGAACTGCGGCGGCACCTCGTCCTTGACCTCGCTGTACTTGGCGTCCTTCACCAGGCCGACGATCTCGAGGTCCAGCTTGGCCGCCGGTGCTCCGCTCTGCCGGCTCATGCGCTTGCCGACGGCGTCCCTGCCGAGGCCGAACTTGCGCGCGAACGCCTCGTTGACGATCGCGATGCGCGCTGCATCGCCCGCGTCGGCGCGCGTGAACTCCCGTCCGGAGAGCACGGGCACGCCAATGGTGTGGAAGTAGTCCGGTCCGACCGCACTGAAGTTGGCGTGCACGTCGGTATCCGGCCCGGCGTCGAATCCCTGGACGGACACTCCGCCGCCCCAGTTGCTCCCGGAGAGGAGCGGCACGAGCGACGTGGAGACGTTCACCACACCCGGCGTGGCCATCAGCTCGTTTTCGAGCCGCTCGAAGAGCGCACGTGTCCGATCGGGCCCATAGCCATTCAACTGCGGCGCGAGGCCGAACATCACGAGGTTGTCGGTCCGGAATCCCAGGTCGACGCGGCTGACGTTGAACAGGCTGCGCACGAAGAGGCCGGCCGACGCGAGGAGGGCCATGGCGAGCGCGATCTGCGCCGTGGCCAGCACCGTCCGGAACCGCGCGGCGGACCTGGCACCGCCTGGCTGGCCAGCCTGGTTCCTGATCGTGGCGATCAGGTCCGGTCGCGTGCTGTGGACCGCCGGGAACAGGCCGAACAGCACACCGGTCGCGAGCGACAGCGCCGCGGTGAACAGCAGAATCGGCCGGTCGATGCCGAAGTTCATCGTGGCGACGCCCTCGGGCGGGAGCAGGCTGGCCAGGACGTCCAGCGTCCACCGGGCGACGAGCAGGCCGGCCGTGCCGCCGGCGACGGCCAGCAGGCACGATTCGGTGAGGAGCTGGCCGACGAGCTGTCTGCGGCTGGCACCGAGCGAGAGCCGCACGGCCATCTCGGCCGCACGCCCCGCGCCGCGCGCCAGCAGGAGGTTGGCGATGTTGGCGCACGCGATGAGCAGAACGATGCCCGTCACACCGAACAGGATGAGCACGGGTGTCCGCGCCTCGCGGTGGACGCTGCTCTGTCCGCGCGGGCCGGACGCCACGGTCAGCGTCTTCTCGCGGAAGCGCGCCATGGTCTGATCGCTGAGGCCCTGCTGCAGCGGCGCCTCGACGTCGTTGACGATGGGCCGGTAGTGCGCGTTCAGCTCGGTCCCTGCCTGTTCGATCGAGACGCCCGGCCTGAGCCGGCCGAAGGCGTAGATCCAGTACGACCGGCGGTCGTCGAAGCCGTTCGACTGGAGCGTCGGCTGCATCAGCCCGCGCATCGTGATCGGCACGAAGACATCGGGCCGGCTCCCGAGCGTCGTGCCGTCGAAGCCCTCCGGCGCCACGCCGACAATCGTCATCAGCTGGCCGTTGATGGCGATCGTGTCGTTGACGACGGCGGGGTCCTGCGAGAAGCGCCGGCGCCAGAAGGCGTGGGAGAGCACGGTGACCGGATGGCCGCCGATGGTGCGGTCATCGTCGGGACCGAGGAGGCGTCCGGCCGCCGGCGTGAGGCCGAGTGTTCCGAAATAGCTGCCCGAAACCAGCATGCCCTCACCGGACTCCGTCTGTTCGCGAGAGGCGAGGCTGGCATCGAAGGACCGGTGCGCCGCGAGGCCGGTGAAGGACGTCTGCAGGCGCTCGAGGTCCCGGAACATCGGGTAGCTGAGGACCTCCTCGCAGCCCCCGGCGTTGTTGCAGGAGTTGGAGCCGGGCTTCGGCCCGGGCGCTCCCAGGTTGGCCAGCTCGTGCGGCGACGGCACGGGCAGCGGCCGCCGGAGGAGCTGGTCGAAGACCGAGAAGATGGCCGCATTGGCGCCGATGCCCAGCGCGAGGGAGAGGACGGCCACCCCGGTGAGGATGGGCGCCTGGCGGAGCGTGCGGACGGCCAGCTTCAGGTTGCGCATGAGGTATGTGACGAGAGCGTGGGTGCGAAGGTTTGACGGACGAGATCGGGTCTGGACCCCGCGCGACGGCATGGTACTCTGTGGTTTCCTCGCTCTCGGGCCTCACGACGGACGGGACCGAGGTGCCGTGCAGATCCAACCTGCACGATGTCGTGAAGACGGTCGCGACCCCACTCGGCGCGCCGATCGATTGCACTCTCACTCGAAGGAGCACGTCACCATGGTGCGAAGAACAAGAGGAATCCTCGGGTCGGCCGCGCGGACGGCTGGCCGCACGGCGGTCATCGCAGGGACGGCGACCGCGGTTGCGGGCAAGGTTGCCCACGGTCAGGCGCAGCAGCACGGACAACAGGCGGCGCCGCTTCCGCCGCAGCCGCCGCCACCCGAGCCGGTGCAGCACGCCGCGCCGGCTGCCCACGGAGTCGAGGCTCATGCCGGGAACGATCTGGTGGGCAAGCTCCAGCAGCTCGCCGACCTTCGATCGTCGGGCCTGCTGAGCGAGGAGGAATTCGCCGCCGCCAAGCGCAAGCTGCTCGGGTGAGAGTTCCCCTTCGCGACTGACTGCGAGCGTCCCCGTCTCGGCCGTGCCGGCCGAGTACGGGGAGCCTCGAGATCCGAGGCTCACGCCTCGCGGGGCTGCACCCACCCTTCGGCACCTTCTTCAACTCGATCGAACGGCGGGCTCAACCCCGCGCCTTTCTCGCCAGCGGACCATCCGGTGCCGGGGCGTGCTGCCGTCCCCAGTTGAGGCTGAGCGTCAACAGCGGGCCGGTCATCGCGGTCGTCACCAGCGCCATCAGCACCATCATCGTGAAGATTTCGGGCGAGAGGATGCCCAGGTCGTAGCCGACGTTGAGCGCGATGAGCTCCATCAGCCCGCGCGTGTTCATGAGCGCCCCAAGCGCCACCGAGTCACGCCATGACAGGCCCGTCCACCGTGCGGCAGCCACCGTGCCCCCGAGCTTGCCTGCGGTCGCCACGAGGATGATGGCCAGGCAGACGGCCCAGCTCGCCACATCGTCGAGCAGACCGATCTCCGTGCGCAGTCCCGTATAGGCGAAGAAGAGCGGCAGCAGGAGCACTGAGGTCACGCTCTCGAGCCGATCGCGCAGCACGGCGCGGAACCGGCCTCCGAGCGGCATGATCGCGCCGGCGATGAATGCGCCGAAGAGCGCGTGGATGCCGATGATCTCGGTGGCCAGCGCCGACCCGAGCAGGACGACCAGGACGACTGCGAGCGTCCCCTTGGAGATCGTGTCGCTCCTGCCCTCTGCGTCGAGCACGTGGTGCAGGACGGGGCGGGCGACGAAGAACATCAGCAGCACGAAGACGGTCGACAGCGTCACGATGGCCAGCAGCGTCGCCACCGCGCCGCCCGCTGTCGTGATCGCCACGACAACGGCAAGGATGCTCCAGGCCGTCACATCGTCGACCGCGGCGCAGGTGATGGCCGTCGTGCCGAGCGGCGTCTGTGTGAGGTGGCGTTCCTCGAGAATCCGCGCGAGCACCGGGAAGGCCGTGATGCTCATCGCAATGCCGCAGAAGAGGGCGAAGGCGTGGAACGGCACGCCGGCTGGCGCGTAGCGCGTATAGAGCGCCAGCGACATCGCCACCCCGAGGACGAAGGGAATGATGATGCTGAAGTGGCTGACGGCGATTGCGGCCGGGGCCCGGCCTCGCAGGTGCGCCGGATCGAGGTCGACGCCGACGACGAACATGAACAGCAGGACGCCGATCTGGCTGAGCAGCTGCAGCGTCGGCATCGATTCGGCCGGAAACAGGAAGGCGCTCGTCGCCGGCGCCATCAACCCCAGGAGGGACGGGCCGAGCAGCACACCGGCCGCGATCTCTCCGATCACCGGCGGCTGCCCGAAGCGTCGGGCCAGCGACCCGAGGGTCCGTGCGGCGAGAATGATGACGATCAGTTGGAGGATGAGGCGCGCCAGCGGCTGCCGGGCGTGCGCCATCATCTGCGCGCCGGTGCCTCCGGAAGGGGCGGTCGGGGTGATGTCCCGGGCATCCGCCGGCGAGAGCCAGGCGCCGCCGACGTGAATCAGCCCCGCAATGGCGGCCACCGCCAGGACGAGTGCGGAAAGGTACACGAAGACTCGGCGGTTCATCACGTCGCGGCGGTCGCCGTCTGTGGCTCGCGTCGATCATGCCACACGACACGGCGCCGCCCTGAACCCATCGTGCCTATTCGAGCACCCGCTCCAGAATCTCGACCAGCTTGCGCTGGTCGTCGGGCGTCAGGCGAGAGAGCGGATCGGGCGGGCTCGACATCCGGCGGCGGAGGAGGGCCCGCAGGCGCACGCCGGCCGGGGTGAGCGCCAGCACCTTGACCCGGCGATCGTGGGGCGAGGGGCGGCGCTCGACGAGCTTGCGCATCTCCAGCCGATCGACGAGGCCCGTCACGTTCGAGGCGTCGCACGCCAGCGTCTCGGCCAGGCGGCCCATCGGAATGGGCCGATCCGGTTCGATCAGGTACAGCACGCGGCACTGCACCGGCGAGAGCTGCAGTTCGGCGCTGATGGCCGGCAGATGGGATCGCTCGGCGAGCACGAACCGCATCAGCAGTTCCCAGGCACGGCAGTCGGGACGCGTCGTTCTCGCCACGGGAGGCATTGTACTTGATGCGCTATATAGTTGACAACATCAACTATTGACGCTATCATCCGAACTGTCATGCACAGACTCCGAATCGTGCCGCTCGATGATGCGGTCGTCTTCCCAGGCGCGTCGGTGACTTTGCCGGTCGACGTGGGAAGCGATACGCACGTCTTCCTCGTGCCGCGCCAGGGCCAGGCCTACGCCAGGGTCGGCGTCGTCGCCGAAGTGTCCGACCGCGTGCGGCTGCCAGGCAACCAGACGGCCGCGTCGCTGGTGGCGCTCCACCGCGGCATTCCCGGTCGAGCCGAGACCGACGAGCAGGGCGTGCTCCGCGTCGACGTGGAGGAGCGGCCCGACACGGCGCCGCCGGCCTCGCTGACGCGCGAGCTCGAGCGCGAGTACCGCGGAGTCGTGGACGAGATCCTCCGCCTCCGCGGCGACGATGGCCGCATCAGCGCGTTCGTGCGGTCGATCACGGCCACCGGCGCCCTGGCCGACACGGCGGGCTTCTCGCCCGACCTCACCACCGAGCAGAAGATCCAGCTCCTCGAGACGCTCGACGTCGTCGAGCGGCTGACGCTCGCCGTCCAGCTGCAGCAGGAGCGGCTCACCGAGCTCGTCGTGCGCAAGCGCATCAGAGACGATGTCGAAGGCGGCGCGCAGAAGCAGCAGCGCGAGTACTTCCTGCGCAAGCAGATGGATGCGATCAGGAAGGAGCTCGGCCAGGACGAGCAGTCGGTAACCGACGAGTACCGCCAGAAGATCGACGCGGCCCAGATGCCCGATGCCGTGCGCCAGCAGGCCGAGCGCGAGCTCGGGCGGCTCGAGCGGATGGGCGACCAGAACGCGGAGTCGGCCACGATCCGGACCTACCTGGACTGGCTGCTCGCCGTTCCGTGGAGCCGGCGATCCGAGGAGCGCCTCGACCCGGCGCACGCGCGCGAGGTGCTCGACGCCGATCACGAAGGGCTGAACGAGGTGAAGAAGCGGATCACGGAGTACCTCGCGATCCGCAAGCTCCGCGCCGAGCGCGGCATGACCGACACGAAGCGGTCGGGCGTCATTCTCACGCTCATCGGTCCCCCGGGAACGGGCAAGACGTCCATCGGCGAATCGATCGCGCGCGCGACGGGACGCCAGTTCGTCCGCATGTCGCTTGGCGGCGTGCGCGACGAGGCGGAGATCCGCGGGCATCGGCGGACCTACATCGGCGCCATGCCGGGGCGGCTCGTTCGCGCCCTGCGAGACGCCGGCACGATGAACCCGGTGATCCTCCTCGACGAGGTGGACAAGATCGGCGCGGACTGGCGCGGCGATCCGTCCGCCGCGCTCCTCGAGGTGCTCGATCCGGCCCAGAACCACTCGTTCCGGGATCACTATCTCGACGTGGACCTGGACCTGTCGCACGTGCTCTTCGTCGCGACGGCCAACCTCGCCGACACGATTCCGGCACCGTTGATGGACCGCATGGAAGTGATCCGCTTCGACGGCTACACGACGGATGAGAAGGTGGCGATCGCGCGCGGGCACCTGTGGCCGCGGCAGATCGAGAAGAACGGCCTGCGCGCCGACGAGGTGTCGATGGCCGACGACGTCCTGCGCGAGATCGTGACGGACTACACGCGCGAGGCGGGCGTTCGGCAGCTCGACCGGGAGCTCGGCACGCTGCTCCGCAAGACCGCGACGACCGTGGCTGCGGGCACCGGCGACCGGCCAATCGTCGTCGATGCGGCGCTGATCCACGACGCGCTCGGACGGCCGAAGTTCATCCACGAAGCCGCAAGCCGGACCGCCGCGCCGGGCGTGGCCACGGGCCTCGCCGTCACGGGGACGGGCGGCGACGTGCTCTTCGTCGAAGCGGCGTCCATGCCCGGATCGGGCGGGCTCGTGCTGACCGGCCAGCTCGGCGACGTGATGAAGGAGTCGGCGCGGA
>CAZJBN010000064.1:0-26569 GCA_964543955.1 uncultured Bifidobacteriaceae bacterium
GCTCGACGAGATCGAAAAGGCGCATCCGGACATCTTCAACATCCTGCTGCAGGTGTTCGAGGACGGCCACCTGACCGACGGCCTGGGGAACCGCGTCAACTTCAAGAACGCCATCCTCATCATGACGTCCAACATCGGCGCGCGCTTCATCCAGAAGAAGGCGTCGATGGGCTTCCAGTCGGATCAGGTCGATCAGCAGAAGGGCGTCCAGGAAATGGTGCTGGGCGAGGTCAAGCGCACCTTCAACCCCGAGTTCATCAACCGCGTGGACGAGCTCATCGTCTTCGAGGCGCTGACCGACGAGGACCTGCGGAAGATCCTCGCGCTGCTGGTGGAGCAGCTCAATCTGAACCTGCTCGATCGCAAGATGAAGGTCCTCCTCTCCCCGGAGGTGGCCGACTGGATTATCGACGTCACCTGCAAGGACCGGTCGTACGGCGCGCGGCCGCTGCGCCGCGCCATTCAGCGGTATGTCGAGGACCCGCTCGCCGAGGAGCTCATCCGCGGCCACCTGCAGGGCGGCGAGATCGAGGTCTATCTCGAATCGGGCCAGCTCACCTACCGCCCGGCCGGGGCGCCGGTTGCGGCCGGCCGCCGGCTGGCGGCGAACGTCTGATCGGGTGACGAGCGCACGAGCGGCCAAATCGGCCGTTGTAGAATGAGGAGTTTTGGTGGGAGCGCCCCGACAGGTGTGTACGTGCGGATTCTAGTCAACTTCGTGGTGCTGGGCAGCCTCATGGGCGGCCCCGCGGCGGCGCTGGCAGGGCCGATGGGTGTGCCGACACAGGCCCCGCCCGCTCAGGATCCCGCGGTCCAGCCCTCTCCAGTTCAGCCGCCGGCCACACAGGCACCCGCGGCCCCGGCCAGGCCGGCGCCCGCTCAGGCGGCCCCGCCCGTCCGGCTGCCGCCGGACGGCTCGGATCCGGTCATCCGGTCCATCGAGCTCCGGTTCCACCCCGTCAACGAATCGCTCATCGAGCCGCAGACCTATCTCTACTACATCCAGACGCAGGCCAGCCGCCCGAGCGACGGCGTCTGGGTGCCCTACACGGAAGAGACCGAGCGCCGCGTCCTCGACGACTTCAAGCGCCTCTGGGAGACGAGCTTCCTCGACAACCTGTGGATTGAAGTCACCGACGATCCCTACGCCAACAACGTCGTCGGCAAGCGCCTGATCTTCCACATGGAGGAGCGGCCCCGCGTCAAGATTGTGGACTACACGGGGTCCTCGAAGGTCGAGCGGACCAAGGTGGACGAGAAGATGAAGGAGGCCGGCGTGTCGCTCCGCCTCGACTCGTTCCTGGACGAGGGCGTGGTCCGCCGGGTCAAGGGCATCGTGCAGGGCCTCATGGCGGAGAAGGGCTACGAGTTCGCCGAGGTGACCTCGAGCGTCGAGGCCCTGCCGGGCGGTCCCAAGCTCGTGAAGGTCGTCTTCGACGTGCAGGAAGGTCCCAAGGTCAAGGTCCGCACGATCAACTTCGAGGGCAACTCCGCCATTTCGGACGGTACGCTCAAGCGGCAGATGGATTCCACCAAGGAGCACTGGTTCCTGTCGTGGATCACGGGCCGCGGCACCTACCAGGAAGCCAAGTTCGAAGAGGACGCCGACAGGATCATCGAGTACTACCGGAATCAGGGCTACGTGCAGGCGCGGGTCGGGCAGCCCGAAATCAAGGTGCTCGAGGACAGCGCGGACAAGGAAACGCGCTGGGTCCAGCTCAACATCCCGGTCGACGAGGGCCCGCGCTTCAAGGTGGGCGACTTCACGTTCGACGGCAACACCGTGGTCAAGTCCGAGTTCCTGCGGCCGCTCTTCAAGCTGGGACAGGGCGATTGGTACAGCGAGAAGCGCATTCGCGACGGCCTCATCAAGGCGCGCGAGCTCTACGGCGGCGGGGGCTACTTCGAATTCACGGGCTTCCCGGACCTGCAGTTCCAGGACGCCGCCGAAGGGCCCCTCGCGGGTCCGGCCGAGCCGACCGTCAACGTGACGATGCGGCTGACGGAGGGCGATCAGTACTTCATCAACCGAATCACGTTCACGGGCAACACGACGACACGGGACAACGTGATCCGCCGCGAGATGCGGCTCGTCGAAGGGGGCGTCTTCAACACCGAAGCGCTCAAGATGAGCGTCCGCCGTCTCAATCAGCTCGGCTACTTCAAGAACCTCGAGGAGCAGCCAGGCGGCGGCATCGACGTGCAGAAGACGCCGAACTCCAAGAGCGAGGTCGACGTCACGCTCAAGCTCGAGGAGCAGAACCGCAATCAGCTGACCTTTGGCGCCGGCGTGTCGCAGTTCGAGGGCTTCTTCGGCCAGCTGTCGTTCCAGACGGCCAACTTCATGGGCCGCGGCGAATCGCTGACCCTGTCGCTGCAGGTGGGTTCGCGGGCCGAGAACTACCAGCTGGCCTTCACCGAGCCGTTCCTCTTCGATCGGAACATCACCGGCGGCTTCGACGTCTACAAGCGGACCCTGCGCTACATCGATCAGTTCACGCAGGAGGCCACGGGCGGCAATCTCAGCACCGGCTTCCCGATGGCGAACTTCTCGCGCATGTTCTTCACCTACAGCTACGAACAGGTGCAGGTGACGGACCTCAACGAGTTCTACAACAACCCGGTCATCATCGCGCAGAACCCGTTCCTCGCCGACTCGCTGCTCCTCGGGCAGGGGGGGCGGCGGACGATCAGCAAGGTGACGCCGAGCTTCATCCACAACACGATCGACCACCCGATCTTCCCCACGCAGGGGCGACGCATCACGTCGAGCATCGACCTGGCGGGCATCGGCGGCAACACCAACTTCATCAAGCCGCGCTTCGAGGCCGTCCAGCTGTGGCGGATGACGGCGCGCACGACGTTCGGCGTTCGCGGGCAGATCGAGTACGTCCGGCCCTACGGCAGCACCGAGGTGCTCCCGATCTACGAGACGCTGTTCCTCGGCGGCGAGTACAGTGTGCGCGGCTTCGACATCCGGTCGATCGGACCTCGCGACCTCCGTACGGGCCTCGTGCTCGGCGGCAACAAGAGCCTCCTCTTCAACGCCGAGTACATGATTTCGATTGCCGGGCCGGTACGCCTCATCCTCTTCTATGACGCCGGCCAGGTCCGCATCCGCGGCGAGGACTTCGCATTCATGGAGGACATCGTCGAGGTGATTCCGGCGCCGATGCCGCCGATCATCGACCCGCTCAATCCCGGTGGATTGGTCGATCCCGATGCCCCGCTCCCCACGACGAACGTCATCGGCGAGCGGAGCGCGTTCAAGACCTCGACGGGCGCGGAGATCCGGTTCTTCATGCCGGTGTTGAACGTGCCGTTCCGTCTGATTTTTGCCTTCAACCCCCAGCGCGGCGGGGTGTACACCAACCAGCTGCAGCCGGCAAAGGCGTTCCAGTTCCGCTTCGCGGTGGGCTCGACGTTCTGACGAGAGCTGGCGCGACGCGGGACAGGTCCGGCGAGCTCCCGGTGACCTCGCGGGCCGTGCCGCCTTCCGCCACGATGCTAGGGATGGACGACGGTGATGGTGTAGTTGATGGCGTCGGTGAGATGGCCGATGTCGTAGACGCGGACGCAGAGGCTGGCCGACGGCGACGTGACGGTACCGAAGAGCACCGAGTTCAGCGTGGCGCCATCCTGGGCGATGAGGTGCGAGCAGGCCGTTCCGTTCCACGTGCCGATGGCGAAGCCGACGACCGCAGTCGTGTCGGGCTCGACGGTCGTGAGCGCGGCCGTCATCGATCCGGCGGCGTTCGACGTGAACTGGTGGGTGGCGCCGCCGTTGACGTTGAGACCGCCCGAAAAGGCCACGGTGACGGGATCGGGCGTTGGAGCAACCGGGTTCGCGGGAGTGTCGTCGTCGCAGGCCGCGAGGGCCGCGAGGACGAGAGCGAGCGGGAGCGCTCGCAGCGTCAATCGAAACATGGAAGTAGTATAAGATGCCGGGTTGGTCAATGCATATGAAAGGATTGAACGGAATGAAAGGCTTCGTCGTTGTCGGGCTGATGTCAGTGATGGTGAGCGCGCAGGCGTCGGCGCAAACGCCGCAGCCCGCGGCACCGGCCACACCGCCGGCGGCCGCGGCGTCGCAGCCGGAGGCGCCGGCACCCGTCCCGCCGCGTCCGTTCCCCGAAGGCGCAAAGGTGGCGTACGTGGTCCTGCAGCGAATCGCCAACGAGTCCGCGGATGGCAAGGCCGCGACCACGAGGATCCAGGCGCTGCAGCAGAAGAAGGCCGCCGAGCTCGGTGAGAAGAACAAGCAGCTCCAGGGTGCGCAGCAGAAGCTCGAGAAGGAGAGCAGCGTGCTCAGCAGCACGGCGGTCGGCGAGCTGCAGAAGCAGGTCGAGCGGCTGCAGGTCGACATCCAGCGCTCGCAGCAGGATGCGCAGGCCGAAGTGCAGGAGCTGCAGCAGCAGCTTCAGCAGGAGTTCCAGGTGAAGCTCGAGCCCGTGCTCCAGGAGATCGGCAAGGAGAAGGGCCTGCACTTCATCTTCAACGGTCCCGACGCCGGCCTGGTCTGGGCGGATGCCGCGCTCGACATCTCGACGGACGTCATCCAGAAGCTGGACTCCGCCAAGGCGCCTGCCAAGCCGCCGGTGCAGTGAACGCCGGCCTCCCGCACGTCCTCGACCGCCTCTGTTACCGCTATCCCTCGATGCTCGTCGACACGGTCGACGAGCACGAGCCGGGACAGCGGATCGTGGCGGTCAAGAACCTGACCGTCAACGAGGAGTTCTTCCAGGGCCATTTCCCCGGCACGCCGATCCTGCCCGCGGTGCTGACGATCGAGGCGCTGGCGCAGGTCGCCACGATGCTCATCGCGGAGCAGGCGGACGGCGCGCCAGGTCACGTCACGCTCCGCGGCGTGGATCGCGCCAAGTTCCGGCGGCAGGTCGTGCCCGGCGATCGGCTTCGTCTCGAGGTGTCGATCGCCCACCGCCGCGGCGAGCTCGTGCGGGCGAAGGCGCACGCCGAGGTGGACGGCCAGACGGTGGCCGAGGCCGAGCTGGTGCTCGGTGTGCGCGCTGCCGTGCACAGGATCGATCCGTCGGCACGTGTCCATCCGGATGCCCGCATTGGCGCCGGCACCATCGTCGGTCCCTTTGCGGTCGTCGGCCGGCACGTCGTCCTCGGCGAGCGCTGCCGCGTCGGTGCCTCGGCCGTCGTCGACGGGCATACGACGATCGGGGACGAGACCGAGGTCTTTCCGTTCGCCTCGATCGGGCTGCCTCCGCAGGATCTGAAGTATCGGGGCGAGGCCACACGGCTGACGATTGGACGACGGAACATCTTCCGGGAGTTCGTCACCATCCACCGCGGCACGGCGGGCGGCGGCGGCGAGACGATCATCGGCGACGGCAACCTGTTCATGGCCTACGCGCACGTGGCCCACGATTGCCGCATCGGCCATCACACGATTTTCGGCAATGGCGCCACGCTGGGCGGCCACGTGCAAGTGGGCGACTACGCCACGATCAGCGCCTATTCCGGCGTGCACCAGTTCTGCCGCGTCGGCCAGCACGCCTTCATCGGCGGCTACTCGGTCATCACGAAGGACGCGCTGCCCTACGCCAAGTCGGTCGGCAACCGCGCGCGGGTGTACGGCCTCAACAAGATCGGACTCATCCGCCGCGGCTTCTCCGACGACGTCGTCGGCAAGCTGAAGCGCGCGTACCGCTACCTGCTCCAGTCCAAGCTGAACACCACGCAGGCTCTCCTGCACATCGAGCAGGACCCGACCCTGGCGTGCCCGGAAGTCGAGCACCTGGTGGCGTTCATCCGCTCGGCCACGCGCGGCGCCATCCTGCGCCGTGGCGGGCGCAAGTCGGACGATGCAGCAGAGGACTAGGCACGGGGGGGCGAGGCGCGGGCGTTCGACGTCCGGACGTGCAGAGCACATGGGTTCGAAGCACGGAGGTTCGGCTTGCGGGGTGGGCCGCTCATGAAGCTCGGGCTGGTAGCCGGGAACGGGCGGTTTCCGTTTCTCGTGCTGGACGCCGCCAAGGCGATGGGCTACGACGTGACGGTCGTGGCCATCGAGGAGGAGGCGTCCACGGAGCTGGACGAGGCCGCGCGTCGTGAGCCGGCGTCGGCCGTCCACTGGATCTCGCTTGGCCAGCTGGGTGGATGGTTGAAGGTCTTCACCGCTGCGGGCGTGACACAGGCCGTGCTGGCCGGACAGGTGAAGCACGTCAAGATCTTCGGCGGCATCGTGCCCGACATGACGGGACTCTCGGTGCTCACCCGTATCAAGTCGCGGAACACCGACGCCATCATCGCGGCCGTGGCCGATGTCATGCGCGATCATGGCGTCGAGCTGCTGGACTCGACCGCATTCCTGCAGCCGCTGATGGCTGGCGAGGGCGTCATGACCGAGCGGGCGCCGAACGACGACGAGCGGGCCGACCTCGAGTTCGGCTACCGCATGGCGGATGTCATCGCGGGGCTCGATATCGGGCAGGCCATTGCCGTCAAGCACAGGGCGGTCGTGGCGGTCGAGGCCATGGAAGGGACCGACGAGATGATCGGGCGCGCGGGCGATCTGGCCGGCCCGGGCGTGTGCATCGTCAAGGTCGCCAAGCCCGGGCAGGACATGCGGTTCGACGTGCCCGTCGTGGGGCTGGCGACGATCCAGGTGATGCGGCGCGCCGGAGCGCGCGTCCTGTCGATCGACAGCGGGAAGACGCTGATGTTCGATCGGAACCACCTCCTCGCGGCCGCCAACGAGGCCGGCATCGCGGTCGTGGGCCGTCCCGTGGCGGCGGCAGGGTCGCCGGCATCGTGAGCCGTCCACTGAACGTGGCGGTGGTCGGTGTCGGGCACCTGGGCCGGCATCACGCGCGCGTGATGGCGTCGCTCGCCGACGTGAACCTCGTGGGCGTCGTCGACATCGACGTCGACCGGGCCGAGCAGGTGGCGCGGGCCCATGGGACACGTGCGTTTGCGAACTGGAGGGACATCTCCGATCGCATCGACGCGGTGAGCATTGCCACGCCGACCGAGGTGCACGCGGAAGTCGCGCTGCCGCTCATCGAGCGCGGCGTGCACGTGTTGATCGAGAAGCCCCTCACGCGGTCGCTGGCGGATGCCGATCGCATCCTGGAGGCCGCACGCGGTCGGGGTGTCGTGCTGGGCGTCGGGCACATCGAGCATTTCAATCCGGCCGTGCAGGCCGCGCGTGTCCACATCTCGCGGCCGGGCTTCATCGAGGTCCATCGCCTCGGCGCCTTCCCCGAGCGGAGCCTGGACATCGACGTCGTGTTCGATCTGATGATTCACGATCTCGGGCTCGTCCTCGACCTGGTCGACAGCCCGGTCGTCGGTATCGAGGCCGTCGGCGTCCCCGTGTTGACGCCGCGCGTGGACATCGCCAACGCGCGCCTGCGGTTCGCCAGCGGCTGCATCGCCAACCTCACCGCCAGCCGCATCAGCCGCGAGCAGGTACGGAAGATCCGCTTCTTTCAGCCGAGCGCGTATCTGTCCATCGACTACAAGGCGCAGGAGGTGGAGCTCTGGCGCCTCGTACCTCAGGCCGGCGGCATGCCTCGTATCGATGGCGGTAAGCTGGAGGTGGAGCGGGACGAGCCGCTGAAGCGCGAACTCGAGGATTTCGTGGAGGCGGTTCGTGGGGGTCGAGCCGCCGGCGTGACGGGCGAGCAGGGCCGTGCCGCGCTCGTGCTGGCAACCGAGATCGTGTCGAAGATGGAGGCGGCCAGGGCCTTTGGCGTGGAGCCGCGGATCGCGGAACAGTGATGACGATGACGACCGAGATCAACACGGCCATTGCCGAGCGGGCGAGGGCGGGAGCGTCTCTGACGGAGGCCGAGCTCGCCGAGCTCGATGCGGTAGACGTGCTGTCGCTCGGTATGCTGGCCGACGAAGTCCGCCGCGTGCGCGCGGGCATCGAGGTGACCTACGCGCGGGTGCTCGAGGTTCGGCCATCGGCGGCCGCGTCCGTGCCGGCGGAGCAGGCCGCGCAGGCGGACGAGATTCGCGTGAGCGAGCCGGGGGTCTCGCTGGTCGAGACCGCACGCCTCGTCGAGCGACTGCGAAACGCCGCCGGCCGATCCGCGCGCATCACGGGGTTCTCGCTCGCCGGTCTTCGGGACACCGCGTGGGATTCGCTGCCGGCCATGGTCACGACACTGCAGCACGCCGGGCTCGACGCCGTCGCGGAAGCCCAGGTCGACCTCGTGGCGCCGGCCGAGATCGACGCCGTGCTCGATGCCGGCGTGGAGATCGGGGCGTTGTCCGTTCAGCGCCCGTTCGACGCCGGCCGGGTGGCGCTGGTGATGCGGTTTCGTGAAATCATCGGAGCCCGTTCAGCCCTTGCCATGGTTGCGCCGCTGGCGCGTGAACAGTCGGTCGCGGCGCCGACGACCGGCTATCACGACGTGCGGCTGGTGGCCCTCGCACGTCTGGCCCTCCCGGCAATCCGCACGATCGCCGTCGACTGGGAGCAGTACGGGCCCAAGCTCGCCCAGGTGGCGCTGACGTTCGGCGCCAGCCACCTGGACCGCGTGTCGCTCGAGGACGATCCGTCGCTTGGCCGTCGCCGATCGCGGGTCGAGGACGTAAGGCGTAACATCACGGCTGCCGGATTCGTGCCGGTGGGACAGGAGGCAGGCCGATGAGACCGGCACGCCTGGGGGCCGTCTCCTATCTCAACACCAGGCCCCTCGTACGCGGGCTCGACGAGCGGCCGGACCTCTTCACACTGCGATTCGACGTGCCGGCCCTCTGCGCCACACTGCTTCACGAAGGACGAGTCGACGTGGGCCTCGTGCCGGCCATCGAGTACCTGCGCGGCGACTACACGGTCGTGCCGGGCATCTCGATCGCGTCGGATGGTCCGGTGGCGTCGGTCGCGGTCTTCTCGACCAGGCCCATCGAGCGCGTGGAGAGCCTGGCCCTCGACATCAGCTCGCGCACCTCCGTCGCGCTGACGCGCATTCTGTGCGCGCGGAAGTGGGACATCCGGCCCGTCTTCACGCCGTCCGACCCGGACATCCGCGCGATGCTCGCCCGCGCGGACGCCGCGCTCGTCATCGGCGATCCCGCGCTTGCCATCGACCCCGACGCGATCGGCGCGCTCAAGACGGACCTGGGGACGGAATGGCAGGCATTCACCGGGCTGCCGTTCGTCTACGCGATGTGGACCGCGCGGGCCGGAAGCCTCGATGCGGGGCAGGTCGCGGCGCTGCAGCACGCACGGGACCGGGGCGTCCGGGAGATGGCCGACATCGCCCGCGAAGAGGGCGGCGGCGATCCCCTGGTGGAGCGCCGTGTCTTCGAATACCTGCGTGATAATCTCAGGCACACGCTCGGCGCGCGAGAGGTCGCGGGACTCGAGCGGTTCCACGAACTGGCGGTCGAGCTGAGCCTGGCCCCCGATCGCCGTGGCGTGCGGTTCGTCGCATGAGCTACGATCTCGACGCTCTTCAATCGCACATCGAATCCGGAGGCCGGCTGGCCGCCGGCGAGGCCCTCTTCGTCTATCGGCACGCACCGACGTGGTGGCTGGCGCGGAATGCCGATGCCGTCCGCCGCCGCAAGCATCCCGGGAACATCGTCACCTACATCATCGACCGCAACGTCAACTACACGAACGTCTGTGTCGCGCGGTGCAATTTCTGCGCGTTCTACCGGCCTGTCGGCCACGAAGAAGGGTACGTCCTCGGCTTCGAGGAGATCTTCCGCAAGATCGACGAGACCATTGCGCTCGGCGGCGTCCAGCTGCTGCTCCAGGGCGGGCACAATCCGGACCTGCCGCTCGCGTGGTATGAGGATCTCTTTCGCGCCGTCAAGACACGCTACCCGGACTTCAAGCTGCACGCGCTCTCGCCGCCAGAGGTCCTCCATATCTCCAGGACCTCGCGGCTGGGAGTCCGCGCGGTGCTCGACCGCCTGATCGCGGCCGGGCTCGACAGCGTCCCGGGCGGCGGCGCGGAGATTCTCGTCGACCGGGTCCGCAGGCTTCTCAACTGCTATCACAAGGCCACTGCCGACGAATGGCTCGACGTCATGCGCCACGCGCACCGCGCGGGCCTGCGCACGACCGCGACGATGATGTACGGCACCGTGGAGACCGACGAGGAACGGCTGGAGCACATGCTCAGGCTCCGCGCGCTCCAGGACGAGACCGGCGGCTTCACCGCGTTCATCACCTGGAGCTACCAGCCGGAGCACACCGAGCGCGGCGGGGCAGAAGCGACGGGCATCGAGTATCTCCGTACGCTCGCCCTGGCCCGGCTCGTCCTCGACAACGTCGACAACCTCCAGGCCTCGTGGGTGACCCAGGGCGGCAAGATCGGCCAACTCTCGCTGGCCTTCGGCGCCAACGACATGGGCAGCGTGATGATCGAGGAGAACGTCGTCCGCGCGGCTGGCGCCGAGTACTGCATGGACGAAGTCGAGATCGTGAGAAACGTCGAGGACGCGGGCTTCGTGGCGAAGCGGCGGAGCATGCACTACGACATTCTCGGTGACCCGATCTTCCACCAGCGCGACGTGCCGCGGCAGCTCGAGCTCGCCACCGCACGGGCGACCGGCGACCACACCCTGCCCGCCGAGCTCGTCAACTACCCGGCGCGGAGCGCGGCCGGCAAGCGACAGCGGGCGCAGCCGCCATCCCCGGTGGCATGATCGTCCTCCGCGCGGCGTGGGTCGTGCCCGTGGACCAGCCGCCGATTCGCGAAGGATGGGTGGCTGTCGACCGTGGCCGCATCGCGGGCGTTGGGGCGGGCGACCCTGCGGTCGGGGCAGGCAACCCTGAAGGGTTGCCCCCACACGAGGATCGGGGAGGCAACCCTTCAGGGTTGCCTGCCTCCGCGCCGATCACAATCAGGAATCTTGGCCAGGTGGCACTGATGCCCGGCCTCGTCAATGCCCACACGCACCTCGAACTCTCCTGGCTCGCGAATCGCGTCCCGCCGTCGACCTGCTTCACCAGCTGGATCAAGCAGCTGTTCGCTGCGCGCGGAGGCTCGGTCGAGCGCGCCGACGATCCGCGCGTGCTGGATGCGGCGCACGATGCTGCCCGGCAGGCCCGGGAGATGGGGACGGTCGCCGTCGGCGACATCAGCAATTCGCTGGCGTCGGTCGCGCCGATCAAGGCGAGCCGGCTGCACGGCATCGCCTTTCACGAGCTCGTCGGCTTCAAGGACACGACTGGCGACCTGGTGGCCCGGACGCGCCAGGTGCGATCGGCCGTGCGCGAGCGATCGGGGGTTCGCGTATCGGTGGCGCCTCACGCACCGTACTCCGTCTCGCCGGAGCTCTTTCGCGCGATTCGCGCCGAGCTCGACGCCGGCGACGAGCCTCGCACCAGCGTGCACGTGGGCGAGTCCGAAGAGGAGATGCAGCTGCTGGCCGACGGCACAGGCGAGTGGCGTCGGATGCTGAGCTGGATCGGCGCCTGGCGCGACGACTGGACGCCGCCAGGTGCCGGACCGGTGGAGTACCTGGACTCGCTCGGCATGCTGAACGACCAGACGCTGGTGGTGCACGGGGTACAGCTCACCGACGACAGCCTCCGGCGCGTGGGCGAGATCGGTGCGACGCTCGTGACCTGTCCGCGCAGCAATCAGTGGGTGGGCGTGGGCGTGCCGCCAATCGAGCGCTTCTACCTGTCCGGCGCCAGGGTGGCGATTGGCACTGACAGCCTGGCCAGCGTGGCGGACCTGAACCTCTTCGAGGAGCTGAAGGCCATGCGGTGGCTCGCGCCCGGCGTGCCGGCGCGACGCCTGATCGAGAGCGCCACACGGGTCGGGGCCGAAGCGCTCGGTCTTGCCGATCGCCTCGGCACGCTCTCGGCGGGGAAGCTGGCGGAGGTCGTTGCGGTTACGCTGCCGGGCACGGTGTCGGATATCGAGGAGCACCTGGTCTCGGGCATCGATCCGTCCGCCATCAGGTGGGCGGCGAGCGCCGCTCACGGGCAGGTGGCGCGATGACGAGGCGCCTCTCGACCTACTTCTCGTTCGTGCGATTCAGCCACACGGTGTTCGCCCTCCCATTCGCCTTGACCGGCGCGCTCCTGGCGTCCCGCCACCATACGGTCACCTGGCAGCAGGTGCTGTGGATCGTGCTGGCCATGGTGGCAGCCCGGAGTGCCGCCATGGGGTTCAACCGCCTCGTGGACGCGCACTTCGACGCGCTCAATCCCCGGACGGCGTCGCGCGAGATCCCGCGTGGCGCGATGTCCCGTCGACAGGCGACGGTGTTCGTCGTCGTGTCCGCACTCGCGTTCGTGGCTATCGCGTGGCAGATCAGCTGGCTGTGCGGCGTGCTCTCGCCGGTCGCGCTCGCGATCGTCTTCTGGTACTCGCTCGCCAAGCGGTACACGGCGTATACGCAGGCCTTTCTCGGCCTCGCGATGGCCGTGGCGCCCGTGGGGGGCTGGCTCGCGGCGGGCGGACGTGGAGGATGGGAGCCGTGGCTTCTCGGAATGGCCATCGGCCTCTGGGTCGGCGGCTTCGATATTCTCTATGCGTGTCAGGACCTCGCATTCGATCGCGCGCACGGCCTGAAGTCGATTCCCGTGCGGTTCGGTGTGCCCGCGTCGCTGGCCATTTCCCGGGCCATGCACGTCGGGACCATTGCCGGCATGATCGCGCTCGCATGGGTGGTGCCGCTCGGGCCCGTGTATCTCGCCGGCGTGGCGCTCGTCGCGGCACTTCTCGTCTACGAGCAATCCCTGGTCAGCGCGGCGGATCTGTCGCAGGTGAAGCGGGCGTTCGATCTCAACGGCTATGTCGGCATCCTGTACTTCGCGGTGACGGCCATCGCTATCTACGTGAAGTGAGAAGTGAGAAGGTCGCCCGCCAGGAGTGAAGCGCCCGTGGCCGATGTGAGGACCGCCGCCGACAAGTCTCCGGATCGCATCTCCGGCATGTTCGATGCGATCGCCGGACGCTACGACCTGCTGAACACGGTGCTCTCGGGTGGGCTCGATCGCTACTGGCGGCGCCGCGCCATCCGGACCCTGTCGCTCACAGGCCGGGAGCGCCTGCTCGACGTCTGCACGGGCACGGCGGATGTGGCCATGGCAGGCGCGCGGGCGCAGCCGGGCGCCGCCCGTGTCCTCGGCGTGGACTTCGCGGGAGCGATGCTCGCGCAGGGTGTCACGAAGGTTCGCGAGGCCGGTCTCGCCTCGCGCATCCAGCTGGCGCGGGGCGATGCCATGCGGCTGCCCGTGGCGAGCGAATCGGTCGACGCCGCCACGGTCGCCTTCGGCATCCGAAACGTGCAGCAGCCCGAAACGGCGTGCGCCGAGCTTCTTCGCGTGCTCGAACCGGGCGGACGTCTTGCCATCCTCGAGTTCGGCCTGCCGGTCATCCCGGCCGTGCGGCCGCTCTACCTCTGGTACTTCAACCACGTGCTGCCGCGCATCGGGCGAGCCGTGTCGCGCCACACCGAGGCGTACGACTACCTGCCGCAGTCGGTCGGCGCCTTTCCGTGGGGGGACGCCTTTGCCCGGATGCTCCGTGTCGCGGGATTTTCACAGGTCGAAGCCCGGCCGCTCTGCTTTGGCATCGTCTATCTATACAGTGCGAAGAAACCTCAGGACGCGGCGCGCATCCCGTCAGGCGGTTCAACCCCGGACGATGCGCCGGCGCCACGGTGAGGGCGGGGAAATCGTCCGTCCCCTCCTGACCGTGTGATACTCTCGTAAGTACCTGATGTACTTCGACTTCGACGATCGCTACACGGACGTCGAGCCGGTCGGGCGTGCGATGACGCCACGGGACGGCGCGCTGCTCTCCGTTGGCGTGCACGTGCTCGTCCTCGTTGCGCTGATCTTCGGACCGAGTGTGCTCCCGGTGTCGCCGGCCGAGAGCGAATCGGAGATCGTCAGACTCGAACGCCCGCAGGACGATGAAGCGCCGCGCTTCGTGTTCGTGCAGCCGAGGCTCGATACGCCGGCACCGGAGCCGCCGAAGCGCGCGGATCTCTCGGACATGGATCGCAGGTCAGCCACGCCCGAGATCCCCCCGATCGTCGACAATCCGCTGCCGTTCTCGCGCGGCAACTCACCCGAGCGTGTCGAGGCGCGGCGCGAGGAAGTGGCGAGCGGCCGTGGGCCCGCCGAGACGCCGGCGCCGCCATCGCCACCCGCTGCCGAAGCCCCGCCGCCCGAGAATGCCGAAGGCACGATGGCCATGCAGAGGACGCCGCCTCAGCCCCAGACGCCGCCGCCCGGCGGCAAGCTGGGTGACGCACTGCGCAACCTTCAGAAGTACGTCGATCAGGAGTCGTTCAACAACCAGCGTGGGACGTCGCAGGAGTTCGGTCCCCTTCAGTTCGACACCAAGGGCGTCGAGTTCGGGCCGTGGGTACGCCGCTTCGTGGCGCAGGTCCGCCGCAACTGGTTTGTCCCCTATGCCGCCATGTCGCTGCGCGGCCGTGTCGTCATCACCTTTTTCGTCCACCGCAACGGCGCGCTGACCGACGTGACGATTGTCAGCCCCTCCCCGGTCGAATCGTTCAACCTCTCGGCGCGCAATGCGCTGCTCGCGTCGAACCCCACCGAGCCCCTGCCGCCGGAGTATCCGGACGACAGGGCCTTCTTCACCGTCACGTTCTATTACAACGAGTCGCCGGACGGTCAGCAGGATTAGGACCGGCGCTCTGCGCCGGTGGGCCGTGCCTGCGGAACGTGGGACCCGCTGGGTGGGACCGGCGCTCTGCGCCGGTGGGACGTGCCTTCAGGAACGTGGGACGCGCCGGGTGGGACCGGCGCTCCTTGCGCCGGTGGGGAAGCGATCGCTGCTTGCCAGAGTCGATTCCCCGCCGCGAACGCAGTGAGCGGTCGGACCACTGGTCCTGCCCGCGGCGCCGCCGCGGGTCCCACACGGGTGTCAGCGCGGGTCCTAATCTGGCGGCGACGTCGTCGACGTACCACGCAGTGTCTTGCCGCGCACAGGGTAGGGCGGCCGGGCGGGCCGCGCCTGCGGGTTCTTCTTCAGTTCCTCCATCGCGATGGCAATGGCGCGTTCGAGTTGCGGGTCGCGGCCAGCCATGACTTCCCCGGGCGTCTGTTCGACCTCGATGTCGGGGGGCACGCCCTCGTTCTCGACCACCCACCCCTCGTCCGGCGTCCAGATCGCCAGGTTGGGCGCCGTGATCGTGCCGCCGTCCATCAAGGTTGGAAAGCCCAGCACGCCGACGAGCCCGCCCCACGTCCGCTTGCCGACAATGGTGCCGATCTCGAACTTGCGGAACATCCACGGCAACAGGTCGCCGCCCGAACCGGCCGTCTCGTCGATGATCATCACTTTTGGCCCCTGGATCGAGGCGGCCGGCGTCTTGAGGTCGTCCCCGTAGCGCATGGCCCAGTAGCTGATGAGCGGCCGCCGCAGCATGTCGATGTAGTAGTCGGCGACCTGCCCGCCGCCGTTGAAGCGCTCGTCGATGATGACCGCCTCCTTGTGCGACTGCGGATAGAAGTAGCGCTTGAAGTAGTCGTAGCCGGGCTGCGCGGTGTTGGGCACATACACGTACGCCACGCGTCCACCCGTGGCGTCGTTCACCTTGCGGAGGTTGCCCTCCACCCAGTCGCGGTTGCGAAGCGCGCCTTCGTTCTCGATGGGCACGACGTCGACGATGCGCGAGCCGGTGCCGTCGGCGCTCGGACCGACGCGCATCTCGACGATTTTGCCGGCCGTGTTCTCGAAGAAGCTGTACAGGTTCGCTGGCGGGACGAGGTCACGCCCGGCGACGGCGAGGAGGTATTCACCGGCCTTGACGTTGACGCCGGGCTCGGTGAGGGGCGAGCGGAGCTGCGGATTCCAGTTGAGGCCGCCGTAGACCTTGGTGAAGCGGTAGCGGCCATCCTCAACGGTGAAGTCGGCGCCGAGCAGGCCCCCTGGCACGGTCCGCGGCCGCTCCAGCCGGTCGCCGCCGCCGCCCCGATGGTGGCCGACCGCCAGCTCGCTCGACATCCACTGGATCAGGCGATTCAGGTCGCTCCGCGCCGGCACCTCCGGCAGGAGCGCGGCGTACTTGGACCGCATGGCCGTCCAGTCGACGCCGTGCATGTTCGGTGCGTAGAAGTAGTCGCGATTGACGCGCCACGCCTCGTCGAAGATCTGCGCCCACTCGGCGCGAGGGTCGATGCGCACCTCGATGTCGCCGACCGCCAGCCGTCCGGCCGAGAGGTCCACCTTCGGCGAGGTCTCGAGCGGCACGATCGACCATGCGTCGTGGGTGGAGTAGAGCAGCGACCGGCCGTTCGCCGAGATGCGATAGCGCGCGGCCCGATCGAACAGCCGCTCGTCCTTGCGCGCCTCGAGGTCGAATCGATGGAGCGCGCCCATGGGTGGCGGTCCGGGGCCCGCCGGGACCTCCGCGTCGGCCCTGAGGTAGTAGACGAACCCGGCGCGCCCGGCCTGGAGGTCCGAGAGATCGCCTGGCGGGACAGGCAGATCGAGGATCCGGTTCTCGATGTCCTCGAAGTCGATGCGAATCGGCGCGACGTCGGCCTGTGGCGCAGCCGGTTGTCCCGTTTCGGTCTCCGGCTTTGCCGCCACGGTCTTCGATTCGGCCGGCGTCTCCTCGTCGCTCTCTCTGGCCAGCGGAGAGGGCAGGTCGTTTCTGAGCACGACCAGGTACACGTTGCGCGTGCGCCGGTTGTCGGTGGTGGACTGCGCGAACCAGTCCAGCACGGGCCCCGCGTCGGTCGAGCCAAAGAGATAGAGGTACTTGCCGTCACGGTCGAAGACCGGATCGCTCACTTCGGCCAGGCCGTCGGTGATGGGAAACGATTTGTCCTGCTCGAGCGAATAGGCCGACAGCGTCATGGCCAGCGGGTGCGTGTTCACCGTATAGGCAATCCAGCGCGAGTCCGGCGACCAGCCGAACGTCACGGAGCTGATCGGTCCATAGACGCGTGCGGCCGCGATCTTCTTCGACGCGCCTGTGTCGAGGTCGAGCACGTAGAGAGCCTGCGAGTTGTCGGTATAGGCGACCTTGCGGCTGTCGGGAGACCATCGCAGATTGCCGTAGAAGCCCGCGCCTCCAGGTCGATGCTTCCGTGTCTCGCCCTTGCCGTCGTGCGGCACCACGTGCAGTTCGTATTCGCCCGAGGCGTCGGAGAAGTACGCGATGCGCATGCCGTCGGGCGACCAGGCCGGCGATCGCTCGTGCGAGCCGGGAGCGTTGGAGAGGTTCCGGGCATCGCCCTTCTCCGCGGGGACGGTGACAATCTCACCGCGGAACTCGAAGGCCGCCCGGGCCCCGGTGGGCGAGATATCGGCGTTGCGGATCCAGGTGGTGCCCTTCACGAAACGCGGGCGGGTC
Organism: uncultured Bifidobacteriaceae bacterium; assembly: GCA_964543955.1. GTDB lineage: Bacteria > Acidobacteriota > Vicinamibacteria > Vicinamibacterales > UBA2999 > VFZN01. The sequence goes on from CAZJBN010000064.1 coordinate 17,302, forward strand.
TCACGCAGGTCCGAAGGCACCCCAATCGGCATGCGGTGCGAGGAGCCGACGGTGGGGTCGAAGAGATGCAGGTAGCCGGCCTGCTCATAGACGATCTTGCCGCCGCCGGCCTGTGCGTTGAGGACGGGGAAGTCGTCGTGCCTGGTGAGCCGCCGCACCTCGGCGGTCGCCGGCGTGAACGCGTACAGGTTGAACTCGCCGTCGCGATCCGAGCGGAAGTAGATGTCGTTGCCGATCCACATCGGGTCCACGTCGTTGGCACGCGACGCGGGCTGCGGCACGTAGCTCACGTCGCGGCTCGCGGTCTCGTACACCGAGATGCGCGAGACGGTGCCGCCGCGATACTGCTTCCATTGCTCGAAGCGCGGCGCGATGGGGTTGTACGCGAGCAGCCTGCCGTCGGCCGAGAAGGCGCCGCTGTCTGCATTGGGCAGGGGCAGCGCTTCGGCCATCCCGCCCTCGACAGGCACGGTGAAGAGCTGGGTATAGCGATTGGTGAACACGGCCCGACCGGACGTGAAGAGCACGCTCCGGCCGTCGGCCGTGAAGCCTTGAACCGTGTCGACGCCCGGATGCCAGGTCAAGCGGCGGGGCGCCCCGCCGATGGACGGCACCACGTACACGTCGGTGTTGCCATCGTACTGGGCGCTGAAGGCGACCAGCGCCCCATCGGGCGAGAAGGCCGGATTCGACTCCACGCCATCATCGGTCGTCAAGCGCCGCAGGCCCGAGCCGTCGATGCGCGCCACCCACAGGTCGTCGGCGTACACGAAGGCGACCTCCGTGCCAGAGGTCGCGGGCTGGTGCAGAAAGCGCGTGTCGCGCACGTTGACATCGGCCATGGGGCGGGCTCCCGCGGCCACGACCAGGACGACGAGCGCCGGAACAATGCGGAATCGCATGAGGGGTCTCCTTCGACGGCCCGGACGAGGCGTCGATTGGGTCCGATTTTACGCGCAGGAGGCTGGCGACACGAGGGACGGTTACACTGGGGTGACCGTGAGTGCGCGGGAACCCTGACCTGACCCCGGCAGCGACCCCGATGCGTCCCCTCCTGGCAGTCCTGGGCCCCACCGCCACCGGCAAGAGCGCGCTGGCGCTGTCCATCGCTCAGCGAATCGACGGCGAGATCATCAACTGCGACTCGACGGCCGTCTACCGGGGGTTCGACGTCGGCACGGACAAGGTGCCCGTCGCCGATCGCGGTGGCATCGTGCACCACCTGATCGACATCGTCGAGCCGACGGGGGAGTACACGGCGGCGGACTTCGGACGCGATGCGGCGCGGGTCGTGGACGAGGTGCACGCCCGCGGCCGCGTGCCGATCCTGGTTGGCGGGACGGGCTTCTATTATCGCTCCCTCGCCCGTGGGCTCTTTCCGGGCCCCGGCAAGGATGCCGGAATCCGGGACCGCCTCGAGCGCGTTGCGGACCGGCGCGGCGTCGAGCGGCTGCACCGCCTGCTGGCCCGGGTGGATCCGGCGTCGGCCGCCCGCATCCAGCCACGCGACCGGAAGCGTCTGGTCCGCGCCCTCGAGGTCTACCTCCTGACCGGGCGGCCCTTGACGGCGCACTTCGACGAGACGGCATCGCCGCTCTCGCCCGGCGTGACCCTCACCGCCCTCGCCCTGCGGATGGCGCGACCCTGGCTCGCCGATCGGCTGACCCACCGAGTGGATCGGCAGTTCGAGTCGGGCCTCCTCGACGAGATCCGTGGGCTGCTGGCCGCTGGCGTGCCCGAGACGGCACGGCCGTTCGGCGGCCTCGTCTACCGGCAGGCGCTCGAGCACCTGCACGGCGTGCGGGACGAGCCGGCCACGCGTGCGCTGATTGCACAGGAGAATCGCCGCTACGCCCGACGGCAGTTGATCTGGTTCCGCAAAGAGCCTAACCTACAGTGGTTTGACGGCCCCGGCGAGTCGACCGACGTGCAGGCCACCGTGTTTGACTGGCTGGCCGAACGGGGTCTGTTGCACCAGCGAGGAGCCTAGCCACGATGGCTGACACCAAGACAGGCGCCCCGAACATCCAGGACGTCTTCCTCAACTACGCGAGGCGCGAGAAGCTCGCGGTCGTCCTGCACCTGCTCGACGGGCGCGAATTCGAGGCACGCATCAAGAACTTCGATCGCTTCGCGCTCATCGTCGAGCACAATGGCATGGACCACCTGGTGTTCAAGCACGCCATCGCGACGATTCGCACGCCGCGCAGCGTGCCGAACTACTTCTCCTCCCATCACCCCTGATCGGCGTGTTCCGGCGCGCCATCGTCATCGTGCTGGACGGCGTGGGTGCTGGCGAGTTGCCCGATGCCCCTGCGTATGGCGACGAGGGCAGCCACACACTCGGCCACGTCGCCGAGGCGGGGGCGTTGGATGTCCCGACGCTCACCGCGCTCGGGCTGGGATGCACCACCCCGCTTCAGGGGATCGCCTGTCCCTCCATGCCGCGAGCGGCGTACGGGCTGATGGCTGAGCAGTCGCCAGGCAAAGACTCGGTGACCGGCCACTGGGAGCTGATGGGCCTCGTCCTCGAACGCGCATTTCCGACGTTTCCCGACGGCTTCCCGCCGGATGTGATGGCGGAGTTCGAGCGCCGGACTGGCCGCCCGTCGCTCGGCAACGTCGTGGCATCCGGCACGGCCATCATCGACGAGCTGGGTCCCCGCCACGTGGAGACCGGCTATCCCATCGTCTACACGTCGGCGGACAGCGTCTTCCAGATCGCCGCGCACGAGCACGTCGTTCCGCTGCGGCAGCTCGACGAGTGGTGCGCCATCGCCTACGACATCACGGTGAAGGGCCTTGGCCTGGGCCGGGTCATCGCACGGCCGTTCGTCGGCGGGCCCGGGTCGTTCACACGGACCGCAAACCGGCACGACTACGCGATGCCGCCCCCGGCCGAGACCCTGCTCGATGTGCTGACCTCGGCCGGCCATCATGTCACCGCGGTCGGCAAGATCAACGATCTCTTCACGGGCCGTGGCGTGTCCGAAGCCCATTCCACCGGGAGTGACGATGACGGTATGGACGTGCTGGCTCGGGTCATGGCGTCGCAGTCCACCGGACTCGTCTTCGTGAACCTCGTGGACTTCGATACGCAGTACGGCCACCGGAACGACGTGGCCGGGTATGCCGCGAACATCGAGCGCTTCGACCGCCGCCTGACAGGCATCCTCGCGGCGCTGGGACCGGACGACCTGCTGGTCATCACGGCCGACCACGGCAACGATCCCGCCACGCCGAGCACCGACCACTCACGTGAACACGTGCCGCTGCTCGTGACGGGCCCGCGCGTCCGGCCCGGCGTCGATCTCGGCCGGCGCCGCACCTTTGCGGACCTCGGGCAGACACTGGCCGAGGTCTTCGGCATCCGCCGGCTCGCCCATGGCGTGAGTTTTCTGTCGGCGATCCAATAGAGTGAGGGGGACGGATCCCTTCCCCTTTCTTGTGGAGCTTATGACAATCAGAGAACAGCTCGAAGCGCGCGAGCGCGACGTGCTGGCGCCGTCGGCCGCCAGGAGCGGGGAGAGCAAGGGCCGCCTGCGGCCCGAGCCGGAGGATCCCATTCGCCCGGCGTTCCAGCGCGACCGCGACCGCATCATTCACACCAAGGCATTCCGGCGTCTCAAACACAAGACGCAGGTGTTCTTCTCGCCGCTCGGCGACCACTACCGCACGCGCCTGACGCACACGCTCGAGGTCTCCCAGATCGCCCGCACGATTGCGAAGGTGCTGCACCTGCACGAAGAACTGACCGAGGCCATCGCTCTTGGCCACGACCTTGGGCACACCCCGTTCGGCCATGCGGGCGAGCGCGTGCTGAGCAGCCTCGTGCCCGGCGGATTCAACCACTACGAGCAGAGCCTGCGGATTGTGGACGTGCTCGAACGGGACAGGCAGGGTCTCAACCTCACGTGGGAGGTCCGGGATGGCATCGCGCGTCATTCCAAGGGCAAGAGCGGGCTGCCCGTCGGTGCGCCGCCGGAGCACCGTGCCAGCACGCTCGAAGGACAGGTGGCGCGTGTCGCGGACATCGTCGCGTACGTCAATCACGACATCGACGATGCGGCGCGGGCGGGCATCCTCGGGGAATCGAGCCTGCCGACCCAGGCGGTGGCCCGTCTCGGGCGCGGGCCGTCGGAGCGGATCGGCTGCATGGTGGCAGACGTGGTCGAACAGACGCTGCTCGGAGGGATGACCGAGATCCGCATGAGCGACGAGGTGCTGGAGGCGACGCTGGCGCTCAGGACGTACCTGTTCGACGCCGTCTACGAGAACCAGGTCGCCACGGCAGAGTTCGCCAAGGCAGAGGGCATCCTCGGCGGGCTCTGGGAGAAGATCCGGGAGAGCCCGGAGGAGTTTCTCGACCCGCGGACGGTCGACGCCGAGGGGCTCGACAGGGCGGCACAGGACTTCCTGGCCGGCATGACCGACCGGTACGCGGTTAACTTGTACGAGCGCTTGTACATCCCCAAACCCTGGGTCAGCATGGCCGATGGGCCCCGCATGCTATAATCGTCGTTTTGATGCGGCTCGATCTTTCGCATATCAGGCAGGCGGAAACGGCGTTTCTGCGCCAGTACGAACCGTCCGGCTTTGCGGGAGATGACGAGGACTACCGGGTCATCGCGCCGGTGTCGCTCGGGTTCACCATCCACAAGGACCACGATCGGTTCCGCCTGGTGGGGTCCGTGGCGACGACGCTCGAGCTCGCGTGCAGCCGCTGTCTGGAACCGTTCACATTGCCGGTGAACGCCGCGTTCGACCTCCGGTATCTGCCTGCTGGCGCGGGCCAGGAGGACGCGTCGGCCGGTGATGAGGACGCCGGCGAAGTGCAGGACGATGATGTCTCCGTCTCGTTCTATCGGGACGAGGCCATCGACCTGGCCGATCTGCTGCGCGAGCAGTTCTACCTCGCGTTGCCGATGAAGCCGCTCTGCCGGCCGGACTGCCAGGGCCTGTGCCCGCAGTGCGGTGTGAACCGCAATCTCGAGACGTGCCAGTGCAGCGCGCGGTGGGACGATCCGCGGCTCGCCGGCCTGAAAGCGTTGATTCCCGATCGAAAGCACGACGATGCCTAATCCGAAACGTCGCCATTCCAAGACCCGCGGCCGCAAGCGCCGGACGCACGATGCCCTCACGCCCGCCACTGCCGGCCGTTGTCCGCAGTGCGGTGAACCCAAAGCGGCCCACCGCGTGTGCGCGTACTGTGGGCATTACCGCGCGCGACAGGTGCGCCCCGTCGACGAAGACTAGCCCTTCAGTGCACGGGGCGAACCCCTGACATCCGCCATGCGCATTGCGGTCGACGCCATGGGCGGCGATCACGCGCCGGCGCGTCCGGTGGACGGCGCCCTTGCGGCGGCGCGCTACCTGGGGCTCGGTATCGATCTGGTCGGACGCGAGGAGGCCATTCGCGCGGAGCTCGTTCGGCATCCCGACGCCTCCCAGCTCGACCTGTCGGTCATCGATGCGCCCGATGTGGTCGGTATGGATGAATCGGCGGCTCTGGCCCTTCGGCGGAAGCCGCGGTCGTCGGTGATGGTGGCGGCCGCGCGGGTCCGGGACGGTCATGCCGCGGCGCTCGTCACCGTCGGTCATACCGGGGCCGCCGTCGTGGCGGCCCATGCCGTGTTCGGCATGCTGCCCGGTGTGGATCGGCCGGCGCTGGCCCCGAGCGTACCGACCACGAGGGGATCGGCGGTGCTGCTCGACGCGGGGGCCACGGTCGAGTGCCGGCCGCAGCACCTCCTGCAGTTCGGCGTACTCGGTGCCGCGTATGTGCGCGTGGCGATGGGCATCGAGCGGCCCCGCGTGGGGCTCCTGTCGATCGGCGAGGAAGCGAGCAAGGGCACCGAGCTCATTCGCGATGCCCATCGGCTGCTCAAGGGGTCGTCATTGGCGTTTGTCGGCAATATCGAGGCGCGCGGGATCTTCGGGGGCGAGGCCGACGTTGTGGTCTGTGACGGCTTCACCGGGAACGTCGCGCTCAAGCTGAGCGAAGGCGTGGTCGAGATGGTGGAGAACCTGCTGCGCGAGGAACTGCAGAGCACGTTCTCCAGCCAGATGGGCTACCTGCTGTCGCAGCGCGCCTTCCGGCGGTTCCGGAAGCGCGTCGACTACTCCGAGTACGGCGGGGCGCCGCTGCTGGGCACGGCCGGCATCGTGATCGTGGGGCACGGGCGCTCGTCGGCCAAGGCCATCCGGAACGCGGTGGCGCAGGCGGCGCGGTTTGCCGGTGACGGCGGGCTGGGCCGCGTGGCGCGGGACCTGGCTTCGCTCGAACGGACAGGAGCATCGTGATTGCGTTCATCTTCCCCGGGCAGGGTTCGCAGGACGTCGGCATGGGGCGTGCGCTCGCCGACGCCTACGCCATCTGCCGCGAGACCTTCGCCGAGGCTGACGCCGCGCTCGACACACGCCTGAGCACCATCATCTTCGACGGCCCGCTCGACCAGCTGACCCTGACCGAGAACGCGCAGCCGGCCATTCTCACCGTCAGCGTGGCCGCGTGGCGGCTGCTCGACAGCCTCGGCTACGGCGCCGCCTTCGTCGCCGGCCACAGCCTGGGCGAGTACTCCGCACACGTCGCGGCCGGCACGCTGGCGTTTGGCGATGCCGTCCGACTGGTCCGCCATCGCGGTCGCTACATGCAGGAGGCCGTGCCGGTGGGCGAGGGCGCCATGGCCGCGATCCTCGGGCTCGACGAGGCGGGTGTGACCGAGGCGTGCCGCGAGGCGGCCGAGGGCGATGTGGTCAGTGCGGCCAACCTCAATGCGGCCGGCCAGGTCGTCATTGCCGGATCGGTGGCGGCCGTCGCGCGGGCGGGCGAGCGCGCGAAGGCGCGCGGCGCCAGACGTGTGATCCCGCTCAAGGTCAGCGCGCCGTTTCACTGCGCGCTGATGCGCCCTGCCCGGGATCGCCTCGCACCTGAGCTTCGCGCGGTCGCGGCGGCAGACCCGCGCGTGCCGGTCATCGCCAACGTGGACGCGAGTCCGAAGCGCACCTCGGCCGAGGCGGTCGAGGCGTTGATTGCCCAGGTAGCCGCGCCCGTTCGCTGGGAAGACACGGTCAGGCGTCTTGCGTCCGAGGGCGTCACCACGTATGTTGAGGTGGGCCCTGGAACCGTGCTTGCGGGCCTGGTCAGGAAGACCGCACCAGACGCCACAGTCCTCAACCTCCAGGCTCCTGGCGACGTGGCCGCCATCGAGGCGGCGCTGGCCCGGGCCTGACGCCCGCCGGAATCCCAGACTTCATGAACAACGCCGACAACGCCAAGATCGCGATCGTCACTGGCGCCTCGCGCGGCATCGGCCGGGCCATCGCGGTGCGTCTGGCCGCGACCGGGGCCACCGTCGTGTGTGCGGCGCGCGGCGAGAACGCGGCCGCAACTGTCGACGCGATTACGGCCGCTGGCGGACGCGCCGAAGCGGCCAGCGTGGATGTCACCGATGCGGCCGCGGTGGACGCGCTCGTCGCTGGCGCGCTCGACCGTCATGGCCGGATCGATGTCCTCGTGAGCAATGCCGGCATCGCGCGGGATCAGCTGATGCTGCGCATGAAGCGCGCCGACTGGGACGACGTGCTGGCCACCAATCTCACCGCGTCCTTCTCGCTGTGCCAGGCCGTCCTCAAGCCGATGATCCGCCAGCGCTCGGGCCGCATCATCGCAATCGGCTCCGTCGTCGGACAGATGGGCAATGCAGGGCAGGCCAACTACGCGGCGTCCAAGGCGGGGCTGATCGGGTTCTGCAAGGCGCTCGCACGCGAGGTGGCCTCGCGCCGGATCACGGTGAACGTCGTGGCGCCGGGCTTCGTCGAGACCGACATGACGAGCGCGATTGCGGGGAAGGCCGCAGCCGACTGGTCCGCGATCATTCCGCTCGGGCGGATGGGCACGCCGGAGGAGATCGCCGCCGCGGTTGCCTTTCTGGCGTCAGACGAGGCGTCGTATATTACAGGACAGGTTCTCGCCGTCAACGGCGGGATGTACATGTGAGCAGGCCGTCCATATCGGACGGCGTCAAGGGAGGAAGACTGTGGCCGTTGCCGACAAGGTGAAGAGCATCATCGTGGAGCAGCTGGGTGTGGACGAGGAAGAGGTCACGCCGGATGCTTCGTTCGTCGACGACCTTGGCGCCGACTCGCTCGACACCGTCGAGCTCGTGATGGCGTTCGAGGAGGAGTTCGGCATCGAAATCCCTGACGAGGAGGCGGAGAAGATCACGCGCGTCAAGGAGGCCATCCAGTACATCGAGGCGCACTCCAAGAAGAAGTGAGTCGCGCCGCGGCGCGCCCATTGACGGCGGAGGCAATTTGAGCAGGCGAGTTGTAATCACCGGCATCGGGTTGGTGTCCTCACTGGGCATCGGCACCGAAGCCAGCTGGAAAGGCCTCTTGGCGGGCCGGAGCGGGGCGGGGCCCATCACGAAGTTCGACGCGTCCGCGTTTGCCACGCGGTTCGCAGCGGAGGTGAAGGGCTTCGACCCGCTGGCGTTCGTGGACAGGAAGGACGTCAAGAAGATGGACGTCTTCATCCAGTACGCCATTGCGGCTTCGCAGTTCGCCATGGACGATTCGCGGCTCGACGTCACGCCCGATATCGCGGCGCGCGTCGGCGTGTTCATCGCCTCCGGCATCGGCGGGTTCACGACCATCGAACGGGAGCACCGCGCCTTTCTCGAGGGCGGGCCCCGCAAGATTTCCCCGTTCTTCATTCCCTCGGCCATCATCAACCTCGCATCGGGCCAGGTCTCCATCCGCTTCGGCGCCAAGGGGCCGAACCTCGCGACGTGCACCGCCTGCACGGCCTCCGCACATGCCATCGGAGACGCCTACGAGATCATCAGGCGCGGTGCGGCCGACGCGATGATCGCCGGCGGCTCGGAGGCCGCGGTCTGCGCCATGGGCGTCGGCGGATTCGGCGCGATGCGCGCGCTGTCCACCAGGAACGACGAGCCGGAGAGGGCCAGCCGGCCGTTCGACGTCGGCCGGGATGGCTTCGTCCTCGGCGAAGGCGCGGGCGTGGTCATCCTCGAGGAACTGGAGATGGCCCGCCGCCGCGGCGCACCCATCTATGCCGAGATGGTCGGCTACGGCATGTCGGGCGACGCGTATCACATCACGGCCCAGTCCGAGGACGGCGACGGGGCGGTTCGGGCGATGCAGGCGGCGCTCGAGTCGGCGGGGGTCGGACCGGAAGTCGTCGACTACATCAACGCGCACGGCACGTCCACGCCGATCAACGATCCGACCGAGACGCTGGCCG
>CAZJBN010000065.1:0-9069 GCA_964543955.1 uncultured Bifidobacteriaceae bacterium
GCTCGCGCACCGACTGCGCCATGGTGTTGGCGGCGACGAGCAGCATCGTGAAGAGCACCGCGGCCAGGATGGCCACCATGATGGCGCCGATGTCGCCGACCTGCTTGGCGAACCCTTCGACGAACCCCTTCTCGGTCGTGGTCTTGGTCTCGGCCGACGAGTTGGCGAACATCTCGTCGAAGCGCGCGCCCATCTGCTGCGCCTGCCCGGGATCGGCGATCTTGACGATGTACCAGCCGACCTGCCCCTCGCCGCGGAGGCGGTTCTCGTCCAGGTAGTCGTAGCGGAAGAAGAACTGCGTCTTGTCGACGCCGGGGTCGCCGTCGTAGAGCCCGACGATGTTGAACTCCCAGACGGGGCCCTGCTTCGGCTGCCAGATCGTGCCCTGGATCGGCACGCGGTCGCCGATCTTCCACCCGAACCGGTTGGCGAGGTCCACGCCGACGACGGCGCCCTGACGGTCGGCCAGCCACGCCGCCATCTGATCCGGGGGCAGGCGGTACTCCGGATAGATCTGCATGAAGGGCTCCGGCTCCACCACGATCTGCGCGAAGAAGTTGGAGGGGTCCTGGTAGACGCCGCCGAACCACGTGTTGTGCGTCGCGAGCTCGACGCCCTCGGTCGTCTCGAGCCGATCGAGATAGGACACCGGCAGCGGCATGATGAGGCTCACCTTGTGGATGAGCACGAGGCGATCCAGCCCCGCGATGTCCACGCCGAACGTGAACGCCGTGCGGATGGCCATGAGCAGGCCGAAGAGCACGAAGGCGACGAAGATCGACAGCAGCGTGAAGATGGTCCGCGTCTTCTTGCGCCAGAGGCTGCTCCAGAGCAGGGGCAGGAACTTCACGCCGGCACCGCCTCGGCTTCGAGGAGCACGCCCTTCTCGAGGTGCAGCGTGCGCCGCGCCCGATCGGCGGCGCGCGGATCGTGCGTCACCATGACGATCGTCTTGCCGTGCTCGGCGTTGAGCCGGTGCAGCAGATCGAGAATCTCGTCGCCCGCCTTGCGATCCAGATCGCCCGTGGGCTCGTCGCAGAGCAACAGCGTCGGGTCCGTGACGATGGCGCGGGCAATGCCGACGCGCTGCTCCTGGCCGCCGGAGAGCTGTCGCGGATAGTGCCTGGCGCGATCGGCCAGCCCCACGACCTTGAGCGCAATGGCCACGCGCTTCTGGCGTTCCGCGCGCGAGAGCCTGGTCAGCAGCAGCGGCAGCTCCACGTTGCGCTCGGCCGTCAGGACGGGCAGCAGGTTGTAGAGCTGAAAGACGAACCCGATGTGGTGGGCACGCCACCGCGAGAGCTGGCTGCCGGACAGCTGGGCGATGTTGGTGCCTGCAATCGCCACCGAGCCGGCCGACGGCTGGTCGAGGCCGCCCATCAGGTTGAGCAGCGTGGTCTTGCCCGAGCCGGACGGTCCCATCAGCGCGAGAAAGTCGCCCTTGGGGATGTCGAGGTTGACCCCCTCGAGCACGTCAATCCGCTCGCTTCCGCGGGTGAAGTACTTGTGGACGCCGCTGATCCGGACGAGTGACTCCATGCGCGCATGCCCTCCTACCTGATGACGATCGTCGAGCCGTCGACCAGTTCTGCCGGCGGCGACACCACGATTCGTTCGGCGCCGTTCAGCCCCGCGATGACCTCGAGCCGATCGCCATCGGTTCCCCCGGTCTGGATGGCCCGGCGCTCGACCGTGTCCTGCTGCACCACGAAAACATAGCTCGTGCCGTTCCCGGCACGGACCGCGGCCTTCGGCACGAGGACCGCCGGCCGCGCCGCTGTCGTCGCGTCGTCGGACGCCTCGCGCAGGAACGTCACCTTGACGCCCATGTCCGGCAGGATGCGCGGGTCGAGCGACCCTGAGCCTGTCGAAGGGACAAACGCAATGCGCACCAGGACCGTGGCCTTCTGGCGGTCCGCCGTCGGCACCATGGTGATCACCCGGGCAGGGATCGGCCAATCGGGATAGGCATCGAGAAGTGCGGTGACCGGCTGATCGGGCGTGACGCGGTTGATGTAGCTCTCGTTCACGTCCACTTCGATCTCGAGGGATCGCATGTCCACGATCGTGCAGATGCCCGTGCGCGTGAAGCCGCCGCCGGCCGAGACCGGCGAGACCATCTCCCCCGGCTGCGCGTCCTTCGAGATCACCATGCCTGTGAACGGCGCCCGGATGACCATGTCGTCGAGCGCCGTCTGCTGGACGGCGACCTGGCTCTCCGCCACCCTGATTTGTTCCCGTGTCGACGCCGCCCGCGCTATCAGGGAATTGACCTCCGCACGGGCCTGGTCGAGCTCCGACGCCGTGACGAGGCCATCGCGGTCCAGCTGCGTGCGCCGCTTCAACAGGAGCTCGGCCTCTTCGAGCCGCACCTCGATCTCGGGGACTGCCTGCCGCGCCGCCTCGAGCTGGGCCTTCGCCAGGCCGAGCGCGGCGCGCAGCGTGGAGTCGTCCAGGCGGGCCAGCACGTCGCCCTCGCGGACGGCGACGCCCTCGTCCACGTTGACCTCGATCAGCTTGCCGGTGACCTTCGAGGAGACGGTCGCACTCCGCCGCGCGGTGACGTAGCCCGACGCGTTGAGCACCGAGGCCTGCGTCCCTGCGGCGCGCTCGGTGACGGTGGCGACCTCGACCTCGATCGGACGCTCGCGATGGGTCCAGTACCACGCGCCAAGCCCTGCGGCAGCGAGCGGGATCGCCACGATCAGCCAGCCGGTCCATCGACGGTGGTTCGTCTGGAGCGGCTCCCGCTCGATGCGCAGGGCCGACAGATCGTCACTCGTCTCGTTCACGGGCATCCTCAGGATCAGCGACTCTATGCGAAGGAAAGGCGAAAATCAAGAGACCGTCCCGGATGCATCGTCCCATGTCCTTCCTATCAATACGTGTACAGACGAGCGGGCCGCTGTCACGTTCGGAGGGGTGAGGCGGCCGGAGGATCGGGCGCGGCGACCGGCCGAATCCGCCGCCCGGGCGGCTCAGGCGTCGTCGGGGTCGCGCGGCGCCCGGCCTGCCTGCTGAAGGGCCCGGCGGAGGAGGAACTCGATCTGCGCGTTCATGCTGCGCAGGTCGTCGTTCGCCCACCGCTGCACGGCGTCGAGCAGCCTGGGATCGACCCGGAGGAGAAAGGGCTTGCGGTCGGCCACGGGGTCACCCGCTGGCGCGCGAACGCCGCCCCTCGGAGGTCGTGGTCACTGGTAGATCGTCCCGGTGTTGATGACGGGTTGCGCGTTCCGATCGCCGCACAGCACGACCAGCAGGTTGGTTACCATGGCGGCCTTCCGCTCCTCGTCCAGGCTGATGATCGCCTTCGCCGAGAGCTGCGTCAGCGCCATCTCGACCATCCCTACGGCGCCTTCGACAATGCGCTGCCGCGCCGCGATGATGGCCCCGGCCTGCTGGCGCTGCAGCATGGCGGCGGCAATCTCCGGCGCATAGGCGAGGTGACTGATGCGCGCCTCGATGACCTCCACGCCGGCTTTGAGCAGCCGTTCCTGGATCTCCTTCTTCAGGTGATCGGCGATTGCGCTGGTGCTGCCGCGCAGCGACATCTGGTCGTCGACATGCGTGTCGTACGGATAGCTGGTCGCGAGGTTCCGAAGCGCCGCTTCGCTCTGGACGTGCACGTAGTTCTCGAAGTCGTCCACCTCGAAGACGGCCTCGGCCGTCTCGACCACTTTCCACACCACGACTGCCGCAATCTCGATGGGATTGCCCTCGAGGTCGTTCACCTTGAGCCGCGAGCTCTCGAAGTTGCGAATGCGGAGCGACACCGACCGTTTGCTCATGAACGGGTTCGTCCACCTGAGGCCCTGAATCTTGGCGGTGCCGACGTAGCGTCCAAAGAGCTGCAGCACCCGGGCCTCGTTGGGGTTCACCTTGAAGAGCCCATGGATGAGCACCACGGTCACGACCATCGCGATCACGCTGGCGATGACGATGACTGGCGCGTCCGCCTGGATGCCGCGGATCAGGAGCCAGACACACATGCCGAGCATGGCGAGGAGGCCGGCCAGGATCGGCAGGCCGGGAAGACCGTGGGTGTCGCGTTCGCGAATCATGAGAGGGCCCTCCTGGGTGATTACGTAGTGATATCTTATCAATATCGCGCGCGTCAAGCACAGAGAAAAGGGGTCAGGCGTCTTTTTTGGGTGCCGCCGAAGCGAGCGGCACCCAAAAAAGACGCCTGACCCCTTTTCTCAGAAGCCGATCCGGAGATCCGCGACGAGCGGCAGGTGATCGGAGGCCATCAGCGTCAGCCGGTCGCGCGGCATGGCGACGCGAAGCACCTCGACCCGGCCCTCGAAGTAGATGTGATCGAGGTGCAGGATGGGGAAGAAGCCCGGGTAGGTGCCGCGCCGCCGAAGGTGCTGGCGGAGGTCGACGCTGTCGAGGCGCTCGGCGAGAATGTCGGTCGCCAGCCCACGCGCCCACTCGTTGAAGTCGCCCAGCACGATCTTCGGTCCCGTGACGCGCCTGTCGTGCACGAGCGCCGCCAGGCGCGAGGCCTGGTGCCGGCGTTCGAGAAGCGCCGTCCCCAGGTGGACGTTGTAGAGGTGCAGGACGTGCACGCCCAGTTCGAGGTCGACGCGCTGCACGTTGCGCGGCTCGCACGTCTTCCACGTGAGGTCGTGCTGCACGTGATGCTTGACCGGGAACCGGCTGAGGACGACGTTCCCGAAGAGGGCTGTGCGCAGATGCCGCGTGGGCGCCATGACCCAGCCCATGCCGAGAGCCGCGCCGAGCTCGGCCGCCTGGCCCGGCTTGAGCGGGCTGGCGCCAATGACTTCCTGCAGGGCCACGATGTCGGCATCGACGGTGGCGAGGACCGCGGCGATCCGCTGCAGGCGTGTCCGTCCGTCGAGGCCGCGTCCCCGGTGGATGTTGTAGGTGGCAATGCGGACGGTTGCGGTTCGCCTGGACTCTTCTTGCGCCATCGGGTCGTTCTCACTAGTCTGAGGGAAGGCGGGGGGAACGGCAAATGGCGAAGCTCGAAGGCGAACGTGAACTGACGTGTCCGTGCTGCGGCGCGACCCTGGTCGTGGACGTGAATCTCGGCCGGATCGTTTCGCACGAGGCGCCGCCGAGCGGCCAGAAGCCCGAACTGACCGATGCCCACCGCATTCTGGCCGAGCAGGCGGCGAAGCGCGAGGCGCTGTTCGAGCAGTCCGTGCAATCGGAGAAGAACAAGGGCGACGCGCTGTCGAGACGGTTCGAAGAGGCCCTCCGGGAGGCGAAGAAGGAACCCATCTCGAAGCCGCTGCGCGGTTTCGACCTGGACTGAGCCGCCTGGTGTCCGCAGCCGGCCTCCCGCCCGGGCTCACCCTGCGTGAGCGGCGGCTCATCGCCCGCCTGCGCCGGCCTGCTCTCGTGCAGGCGTGGCTGAACGCGTTGCCGTACAACACCGAGCGCGGCGGCGAGACGCTCCGCAGCTTCCGCGGAGTGGTCGGCCACGGTCAGGCGCATTGCCTGGAGGCGGCGCTCTTCGCGGCTGTCGTGCTCGAGCAGCACGGCTACCCGCCGCTCGTCCTGAGCTTCGAGTCGCAGGACAACCTGGACCACGTCATCTTCGTCTACCGCGCGCGCGGGCGATGGGGATCGGTCGCCCGCTCGCGTGATCCGGGACTGCACGGCAGGAAGGCCGTCTTCGCGACGCCGCGAGCGCTCGCCCGGAGCTATGTCGAACCGTACGTGGACGACACGGGCCGCGTGCTCGGCTACGGCGTCTGCCATCTCGCGGAGGCGATGGGCACATACGACTGGCGCTGGTCGCTCAGGAACGTGTGGAAAGTGGAGCAGGCGCTCATCGACTGGCCGCACGTGAAGCTGCCGACCTCCGACGCGCGCTATCGCGAGCTGAAGAAGCGCTATCGCGCGTATCGCGCGGTTCACAACGGGCGGAAGCCGGTCGACTACGATGGTCGCGAGACATGGATGCCCCTGCCGGTGGAATTCGCGGGCTCGGAGAGGACCCGAGGCTAGCTACCGGCCCAGCGCCTTCTGGAGATCGCTCACGATCTCGTCAGCGGTCCACTCGTTTCCATCGCGCACGCTCACGACACGGCCATCCGGATCGATGACGGTCGTCCGGAGGTTGTGCGTGATCGACCCGTCCTCTTCGCGGATCACGTTGACGCCGAAGGCCGCGGCAAACCTGTCGATGGCCGCGGGGTCGGCAATGGTTGCGAATCGCCACACGGCCGGATCCGCGCGGAGCGCGGCGGCATGTTCGCGCAGCCGCGCGGGCGTGTCGTGCGCGGGATCGAAGCTGACCGACACGAGCCGGATTCGGCGGTGCAAGACCGTGTCGCCGGACGTGATTCGCTGCACCTCGGCAAACCGGCGATCCATCAGGGGACAGTAGTCCGGGAGCGGGCAGCGCGTGTAGACGAACGTCACCGCCGTGGCCGTGCCCCGCGCCGCCCGGAGCGACAGAGGTCCTTCGGGCGAGGCGAGCGGCGTGTCTGGTACCTCGTCACCGGGCTCGAGCACGCGCACACCCGTTGCCGCCGGCAGCTTGGAAGGCGCATCGTCCGGCAGCGGCGCGTGGCCCGTGGCGTTGAGCGTGCGGAGCCAGGCCGTCTCGCTTCCCACGACCAGCGTAGCCGTGACCAGGTCGCCCGGTGTCCGCCCGTCGAGAAGCGTCGGGTCCTTCACCGTGAACGGCATGGTCATGCCGGGCATGAAACCCTGGATGTCCCCGTGCCGGATCAACACCTCGCGTGTCTCCGGGCGTACGACCAGGATCTGCCCCGAGAGCTCGTACTCCCGGGTCTCGTCGGCCGGCCGGCAGGCGGCCACGGCCAGCAGGGCGAGGACGAGGAGGCCTGCACACGTTTTCATCACTCCGACTGTACCCCACGCGGCGCGGCCCAGGAGGCTCCGGCCCGCTTGCCAGCCACGCGGCGGCACCTGCTATACTCCGCGAGCGATTCGAAAGCGCAGGTTCAGGCAGGTCGGTGTGAGTTCCGGTCGAACGGCCCTGGTGCGAGCGCTTTCATGGTGTCGGGGACCACGCGCGCGGTCACCGCATCCGCTGACACGCGCGCGATTGAGGCAGAGCGCTCCATGGGCCGCAGACTGTATGTTGGCAACCTTCCGTACAAGACGACTGACGAGGATCTGAACGCGCTGTTCAGCCAGGCCGGCGCCGTCGACAACGTGCGCGTGATGCGCGATCAGGCCACGGGGCGCGCCCGCGGCTTCGCCTTCGTCGAGATGGTCAACGACGAGGACGCGCAGAAGGCGATCGAGGAGTTCCACCAGTACGAGCTCGACGGACGGGCACTCGTCGTCAACGAGGCGCGTCCCAAGGAGTCGGGCGGGTTCGGCGGTGGCGGCGGTGGCCGTGGAGGCTACGGCGGCGGGTCCGGCGGCGGCGGAGGCCGGCGCGAGCCACGGTGGTGAGCCGGAGGTTCGGCGGTTCCCTGAACTTCGAACTGTGAACTTTGAACTCTGAACTTTGAACTGCCTATGGTTCTTGTCGGCACTTCCGGCTACAACTACCCGGAGTGGAAGGGGAGCTTCTACCCCCAGGATCTCCCCGCGGCCAGGATGCTTGGCTACTACGGCGAACGGTTTCCGACCGTCGAGATCAACTACACCTTCTACCGCATGCCCACCCCGAAGATTGTTGCGGGGTGGGCGTCGCAAGTTCCCGACGCGTTCAGGTTCACGCTGAAGGCGCCAAAGCGGATCACGCACGACAAACGCCTCCGTCCAGCGGAGGTTGCCGATCCGCTGTCGGCCTTTCTCACTGCGGCCGGCGAGCTCGGGGCGCGTCGCGGCGCGCTCCTCTTCCAGCTGCCGCCCAATTTCAAGAAGGACGTGCCGCTGCTCTCCGAGTTCCTCACACTTCTGCCGCCACGCGCGCAGGCCGCCTTCGAATTCCGCCACGATTCCTGGCTCTCCGACGATGTGTACGACTGTTTGAAGACGCGTGATGCGGCGCTGTGCATTGCCGACAGCGAGACGCGCGACACGCCGATCGTCGCGACGGCGGCTCATGCCTACCTCCGCCTGCGTGACGAAGGGTACGGAGAGGCCGACATCGACCGGTGGACGGCAGTGGCGCAGGAGCTTTCGGCACGCTCGAGCGACGTGTTCGTGTACTTCAAGCATGAGGACGCCGGCAAGGGCGCGGCCTTCGGGCAGCAGATGCTCCAGCGGCTCGCCACTGTCGGCGATGCGGCACGCGGGATGAAGGGCGAAGCCTGATGAGCATCACGCGGCACCTGACGTGCGCGACTGCGCTGGCTCTCCTCATCGCCGGCTGCCGCCCGGCGTCACAGTCACCGGCGCCAGGGTCCACGCCGAGTGCCGCCGATCTGGCGTCGCTCGACGTCGTCGAGTTGAGCGCCGACGAGGCTCGCCGCCGGATGGCGAACGGGTCGTTGACGTCGCGGGCGCTGACGGATGCCTACCTCGCGCGCATCGCGGCCATCGACAAAACCGGGCCCACGCTGCAGTCGGTCATCGAGATCAATCCCGAGGCAGGAGCGACGGCCGACGAACGCGACGGCGAGCGGAGGGCCGGCCGCGTGCGCGGCCCGCTCCACGGTCTGCCCATCCTGCTCAAGGACAACATCGACGTGGCCGGCCTGGTCAACTCCGCCGGGTCGCTGGCGCTCGCCGACCATCGGCCGGCTGCCGACGCGTTTCTCGTCTCGCGGCTGCGCGACGCCGGCGCGGTGATTCTCGGCAAGACCAACCTCAGCGAGTGGGCGAACTTCCGTTCCACGCGCTCCACGTCGGGCTGGAGCTCGCGGGGCGGGCAGACGCGAAACGCCTATGTGCTGGACCGCAACCCGTGCGGATCGAGCTCCGGCACGGGCACGGCGATCGCAGCCAGTCTCGCGGCCATTGGCGTCGGTACCGAGACCGATGGCAGCATCATCTGCCCGGCGTCGGTGAGCGGACTGGTGGGCCTCAAGCCGACCGTCGGACTCGTGAGCCGGAGCGGCGTGATTCCCATCTCCATCTCGCAGGACACGGCGGGTCCGATGGGGCGGTCGGTGACCGATGTCGCGCTGCTCCTCAGCGGGCTGGCGGCCGTCGATCCCGCCGACC
>CAZJBN010000065.1:9079-26459 GCA_964543955.1 uncultured Bifidobacteriaceae bacterium
CACGGTCGTCCCCGCCGACGCCGTCGACCGGGTCCGGCAGCCGCCGCGGCCGTTCTACGGCGGGGTGTCGGCGCGGGGCATCGATCCCGCCGACCCTGCCGGCGCAGAAGCCAGGGGCCGGCTTCCAGACGACTACACCGTCACGCTCGACCGCGGCGCGCTCGCGGGCACGCGCATCGGCCTCGTCCGCCAGTCGATGGGCTATCACCCCGACGTGGACGCAGCGACCGAGAAGGCGGTCGCCACGCTGAAGGCGGCGGGCGCGGAGGTGATCGACGTGACGATTGCCACCTACAACCGCTGGAACGATCCCGAGCTCATCGTCTTGCTGTACGAGTTCAAGGACGGCCTGAACACGTACCTGGCGCGCAGTGCCGCGCCTTATCCGACGCTCGAGAGCCTGATCGCCTTCAACACGGCGAACGCCGATCGCGTGATGCCGTTCTTCGGGCAGGAGTTGTTTCTGCAGGCGCAGGCCAAAGGACCGCTGACCGACGAGACCTATCAGAGGGCGCGCGCCGATGCACGGCGGCTCGCCGGAGCCGAAGGACTGCTGGCCGCACTCGACGCCAACCGCCTGGATGCGCTCATCGCGCCGAGCACGTCGCCGGCCTGGCCGACCGATCACGTGCTGGGGGACCACTTCGTCGGCGCCGGGTACGGCATGGCGGCCGTCGCGGGAACGCCGAGCCTGACCGTGCCGTCAGGCGAGAGCCACGGATTACCGCTGGGACTGACATTCATGGGCCGGGCATTCAGCGAGCCGCAGCTCCTGGCGATGGGCTATGCGTTCGAGCAGGCCACCATGGCGCGGAAGCCGCCGACGTACGCGGCCACACTACCGTAGGATTCGCTTCTCACTTCTGACTTCTCACTTCTTACTTCTGCTGCAGAAAGACCCCCTCGCCGCGTGCCGCGACGAGCGTGTCGATGTCCTTTCGCATGCGGTCCCGCCGATCCAGCACGGCGCGAATCTCGCTGCGGCCGAGCCACTTGCCCACGGACGCACCCAGCGCGGCTTCGTCGAGCGCAAGGAACCGGTCCCACAGTTCCCGGTCGATGTTGTCCATCTTGTGGACCATCGTCTTCATCGTCGTGAACGAGCGGGAGTGGTCGATCAGGATCAGGTGCCAGTCGTCGTCGACCAGCCAGTTGCCCAGGTTGGGGTCCTTGTTCGCAATCAGGTTGTCGAACATCTTCGCGCGCACGATCTGACGGTTCCAGGCGGCCCTGGCCGCGGCCGGGGGCACCGCCACGCCTCGCTGGCCCGGCACCCCGCCCATTTCCTTGAAGCTGTGCGTGGGCGTGGCCCAGAGCACGGCGGCGCCAGTGTCGCCGCGGACCTGTCGTTCGACCGTGGGTGGCACCATCTGCAGCCCGAGGAGCTTGTCCATCTCGTAAGCGGCAATCTCCGATTTGTAGCTCTCCCAGAATCCGTTCCTGATGCCCGGGGTGATGGGCTTCCACGCCATGGCGTCGGCCAGCCCTCCGGTCGCCAGAAAGGCGCGGCTGGGCCGCGTGACCCCGACGGGCACTTCCTTCATCGACACGATGTCGGCGGTTCGGAGGAAGGCCTCGTAGTCTGCGGCGTGCGACAGCCAGACGCGCGCGCACCCCTGTATCGGGTCCTGCCGTGCCTCGGGACCGGCCACGGCCGCGGGCAGAACCGGCGTCACGAGGAGGAGCGCAAACAGCCAGACGCGAGCTCCCGGGGAAGACATGGGGCACCTGCCAGGTCAGATGGACTCGAGTGACGAACGCTGGTGACGAGCGGCAGAAGGATAGCACGGGAGCCGGTCGTCAACGCTGCAGCCGGGCGGCCAGAAAATCGATCACGGTCCGTTCGGCGAAGTAGCCGTCGTCGCCGTTCGGCGGTGCGACGAAAGCGCAGTGACCGCCGGCAGGCGTGATCACGGTCGTGATGTGCGGATGATCCACCACCGCCGACGCGCGGAAGATGTCCGCGGGCACGAACGGGTCGTCGTCGGCGCTCAGGATGAGAGCCGGCCGGGCCAGCCGATCGACGACGCGCATGGCGCTGGCGCGGTGGTAGTAGTCGCTGGCGCCCTCGAAGCCGTGATGAGGCGCAGTGTAGCGTTCGTCGAACGCGCGTATGGACCAGATCTTCCACAATCCCGTCAGGTCGAACGCGCCCGGAAATGCCTTGTCCTTGCGCCGCATCCGCGCCTGCAGGTTGCGGCAGAAGTTCCACTCGTAGAGTCTGTTCTCGCGCCGCTCGATGGCGCGGACGCACGCGTCGAGCTCCATGACGGGCGAGACCGCGGCGATGGCCTTCAGCTCGGGCATGCCGTCGCGGCCCAGCTCGCCGGCCAGCTTGAGCGCGAGGTTCCCGCCGAGCGAGTAACCGGCGACGCCGAAACGCGGCAACCGGTCGACGTCCAGCAACTCGCGCAAGACGAACAGCGGGTCGGCCGTGAGGCCGGAATGATAGAGCCCGCGCGACAGGTGCTCCGTGCCGCCGCAGTTGCGCTGGTTCAGCCGCACGACGTTGAGCCCGCGCGCCCAGGCCTTGGCCGCCATCCCGCGCATGTAGTGCGCTTCGCTCGAGCCTTCGAGCCCGTGAAGCAGCAGCACCGTGGCATGCGCGCGGCGGTCGGGCTGCCAGTGGCAGTGGGCGAGGACCCGCGCGTCCGGCGCCACGTCGAAGTAGCGGGCCTCGGCGGCCGGCAGGGCGGCAAGGGCACGCGGCCGGGCCCACGCATACACCGTCATTCTGTGGCCGCCCGCCCAGCGGGGGAGCGGCGTGTACACGTCGATTGACACGGAGGGTTTTGTCAGTTCGGGAATGGGTACAATCTTATCCTTCGGAAGGCGCGATCGACTTGTTCTGGAGGAAGACGACATGACCCGACGCTTGCAGTACTTGTGGATGGTTTCAGCGGTGCTGGCGCTCTCGACCGCACCCGTCGTGGCCCAGGCGCCGCCGGCGGCCAAACCGGCCGCGGCCAGCCCCGTTGACGCCAGGCTCGGGGCACTCAAGCAGGATGCGGCCCGGCAGATCGACGGCATGGCCAAGCTCGCGCAGGAGATGGTCGATTCGGTCTTCAGCTTCGGCGAGCTGGGCTTTCAGGAAGTCGAGACGTCGAAGTACCTGACTGCCATCCTCGAGAAGAACGGCTTCACGGTCGAGCGCGGGCAGTCGGGGATTCCCACCGCGTGGGTGGCGACCTACGGATCGGGCAAGCCCGTCATCGCCCTCGGGTCCGACATCGACGGCATCCCACAGGCCTCGCAGAAGCCGGGCGTCGCCTATCACGATCCGATCATCGAGGGCGCGCCGGGACACGGCGAGGGACACAACACCGGCGTCCCGCTCAACATCGTCGCGGCCATCGCGGTGAAGAATCTCATGGAGCGCGAGAAGCTGCCGGGCACGCTGATGCTCTGGCCCGGCGTCGCCGAGGAGCTCGTGGCGTCGAAGGCGTGGTTCATTCGCGACGGGATGTTCAAGGACGTCGATGTCTGCCTCTTCACGCACGTCGGCAACAACCTCGGCGTCTCGTGGGGCGACGGCGGCGGCAACGGCCTCGTCTCGGTGGAGTACACGTTCGAGGGCGAGACGGCGCACAGCGCCGGCGCGCCGTGGCGCGGACGCTCCGCGCTCGATGCCGTGGAGCTCATGAGCGCCGGGTGGAACTACCGGCGTGAGCACCTCCGGCTCTCCCAGCGCTCGCACTCGGTGATCACCAACGGCGGCGACCAGCCCAACGTGGTGCCGAGGAACGCGAGCATCTGGTTCTACTTCCGCGAGATCGATCAGCCGCACATCCAGGAGCTGTGGGAGATCGGGGACAAGATGGCCGAGGGCGCGGCCCTCATGACCAACACCAAATGGACCTCGCGCATCCTGGGCACGGCCTACCCGCGCCATTTCAACAAGACGGTCGCCGAGACGATGCACGCCAACATCCAGCAGGTGGGGCTGCCGGCGTGGAGCGAGGAGGATCAACTCCTGGCCCGCTCGCTCCAGAAGGAGCTCGGCAATGCCACACAGCCTGGACTTGCCACCAGGCTCGACGACCTCGGCCAGCCCGTCCGCGCGGAGGACAACCGGGGCGGCGGCTCCGACGACATCGGCGACATCTCGTGGAACCTCCCGACCGTGACGCTGCGCTACCCGTCGAACATCCCGGGCCTGCCCGGCCACAACTGGTCGAGCGCCATCGCGAGCGCGACGCCGATTGCCCACAAGGGCGTGGTGTACGGCGCGAAGGCCCAGGCCATGACGGTGCTGGATCTGCTGATGAAGCCGGCGCTCGTCAAGCAGGCGTGGGATTACTTCAACAACGTCCAGACCAAGGACATGAAGTACATCCCGTTCATCAAGAAGGACACGCCCGCGCCGACCTGGCTCAACACGACCATCCTGGCGAAGTACCGGGAAGAGATGCGGAAGTACTACTACGACCCGTCGAAGTACTCGACCTACCTCGAGCAGCTGGGGATCAAGTATCCGACGGTGCGGACCTCGTCGGCCACGCAACCATCGCAGAAGTAGAGAAAGGGAAACCACGAAGGTACGAAGACACATGAAGAGCACGAAGAACACTGGGATTGTCTTCGTGTCATTCGAGGTCTTCGGATCTTCGTGTTTTCGATTCCGCGATCAGACTCCCGTCTTCAGGTAGCCGCCGAGGGCCGAAAGCAACCGGTCCACTTCGGCCGGGCTGTTGTAGAAGTGCGGTGACACACGGATGCCCGCACGGTCCTTCCCGCCACGCGTCGTGATGGCAATCCGATCCTTCTCGTAGAGCACGGTGGCGAGCCTGCCGGCGTCGAGCGTACCCGGCACGAACGACACGACCGCCGCACGCCGATCGGCTTCAGGCGAGGTCCACACGGTAACCCCGGGCAGCGCGGCGAGGCCCGTCATGAGCTGCGAGGCGAGGGCGCGCGCGCGCGCTTCGATGGCCGCCCGGCCGACCTTCTCCTGGAACGCCAGCGCCTCGCGGAACGCGATCATCGTCGCCTCGTCCCGCTGGCCGAACCCTTCGAACGTGCGCGAGAAGCCGACCGCCCCGGAATAGGCGCTGTAGATGGTGGGCCAGAGCCCGGCCTGCGCGCTCTGCCGGACGTAGAGCACGCCGCACTCCCGCGCGCCGCATGGCCACTTGTGTGCGCTCCCCGAATAGAAGTCCGGCTGGATGGCCGACAGGTCGACGTCGAGCAGCCCGAAGCTCTGTGCGCCGTCGAGGAGCGTGAGCACGCCACGCTCGCGCGCGATGCGGCAGAGCTCTCGGGCCGGCATGAGGTCGCCGACCGTGCTCGTCAGGTGCGTGAACGCGAGGACCTTCGTCCGCGGCGTCATCGCGCGGCTGAACGCCTCGATGTAGTAGTCGGCGCCGGGATGGGGATTCTTCTGCTCGACGGTCACGACCGAGAAGCCGAACCGCTTGGCCTTGGCCTGCCAGGCGTTCAGGTTGCTCGGATGGTTGTCGCCATGGACGACGACCTCGTCGCCGGCCTTGAGGTCCAGGCCATTCGAGACGAGGTTGTTGGACTCGCTCGTGTTGCGCGTGATGATGATCTCGTCGGGCGAGACGCGCAGGAAGGCGGCGAGCGCCTTGCGCGTGTCCTCCTTCTCGGGATAGAGACGCGCGCGGTTGTTCGGTGACGGATCCATGTCCACACTGCGCGTCTCGCGCGACAGCGTCTCGAACACGGGCCGTGACGCCGGGCAGAGGTTGGCCGCGTTCATCACCGCCAGGTCGGGCGGCATGACGAACTGCTCGCGCACGCTCCTCCAGAAGGGTTCGCCGGCCGGGGCGCCGCCCGGTGCCAGCGTGGCTGCGCGCGCCGCCTGCTCGGCCCAGAGCGGGTCCGCGAAGAGCGCCGCCGAACCTCCCAGCGCAAAGAGTCTGGCAAAGTGCCGCCGCGAGACCGGTTCGTTCATGGTGCCCCCTGTGTGGTGCGGATTGTATGCGATTCACGGGCAGGCCGTGCGCCAGGCGGCACGCCGCGAGCCTGTTGGCGTGCCGTGCTCGCATCCGGTGCCGGCCGCAGCCGGTAGATGCGGAACGGGCCCTCGCGGTGAGCCAGCGGAAGCGCGAAGTCGCGGTCCACGACGAGGTAGTCCACGCCGAACGTGGCCGCGAGCTCGGCGGCCCTGCCCTCGTCGAGCGTCTCGAAATCGCCGATCGCCTGCTGCCTTCGAATCACGCGCTCCGCCGATTCCCGCGAGTAGATGGCCATGGACGTGTCCTTGACCTCCTCGAGAAAGACATCGCGGCCCGCGTAGCGGAGCGGGGCGCCGTGTTTCCAGGCATGGCCGGGATCGGCGAGGAAGTGCACGCCGGCGGGCTCGGTTCGGGCCCAGGCGATCACGTTGCCCCAGTCGTCGCTCGGGAGCGTCCACGCGATCGCGGCGCGCGAACCGTGCTCGACGAAGGTGACCCAGAGGCCCCGCGCGACCGCGACGGCGACGAGGACCGCGGCAATCGCCTGCCGCCACCGTGCCGGCGGCGTGCCTGCCGGCCGACGTTCGCCGTCCACGAGCGCGCCCACGAGGGCCGCGGTGGCGAGCAGATCGAGGACCCAGAACACGCGCGACGTCTGCAACTGAACGAAGAGGGCCGATCCGGCGGCGACCAGGGGCAGCGTCACCAGGAAGCCGGCGAGGAGCGCAGCCGCGCCGGCCATCAGGCCGCGCTCGCGCGACGATCCAATGCCCCGACCCACGCGGTAGGCGAGGAGGCCAATCGCAAGCGCTGCCGTTCCGAGGTTGGCCAGCCAGTCGGTGACACGCCAGTCTCTGGTGGGAAAGAGATAGTCCTTCGATGCAAGGAGCGCCTGCCACTCGCCGTCCATCGGCGCCAGTTGACCGCTCATCGGACCGGCAAGGAGCAGCCATGCCGCGGCGACGACGCCGGCCAGCGCGGCCAGTCCGACGACACGGCGCGCAGCTGGCTCCGTCGTCCAGATCGCGACGAGCAGCAGGATCAGGAAGAACGCGGCCGTCGTGGGATGGAGGAGTCCCGCGACGAGGACGGCGGCGATGGCCAGCCGGGGATATCCGCGCAGGTATGCCGCGATCGCGGCAATACCGACCGCGAAGACCAGCACGCGTGGATGGAAGTACCCCTCGAGGGTGTTCACGCCCGTGCGGCTGATGCGGTGGCGCAGGGTGAGCGCCGCGAGCAGGGCCCACGTCGCGAGCGGCGATCGGTACATCGACCGGCCGAGGGCGACGAGCGCCAGGCCGAGGACGGCGACCGTCAGCAGGTACCCGACCGCAAACCACGCCTCGATCGACCACCCGGTCGTACGGACGAGAGTTGCGACGATCTCGTCGACGAAGAAGTAGCGCGCCTGCGGGCCGACGAGGGCGGAGTCGCGCGGGTAGAGCGAGGGATCCAGCTGATCGAGGATCGCCGGAATGTAGAACGCCTGGTCCGATGCGCCGTAGCGATAGCCGCCCGAGTTGAGCGTCGCAACGACGGCGAAGAGGACCAGGGCGATGGCAACCCGGAGGGGTTGCCGTGCCATCACATGGCCTCGTCTGCGCTGGGCCCGTACATCGACGGCACGGGCACGTCGCAGAGCCTCAGGTAGACGCTCAGCTGCCCGCGATGATGGACGTGGTGGTTGAGGACGAACGACCGCAGCACTGCGGCCTTCGGCATGGTGAAGATCACGGTCTCGCCCTGCTTGAGCGTCCAGGGCGCCAGGAGTTCCGCGTCGGTGCGGCCCGCCAGTGCCGCCCGGGCCGAGGCGACGTTGGCGTCGAAGAACGCCACGAGCGCGTCACGGGTGGCGGGCGCCTGATAGCCGCTGGGCCGCTCCCGGGCGAGGTCGAACTCTCCGTGCTCGATGGCGATCGACACCCACGTCGGGAGCTCCGCCACGTGCTCGCCCAGCCGGCCGAGCGACATGCTCTTGTCGTGCGGCTTCCACGCGAACTGACCATCGGGCAGGCGCTCGAGGAGGCGGCGCGTCACGCCCATTTCGTGATCGAATTCGGGAAGCAGTGTCTCGGCGATGCTCATCCGCGCATTGTACGACGAGCCTCCCTCGCACGTCCGCTGCCCCGCGGACTGCGCCTCGGTTCCCAGCGCGGGCTAGCGGCGATTCCTGATGGCCCTGAGGCTTTGCTCGATGGCGGCCTCGATCTCGACCTCGAGCTGGTCGGCGAACTCGGCCTTGAAGATCGTCGTGAAGTACTCCGCCGCGAACGCATCGAACTCGCCGGGCGGCCTGGGCGGGTTGGGCGCCGGGGCCGGCCTGGGTGGTGCAGGTGGCCTGGGCGGCTCGGCCACACGAGGAGTGCGTCCGCGCCGGCGGTTGTTGCGCTCCTCTTCGGCGCTCGTCACGGTGCCCCTGGCCAGATGGATGTCGCCGTTGAAGGACTGCACCTCGATGCGTGCGCTGCCGTTGCCGAGCGTGAAGTTGAAGCGCTTGCTGCCGCTGCGGCTGTTCTGGCCGTCGGGCAGTTCAATGGGGAAGTCGGACGAGAAGTCGCCCTGGAATGTCCGCACGAACACCGTGGCATTGGCGGCGCCGCCGAGCCCGACACGCACGTCGCCGCTGTGCGTCGTCAACCGGTAGGCCCCGCCGTCGCGCACGGTCCCGTTGAACGTGATGTCGCCGTTCACGGTGGAGGCCTCGAGGCTCGAGCTCTGCGCGTTGTCGATCTGAATATCCCCGTTGGTCGTCTCGGCCGTCATGTCACCGGTGACGTTCGTCAGCCGGATGCCTTCGTTCACGCTGGTGGCCTGGACGCGCCCGCTGGCCTTGTCCACGGAGATCAGGCCCTCGACCGATCGCACGGAGACGGCGCCAGACCCGCCGACGACCCGCACGTTCCCGTGCACGGTCTCCACGGTGACCTCCGCGCTCGTGCCCTCGATTGTCGCGTCGAGGTAGGTGCCGGACAGGTTGACCGGCATCCATCGCGGCACCGTGATGCGGTAGTCCACGAGTCCGGACGGTCCCCGCTCCGCCCGCGAGCGGATACGCACCGTCTGGTCGGCGGTCTCGATGTTGACGGTCTCGCGCGGGCCATGCGTGGCCTGCACGCGCACGACGTCGCGATCCCACGACTGCACGACGACCTCGCCCGCGCTGTTGGTCAGCAGGAGCCGCGTGCCTTTGGTGACCTCGCGCTCCTGGTCGGTTCGCGGGGTCGACTCGGGCCCGCCCGGCCGCGCCTGGATCGGCGGCGCCTGCTGGACGTCGTTCGCCGCCTGCGGTCCGGCCATTGCGCCGGCTGCCGTCGCGGCGACGAGCACGCCCGCACAGAGCATCCTCGCAGCCGTCATGGTCTCTGCCTGCGATATCGAGCCTTGCGCCGCGAGGCGTGCCGTAATGGTTGGTGTCTGCTGTGCCATGTCTCGTCAGAATCTCCGTGTCACGTTTCCAGGGTGCCGCGTGCCCGGGCGAGCCCTGCGCGAAGGCCCGAGAGTCCGCGCTAGTCGCCTCCCGACGACAACACCGCGGCCCGCCGAAGCAAATCGAGCTTCCGCCGGCGCGCGTCGGCGAGATGCGAGTTCAGGTACGGATTGGCGGGGTCGGCGTCGAGCGCCGCGCGCGCCTGCCGGATCGCGTCGTCGATGGCCTGCAGGTTCCGCTCGATGACCATGACGGTCCGCGGATCGAGCGTGTCGCGCTCCTCGGCGAGAATCCGCTCGAGGTCCACCACTGCCGCGTCGTACTGCGCGTCGGCGAAGTTGGCGCGCTCGACATCCGGTTGTTGGCGATCCACGGGCTCGGCGATGGCCACGATCGGTCGCGTCGCCGGACCGGTCTCGCGGGCCGGACCAAACGCCAGCCACGATACGCCCGCCGATACCGCGACGATAAGCGTGGCCGCCATGGCGAGTTGCGGCAGCGTCATGGTGACTGACCACGCCCGCCGAGGGCTGCCGGCGCCGGTGAGCCGCGCCTCGATGCCCGGCCACAGGTCGTGCTCGGGTGGTGTATCAGGGAGCGCCCGAATGGCCCCGGTCAACCAGTCCTGGGCCTCCAGCGGATCGTCGTCCGCAGGTCCTCGCTTGGTCTCGATGGTCTTCATCGCGTTGCCTGCAGCATGCCTCTCAGTGTCTGTCGCGCCCGGTGGAGCTGGGACTTGGACGTCCCGGGCGAGACGCCGAGCATGTCCCCGATCTCCTCATGTCGATACCCCTCGACGTCGTGCAGCACGAACACCTGCCGTGCGCCGGGCGGCAATCGCTCGATGGCCGCCTGCAGGTCCATTCCGAGGTCCGGCCGTGACCGGGCCGGCGCCGTCGTCACCTCGAGCACCGGCTCGCTGTCGGCCACGAACCGGCTGCGGGCGACGCCCAGGGTCCGGAAGCGCTCCACGATCACGTTGACCGCCAGCCGGTGCAGCCACGTGCCAAACGAGGACTCGCCCCGAAAGGTCCCGAGCTTCTGCCACGCCCTGACGAACACATCCTGCGTGAGCTCGTCGGCAGTTTCCGCACCGGCCATGCGGCGTGCAAGGCTGTACACCCGCGGCACATGGGCGTGGTAAACCCGCTCGAACGCGGCCGAATCACCTCGTGCAGCAAGGACGACGTCGTCCACCGTCATGGGATTGGATGGGGCGGGCCCTGTGATGGTTGGAACCGCCCGGAGCTGACGAAGGCCTCCGTACACCTGCCCGAGCCCCGGTGGCCGGCAACGGGTCGAGGGGGGCCTGGGAGGGTTACTGCTTGGCGGGCCGGCTGAAGTCGACCTTGGGGACCGCCCTGGCTTCCTCGGGCGCCTGGAAGAGCGGGTGTTCCTGGAAGCCGAAGATGCCCGCGGTGATGTTCGACGGGAACCGCCGCCGCTGCGTGTTGAACGCCTGAACGGCCTCGTTGTATCGCATCCGCTCGACCGCAATCCGGTTCTCAGTGCCGGCCAGTTCGTCCATCACCCGGGCGAAGGTCTGGTTGGACTTGAGGTCGGGGTAGTTCTCGACGACGACAAGGAGCCGGGCCAGGGCCGAGCTCTGTTCGTTGGCGGCCGCCATCGTCTGCTCGGGCGTCTGCGCACCGGCGAGCTTGGCACGAGATGCGGCAATCGCGCCGAAGACGTCGCGTTCCTGCGCCGCAAATCCTTCGGCCGTCGCGACGAGATTCGGGATCAGGTCGTTGCGCCGCTGCAGCTGGTTCTCGACCTGCGCCCACTGTGTCTTGATGGTTTCTTCCTGGGTGACGAACGTGTTGTACGAGCACCCGGAGGTGGACAGTCCTGCGGCTGCCAGTGCCACCGTGACCAGAGCCATGCGAGCCAACCGTTTCATAGGTCTCCCATTTGCTGACGCGCGCCAGTGCAAAGTTCAAAGTTCAAAGTTACAAGGTGCGACACCGCACACCTTTGTGCAACTGTCTTGTCGCTTTGAACTGTCAACTTTGAACGACCCACCGGCCAGCGACATTATCTACCAGGACGCCCCGCCTCCACCTCCACCGGACCGCCCGCCGCCAAACCCTCCGCCGAAGCCGCCGCCGAAACCCCCGCCGAACCCGCCCGAGGACCCGCTGCCCCAGCGGCCGCCGCGCCCGACGGGACCGAACGGCCCCGCGCCGCTCGACCAGCGACCGCTGCCGTGGTTCGCGTTCGAGCGCAAGGCGCTGATGATATTGATGAGCAGGAAGAGCAGGAGCAGCACGAGGACAGGGCTGATGCGGAAACCCTGCGGTGTCGGTGGCTGCTCGATCGGCGCCGTCGTCAACGTGACGCCTCGTCCCTGCGCAATGCGCTCGGCAATCCGCGTTGCGCCGGCCAGCAGACCTCGACCGTATTCTTCCCGGCGGAAGAATGGCAACATCGTGTCGCGGCTGACTTCGCCCGCAAAGCCGTCCGTGACGAAGCCCTCGAGGCCGTAGCCGACTTCGACGCGTACCGCGCGGTCGTCGACCGCCAGGACGATGAGCCCACCGCCGTCGGAGGAGCGCTGGCCGATCCCCTTGCCGCGGTTCTCGAACATCTCGATCGCGTAGGACGGCAGATCCGCATGCGGCCGATAGGTCTTGACCGTCGCTACCACGAGCACGTCCCCGGTTGCCGCCTGCAGCTGGCGGATGAGCTGGTCGAGCTGCCGGGCCGACTCCGGATCGATGACACCGGCAAAGTCGTTCACCGGTGCTGTGAGTACCGGCGGCGGACCCTGAGCCGCCGCGCCCGTGCAGAGCGACACGGCGACCATGAGCCCGCCGACCGCAGGGCGCACGATCCCTCCGCGCCGCCTGCGCGGCATCACTTCCCCGGCCATTGGTCGATCACCGTGATCAGCCGGTGCATCGCCTCGAGATAATCGGGGAAGATGCGCCGCCCTTCGACGGGTGCGCCATCATCGAACTCGAGCGCCAGCAGGTCCCCGACGACGCGCGGATCGAGTCCGGCCCGGGCGGACGCCCAGTTGCCGAGAGCCGTCGCGGTGTCCGACGGCGCGCCGTCGAGCTTCGCCATGCGCCGGAGCAGCATGGCGAACCCCGGCGCCGATTCGCGCACGAGCGCGTCGACGGCGGCCGGGCGGCCGCCGTGCTCGACGAAATTCTCGCGGAGGTGCAGCAGGTGGCTCGTGGCCTGCACCTCGACCGCCCGTCTGACATCGAGGGGATCGACCGCAATGCCGTTGAACGGGTCGTGGCCGTACAACGCCTCGTGCGTGTCGATGATCTCGCCGTACTCGATGGGGAAGACGTCGAGCGCACGCGCGAACTCCGCGCGGGGCAGCACGAGCGGGGTCGCGGCGCCACGGCCGTGCCAGGCTGGCGCGGCGGCGGCCATGGCCGACAGATCGTCCATGGTGATCGTGTGCACGAGCGCGAAGGACGGTACCGGGTCCTGCGTCCGGCGCCCGTAGGCGACGACGGCATCGAGCCGATCGCCGAAGATCCGCTGAAGGTCGTGAACGACACCCGTGAGACGCTCGCGGCGCTCGGTATCCATGGGCGTAGTGTACGACGAGCGGCGATGGGCGTGGCGGTCGTGACGTCCGTTCGTCGGCGCCGTGTGAAGCCCGAGGTGTTCGGTAGAATGATCCGCGATGCAGCTGAGACCGATCAACGTGGGGTGCTTTGGCGGCGGCACGGGCCTTCCGGCCCTCCTCGGCGGCCTCAAGCGCAACCCCTGGCTGCACGTGAACGCCGTCGTCACGATGTTCGACTCGGGCGGGAGCTCCGGCCAGCTCAAGGACGAACTGGGCGTCCTGCCGCCCGGCGACGTGCTGCGCTGCGCACTGGCGCTGGCGAGGAACGAAGGCGAGGCACGGCGGGTGCTCCTCGCCAGGCTGCCCACGCTCGAGCACGCGCGTCTGGCAGGGCATACCGGCGGCAACCTGCTCCTCTCGATGATGGAGCAGTACAGCGGCGACTTCCTGGCCGCGGTGGACGGGCTTCGAGCGCTGCTCGGATGCCAGGGGCGCGTCTGGCCGGTCAGCGTGCAGCAAGCCACGCTCTGCGCCCAGTACGCCGACGGCGCCGTGACGCGCGGCGAGGTCGAAGTCGATGAGGCCCACGACCGCGGCCACCAGGTCAGCCGCGTCTGGCTCGAGCCGCCCGTGACGATTCACCCTGCGGTCGATCGGGCGCTCGGGGGATTTGAAGCCGCCTTCATCGGACCCGGCAGCTTCTTCACCAGCCTGATGCCCACCCTGCTCGTCGACGGTGTGGCCGACCGGCTGCGCACGCTGCCCGGCCCCATCGTGCTCGTCGCCAACCTGCTCACCGAGGGCCGCGGGATGAGCGGCTTCACGGCCGCCGATGCGGCTGGCTGGATTCAGCATACGATTGGGCGCCCGGTCGACGTGGTGATTGCGAATGTCGGCGCGCCGTCAGGCGACGTGCTCGCGCGTTACGCCGCCGAGTACAAGGAGCCGCTGCAGGTGGGCGAGCTGCCGAAGGCGACCGAGCTCATTACCGGGGAGTTCTGGCGATCGGGTATTGCCCGCCACGACCGGCGGCGGTTGTCCTATGCGGCCTGGGCGGTCTTGAGTCGAAGACTTCTTCATTGAATCGAGTGCTGTAGAGTTCATGGAACCGAGTGCTGGAGAGGCAACCCTTCAGGGTTGCCTGCTTGGCGAACCCCCGTATGGAGAACGTCATATTGAAGACACTCCCGTTCGTCTTCGTCGTCCTGGCCCTCCTCCCCCGGATGGGCGCCGCACAGGGCATGGACCGCAATGCCGTGCTCGCGTCCATCGACGCGGGCGGGCAGCGCTATGGAGAGCTGGCACATCGGATCTGGGAGCTTGCCGAAGTGGGCTACCAGGAGAAGGCGAGCAGCGCGCTCCTGCAGCAGCAGCTGGCCGCCGCCGGGTTCGCGGTGAAGGCGGGCGTTGCCGGGATTCCCACGGCGTTCACGGCAGAGTGGGGCAGCGGCGCGCCCGTCATCGGGATCGTCGGTGAGTTCGACGCCCTTCCCGGATTGTCGCAGGCGGCCGAGCCCGAGCGGCGCGTGCTCGTGGCCGATGGCGCCGGTCACGGCTGCGGGCACCATCTGTTCGGCACGGCGTCGACGGCCGCGGCGATCGCCGTCAGGGAATGGCTGGCCGCCAACAAGCGGTCCGGGACAATCCGTTTCTTCGGGACGCCCGCGGAAGAGGGTGGATCGGGCAAGGTCTACATGCTTCGGGCGGGACTCTTCGACGATGTGGACGTCGTCGTGACGATGCACCCCGGGGATCGCAACGCATCGAGCGCGTCGAGCTCTCTGGCCAACGTGAACGGCAAGTTCCGGTTCCGGGGCGTCTCCGCGCATGCCTCCGCGGCGCCGGATCGCGGGCGGTCGGCGCTCGACGGCGTCGAAGCGATGAACGCGATGGTGAACCTGATGCGGGAGCACATCCCGTCCGACGCGCGAATCCACTACGTCATCACCAACGGCGGCCGTGCGCCGAACGTCGTGCCCGACTTCGCCGAGGTCTACTACTACGCACGCCACAACGACATGCGCGTGCTCGAAGGCATCTGGGAGCGCATCACCAACGCCGCGCGCGGCGCGGCGCTCGGGACGGACACCACCATGGAGCTGGAAGTGATGGGAGCCGTGTGGAACGTGCTGCCGAACAGCTACCTGGTCGGGTTGATGCAGAAGAACCTGCAGCAGGTGGGGGGCTACGAGTACACGCCCGCCGAACGGCAGTTCGCCGAGACGCTTCGCAAGTCGCTCGACGGCAACCTGCCGCCGATCGACAGCGCCAACTCGGTCTTCACGCCCGAGCCCGGTATCGGAAGCGCCTCCACGGACCTCGGCGACGTGAGCTGGCGCGTGCCGACGGTGCAGCTGACCTCCGCCACCTGGGTGCCTGGGACGCCCGCGCACAGCTGGCAGGCCGTCGCCGCCGGCGGCACGTCGATCGGCGTGAAGGGGATGCTCGTGGCCGCCAAGAGCATGGCACTCACGGCCATGGATCTCTTCAGCGATCCGTCGCACATCGAGAAGGCGCGGGCCGAGTTCGACAAGCGCCGCGGGCCGGACTTCAAGTACACGACGCGCCTCGCGGACAGGAAGCCGGCGCTGGACTATCGCAAGTAGGTTCAAAGCACGGAGGTTCAAAGCACGGAGGTTCAAAGCACGGAGGTTCAAAGCACGGGGGTTCAAAGCACGGAGGTTCGAAGCACGGAGGTTCGAAGCACGGAGGGTTCTACTGACGGTCTGCAACGGTTGGCGCGCGTCGTTCACCATCGTCACAGCTGGAGGTGGTCGTGAGATCAACGATTTGCGTCGGATTCGCCGGGTTGACGGTTGGAATGGTCGCATTCGGCGCGGGAGAGGCGTCCGCGCAGGTTCTCGGGACGTTTCGCTGGCAGTTGGCGCCGTATTGCAACGTGGTGACGCTCAGGGTCGAGCAGAAGGGGGCGCTCTACGAGCTCTCGGGAACCGACGATTTGTGCGGCGCGCCGCAATCGGCATCCGCCAACGGAAGCGCCCATGTCAATCCCAACGGGACGGCCTCCGTTTCACTCACGATTATTCGCCCCGACGGCATTCCCGTGGCAAGTAGCGCCGCCATCAGCCTGGCTGGCTTGTCAGGTACGTGGTCCGACGAATACGGCAACAGCGGACCGTTCACGTTCAACCCGGCGGCGGCTCCAGGTTCGCCCCGACCGCTGACGATCAGAGGGACCTACGGCGTCGTCTTCAATGCCAACGCAGCACAGGGTTCTGGCACATCGGCCTTCTCGTTTGGGCGTCCCTTCACCACCGCACCGCTTGCGCCTCCGGCCAACATCATTCAGTTCGGTGCCGCACCCACCCTGAACTGCCCGGGGTCGTTCGACAATCCCCTCGCAGCCCCTGGCCACCTGTGCATCTATGAGCGTCTCCGTGACAACGTCAGTCTCGTGGCAGTGCTCAGCGCTACGGGTACCATTGGCTCTGATGTGACGGGCGCCACGATGTTCGTGCGGTCCACGGCCGCGGGGCAGGCGTTCGTATTGGGCAAGTGGGCCGTCACGGTGCCCTGAGCCCTGCCGGAGGAGCTCGCCGCGTCGAGGGACTGTCTCGTGGACGTGAGCTGGAAGGGTGACCTTCCAGCTCACCCTTGCATGGCTTACTTCTTGGAAGCTGGGTGTGTTCGCGATGTGGCCGTCGCCGTCGTCGTGGACTTCTTCCCGGCCGGCTTCTTCTTCGCGGCGGTCGCCTTCGTCCCCGTCGCGCGCCTGGTGTGTGCTGTGGTCGTCGCGGTGTGTTCGGGCGCGGCTTTCATCTCCAGCGCGCGAGCGATGATCGACTGAAACAGCTTTCCCGTGTCGCCGCCCTTCGCCGGCGGGTTGCCGATCCAGATATCCGGAGTGTCCACGCTCAGGATTTCGGCGAAGTCCGCATCAGGCGTCTTGACGCTGAGCGGCGCGAACTCGGTGATGTCGATCGGGCCCGCCCATTCGTCCTTGTGCTTGATCAGCAGCCAGCTGGGTTTCGATCCGCTGCCGAAGCCGCGCGTGCGCACCAGCACCCACGAGCCCTTCAGCTTGAAGCCGTCGAGCGTGAACTTCAGGTCGCCTTTCCGCAACATGGCCTCGACGTCGTCGCCCTCGGGCGCCCACGTGCCGCGATCCCAGAGCATCACGATGCCCGCGCCGTAGCCTTCGGGGATGACGCCTTCGAACGTGCCGTAGTCGAACGGATGGTCCTCGGTCTGCATGGCCAGGCGCTTGTCGGCCGGATCGATCGACGGCCCCCTGGGCACGGCCCACGAGAGCAGGACGCCGTTCCATTCGAGGCGGAAGTCGTAGTGCAGGTGCGACGCCAGGTGCTTCTGCACGCAGAAGAAGAGCGGCTCGTCCTTCGCGCGGCGCGTGCGCGACCGGTCGCCGGAGGGCTCGGGCGTCTTCGTGAAGTCCCGCTTCTTTCGGTAGTCGTCGAGAGGCACGGCTGCTGCCTTCATGTTGGCCTTTTCGGGGCCGGGGATACAATACCGCCCGTCTAT
>CAZJBN010000066.1:0-22005 GCA_964543955.1 uncultured Bifidobacteriaceae bacterium
GGCGTGATCCAGTGGAAGCCCATGTGGCCCCAGCCCGAGTAGATCGCCGCGCCGATGACGCCGGTCTTGCCTTCGGCCTCGAGCATGTTGCCCATGTGAGCGCCCCACCAGGACATCTCGCGCCAGACGAGCGGGTCGGCGTCCGGACGAATCGGCTCGGCGTACGGGGGGATGTAGAGCCGCGCATTGCCGCTACCCATCTGGTGGTGGTCCACGTACGCCTGTGGAACCCAGTCGCGATACATCAGCTTGCCGAGGTTCTTCGACTCCGGGAGATTCAGGGCGAAGCCGTCGCGGTTGTTGTCGTGGCCGGCGTACTTCTGGTACAGCCACGGTAAACCCGCCGCCTCGTATTCCGTCCCGACGTACTTGTTGTACCAGTCGGCGATCATCTGCGTGCCGTCCGGGTTGATCGACGGGACGACGATGCTGATGACGTTGTCGAGCATGCGCGCGGCTTCGGTATCCGTCCTGGACAGACTGTCGTAGACGAACTCGGCGGCCGTCTGCGCCGCCGCCACCTCGTTCGAGTGCAGCGCGAAACTCTGGATCACGACGGCCTTGCCTTCGGCAACGATCTTGTCCAGCTCGGCCTGCGGGACGCCGCGAGGGTCCGCCAGCTTCGCGTTCATCTCGCGGTACTGCTCCAGCTTCGCCAGGTTGGCCGGCGACGAGATGAAGAGCGCGATGTACGGGCGGCCCTCGCTGGACTTGCCCAGCTCGACGAGCTTCACCTTGTCCGAGCCCTTCGCGAGCAACTGATAATACTCGTGCAGCTTGTCCCAGTTGGCGAGCTCGCGATCCGCCCCCATCTGGAAGCCGAAGAACTGCTCGGGAGTCTGCAGGTTCTGGCGCGCGGCCTGTTCGGCGCCGGCGCTCGCGCCGGGACCAACCACCCACAGCGCCAACAGCAAGAGAACGGGAACGTGTTTCCTCATCGGAGACTCCTCACGTGCACCAGTGGAACCGGAAAGACTGCAGGGCTGGATCTTACTCCGACGCGCATGGGGTTGGACGACACGGTGACAAGTCGTGACGATCGGCGCCTCAGCATCGGCGGGAGACCCTGCATGGAGGCCAGCGTAGAATGGGGCCCGGCATCCGACCGCTCGCGCGACCATGACACGCGTCCCATCGCGTATTGCCGCTCTTCTGCTCCTGGCTCCGCTGGCTGGTTCATCCTCGCTGGCAGGCTTGCAGGACCCGCAGCAGCCGTTCCGCTCGGAAGTGGAACTGGTCTCGCTGCCCGTCACCGTCGAGGACAAAGCGGGACGCGCGGTCACCGGACTGACCAGGGACGACTTCTCGATCTTCGAGGACGGCGTCCGCCACGAGATTTCGGTATTCTCCGCCGAGCCCCAACCCATCGCCCTTGTGGTGTTGATCGACTTCAGCCGCAGCATGGACGGCGAGCGGCGTCAGGCTGCGCTCGGAGCGGTCGGGGCCGTGGGCAACGCGCTCGATCGCCGGGATCAGTGGAGCATCCTTGCGTTCGCCGATCGCACGGTGACGGTGAAGGGATGGGGCGCGGCCCAGCCGCAGGATCTGGCGCCGCTCCTGGCCATCGGTCCGAGCGGAGGCACGAGGCTGTTCGAGGGCGTCATCGAAGCGCAGCGCGCCCTCGCCGACGCGCCGCATCGCAAGCGCGCCATCCTCATCATCTCGGACGGGAACGACATCTCGACGCAGATCGGCAACGACACCGAGCTTGGATCCATGTCGCACCTCGACGCCAGCGAGAAGCAGGCCGTGAATGCGCTGAGGACCGGAGAGGCGCTCGTCTACGCGTTCGGCATGGACTGGCCGTATCGACGAACGCCCATCCGAGGTGGCGGCCCCTCGGCCCGGGTCAACGGCAAGGCACTGCGCAGCCTGGCCGATCCCACCGGTGGACGAGTGTGGATCGCGTCGACCGCAGCCGGCCTCGAGACGGCCGCGCGCCACCTGACCGAGGAGCTCCGGCAGCAGTACACGCTGGGATACACGCCATCGAAGGCTGCAGACGGCAAGTATCGGCGCGTCCGCGTCACGGTCGCGAACAGCGCGTACCGCGTCCGGTCCAGGCAGGGGTATCTGGCGATGAGACCCTGACGGGGCCGGGGCTGAAGCTCTGGCGCCCCAGGCGACCTACTCGGTTTCCGACCCGACGGGCTCCAGCTCGTCGCCGTTCTCCACCGCCGCCTCGGGTGTGCTGCCGCCGGACGAGCCCTTCTTGCGCCGCGGACGGATGTCATAGCGCTTGATCATCTCGTTGAGCGTGGTCGGCTTGATGCGCAGGAGCTCGGCCGCGCGCTTCTGCACGCCACCGGCGGCCTCGAGCGCCGACTCGATCCACTGCCGCTCGTAGGCTGCCGTCACTTCCTTGAGCGACACGCCGTCGGCCGGCATCACGACGTGCGGAAGCTGGAAGCGCGGCGCCTTGCGAACGTTCTCGGGAATGCGGTCCGCGGCGATGAGGCTGCCGCTGCTCAGGACGACGGCGCGCTCGATGACGTTCTCGAGCTCGCGGACGTTGCCGGGCCAGTCGTATTCCATCAGCAGTTCGAGCGCGTCCGGCGCCAGCTCCAGCGGGCCGCGGCCGTTCTCCTCCGCGTACTTCTCCAGGAAGTGCTGCGACAGGAGCGGGATATCGTCGCGCCGATCGCGCAGCGACGGCAGCTCGATGCTGATGACGTGCAGCCGGTAGAACAGGTCTTCGCGGAACCGCCCCTCCTCCATCTCGTGCTTGAGGTCCACGTTGGTGGCGGCAATGATCCGCACGTCCACCTTGATGGTCTCCATCCCGCCGAGGCGCATGAACTCCCGTTCCTGCATCACGCGCAGCAGCTTGGCCTGCGTCTCCATCGGGACGTTGCCGATCTCGTCGAAGAA
The DNA here is from genome assembly GCA_964543955.1 of uncultured Bifidobacteriaceae bacterium. Lineage (GTDB taxonomy): Bacteria > Acidobacteriota > Vicinamibacteria > Vicinamibacterales > UBA2999 > VFZN01. The sequence continues at coordinate 2,872 of CAZJBN010000066.1, forward strand.
GATGCTGCCCTTGTCGGCGAGGTCGAACAGGCCCTTCTTGGGATACACCGCCCCGGTGAACGCGCCCTTGACGTGGCCGAAGAGCGTCGACTCCAGGAGGTCCGGCGGCAGGTTGCCGGAGTTGACCGTGACGAACGTCTTGTCCGCACGCGCCGAGTTGCTGTGGATGGCCCGCGCGACGAGCTCCTTGCCCGTGCCGCTCTCGCCGGTGATGAGAATGGTGGACCGGCTGGGCGCCGCCTGGGCGATCAGCTCGAAGACCTGCGTCATCCGCGGGCTGCGTCCGATGATGCCCGAGAACTTGTGGTACCGGCGCGCGGCGTCGCCCTTCAGCTGGGCGTTCTCCTGCTGCAGGTGCCGGCGCTCGATGGCATTGCGCAGCACGACCAGCACTTCGTCGTTCTTGAAGGGCTTGGTGATGTAGTCGAATGCGCCGAGCTTCATCGCACGGATGGCCGTGTCCATCGAGGCATACGCGGTGATCATCAGCACCGGCAGGTCATCGTCCTGCTTCTTGAGCTCCTCGAGGACCTGCAGGCCATCGATGCCCGGCATCATCACGTCCACGATGACGGCATCGAACGGCAATGCGCGCGCGAGATCGAGCCCGTCCTGCCCGCCCGACGCCAGGCGTACGGCATAACCCTCCCGTTCCAGCAGGGTCTGCAGGATCTCCCGCATGATTTCCTCGTCGTCGATGACGAGAACCGAACCGTTGCGAGGCATAAGATGTTGCGGACCTCAGCGGGCCGCCCTGAGAACATCGGGCTGCGCCGCCCTGAAGCGCAGCGTGAACCGTGTGCCCTGGCCAGGGTTGCTGGCGCAGTGAATCGAGGCCTCGTGCTCCTGCACGATGCCGTACGTGATCGACAATCCGAGGCCGGTGCCCTGCCCGATCGGCTTCGTCGTGAAGAACGGGTCGTAGATGCGGTCCAGGTGCTCCGGCGGGATGCCGGCGCCCGTGTCGAACACCTCCGCGACCACTTCGTCGCCGTCGCGTCTGGTGGCAATCGTCAGCCACCCTCCGCTCGGCATCGCGTCGCGCGCGTTCAGGAAGAGATTCAGGAACACCTGCTGGAGCTTGAACTCGAAGCCCACGACCGGCACCGGCGCGGGCGCCAGCTCGCGGCGAATCTTGATGCTGCCCTTCTCGAACTGGTGCTCGAGAAGCGCCAGCACGTCGTTGACGACGGCGTTGAGGTCCACGGCGGTCCGCTCGGAGGCATCGCCGACGCCCGACCGCGAGAGGTGCAGCAGGCCGTTCACGATGCGGGCCGCGCGGAAGGTCTGCTTCTCGATCTTCTCGAGGACCGCCGTCCGCGGATCGCCGGGGTCCGACCCTTCGAGCAGCATCTGCGTGTAGCTCGAGATGCCCGTCAGGGGCGTATTGACCTCGTGCGCCACACCGGCCGCGAGGAGACCGAGCGACGCCATCTTCTCGGAAATGCGGAGCTGCTCCTCGAGCTGCGTCCGCTCGGTGATGTCCTCGAAGAGGACAATCGTGCCGGTGGCGTGAGACGCCGGGCCCATGGCCTGGAGCGGCGCCGTCGTGATGTTGACGAGCAGCTGCGAGCCGGCACGCGTCCCGCGGGCCGCGAGCGGCACCCGGTACGCGGCCGAACCCTGAGGCCGTTCGCGCCTCGCGGTCGAGAGCACCTCGACGACCGCGGGATCGAACAGGCGATCGATCGGCTGGCCGGTCGCCTCTGCGCGCGTCATGCCGTACACCCGCTCCAGCGCCTGGTTCCAGCGGATGATCCGATCGTCGAGCCCGACGACGAGCATCCCGTCGTCGAGCGACTCGAGGATGTTCTCGTTGAACGAGCGCATGCGATCCAGCTCGGAGGCCTTGACGTGGAGCTGCCTGTAGAGCCTCCCGTTCTCGATGGCGACCGCCGCCTGCCGCGCAACCGCCGTGACGAGGCTCAAGTCCTCGCTCGTCAGCAGATCGCCGGTCTCCCGGCGGCCAAGCACCAGGACCGCGATCGCCATGCCCTTCGAGACACAGGGCACGAAGTAGTACGCGCCGGCGTCACGCCAGAACTCCACCTCCTCTGCGGTGAAACGGGTGGCCGCCAGCGGATCGTCCAGCCGGACGCTCTGGCCGACGGCGACACGTCCGCCGATGCCGCTTGCGGACCGAAGCCGCGGCATGCCTTCTTCGAGACCGTCGACGTGCAGGGCCTCGAAGTCGCCCTGCTCGGTGGCGAGCATGAACGCCATCGCATCGATCTCAATCGTCTCGCGGACGCGTGTCACCAGCCGTTCGGCCAGTCGGTTCAGATCCAGGTCCGCGTTGAGGTCCCGCGCGAAGGCCACGAGCGCACGGCGGTAGTCGTACCGGTCCCGGTAGAACGCGCGATCGATCGCGCCCTGCAGGCCGTCCTTGACGGGACGGGCGACCAGGATGACCACAATCGTGGCGAGAAACGCGATGACCCAGCGCTGATCCGTCTCGCTCTGGATGAACGACCCGCCCGAGGTGCGAAGAATCAGCACGAAGAGCGCGACGCTGGCCGCTACCGCGGAGGTGTAGACGAGCAGGCGCTTGAGAATGATCTCCACGTCCATCAGCCGATAGCGGACGATGGCCGACGCGAACGCGAGCGGGATGAAACCGAGCGGCACGGCCGAGAGCTCCATCGGGATGGAGGGCTCGAAGCCAAGGACCCACGGCAGGGCGTACCCGAGGGCGAACGGCATCGCGCCAAGCGCCGTGCCCCACACGATCCATCGGAGCTGGCGTTTGGTCGTCAGCGAGCGCGTCCGCGCCAACGCGCGGAGCAGCACCGCGAGCCCGGCGGCCAGGAGGACGGAGAGATAGAGCAGCTCGAGCCGATCGAGCAGGCCGACCAGTCGAACGAAGTAGTTCGGGTCGACGTCCGACCGAATCACGGCGAGGATGCGCGTGCAGGCGAGCACCGCAGCCGGCAGGTACATCACCGGAAGCCATCGGGACAGAAGCGCCCAGTAGCCCTCGGCATGCGGACGCTCCGGGAACACGAGCGCGAAGTGCAGGAAGAGCGGCGGCAGCAGCAGGAGCGCCACGACGTCCGCCCAGTAGAACGCCCAGTCCACGCGATCGAGCCGTCCGCTGAACGAGAAGGTCAGCACGCCGAAGAACACGACCGAGAGCCAGAAGAAGTGCAGCGTGGCCTGATCGTCGGGTCTCCGCGTGCGGACGGCCGCGCCCACGAAGAGCGTGAAGATGCCGACCGTGGCGAGGAGGTAATAGAGCAGGCCCGCGCCCACGGGAATCGGGGCGAGCGCGACCTGGGCAACCTCGCGCGACCCCAGCCGGAGCAGCGTGTACGTGTGCCGCTCCCCGACCCGCGCCGCGTGCTGCACCGCCAGCACGTCGGCCTTGCCCTCGACCGGCTCGCCGTCGATGGCAAGCAGGACGTCGCCCGGCCGGACCCCGGCTCGCTGAGCGGCGGACGACCCTGCGACTTCGGCCGCCACGACCCCAGCCGAACGCTCGACCCAGAGCACCCCATCTTCCACATCCGCCGCTGTCGCCCTCAGCACGATATTGGCGACGCCGAACGCCAGCAGCCCGACCGTCACCACAATCGGCAGCACGGTCCGACGCCAGTCAGACACGGCACTACCGCGCACGGGTGACTGGGGCGCCGACGCGAATTCGTGCACAGAGGTCAAGACAGACTCTTCCGAAGAGATCGGCAGCAAACGCCATACCACTGCGAGGCGCCGCACATGACCTCTAAGCTATTGACAGATATACAGTTTGAGACGATTGGCAATGACAAGTCCAGCCGAAATTCAAATTTCCGACTGAACGATCCAACTCTCGGGATGGGCCGGTGGCTAAAAGCGCACAGTCAAGCCGCCAACAAGGCGCTTCGGCGGCCGGACGACAAGGATTTCGTCGTAGGTGGAGGCGCCTGCAACGCGGTCGTGGAACGTATTGCGGACCGCGACGAGCATCTCCCACTCCGAGCTGAGGAAGTTCATGAAGGGCAGCGACTGGTTCACCTGCACGTCGAAGCGTCCACCGACCCCGCGCGTCGGAACATCGGTGTCGGACCTGAGGAAGGCGTTGCTGACGCGGTAGTACATCAACACCCGCGTCGCGGTCTGTGGCACGTCGGCCTCGACCGAGGTCATGAGGTCGTGGATTCTCTCGGTGCGGCCCGGCAGCACGCCGGTAATGGTGCCGGTCACGAGCGCGTACTGCGCCGGGGGCGGTCCCTGCAGCCACTCGGCTCTGGCCTGCGAGTAGTCGACCGATCCGCGCACGTGCGTCAGGAGCGCGTGGCTCATGCCAACGCCCCAGCCCGTGATGTCCGCGTCGCCCGCCGTGCCCACGTAGTAGTGGCCGAGCGCGGCGGCCGGCCCGGCGGGCTGGCGCAATCCGAAAATCGTGACCATCTGGTCGTCGACCTGCTGCCGGAACGCGCGCACGCCGATGCTGGCGCCGTTCATGACGCGCTCGACGCCCGCCTCGTAGTGCTGGAGCGACTGGGTCGTGAACCCGTCGTCGCCGAGTGGAGAGAAGGTGCGTTGGGGCGGCAGCCAGGTGGCGCGCGTCGGCGGGAGGAATTCCTGGGCGCCCGGCGCGGACACCTGCCTGGTCGCCATGCCGCGCACCCGCCAGTTCGGCAAGGGCGTGATCGTCGCCGTCACCTGGGGGCTCAGAAGCGACGGTTCGGCGAGGTAGTCGTAGTGCGCGTAGGTAGCCCCGACGCCGATTGCCAGTACGTCGGAGACGAGCCACTCGTCGAAGCCGAAGACCGAACCGACATTGCGGCCGGTCTCCGACACGGCCGCGAGCGCGGCGGTGTTGCCGCCCTCGTAGCGCTGCAGGCTGTAAGACATGCCCAGCTGATACCGGTGTGGATCGCCGGGCCGCGACGCGTAGCTGCCGGACACGATCCAGGAGTTGAGATCCCCCTGGTTCATCGCGGCGTTGACCACCCAGTCGCCGTGGGCGCCGACCGGAGCGCCGAACGAGAAGAACGCGACGCTCCTCGTCCGATCCATCTGCAGCAGCTCCGCTGGGCTGTCGAACGCGCCGGTCGTGAGCAGGTCGACACGCCCGTCGAACGACACCTCCGTGAAGAGCGCCGACGCCGCGCGGGCCGAGTTCTCGAAGGCGCGTGCGATGAACCCGAAGGGGTCGGCCGAGAAGTCCTCGTCAGCGGCGGGCAGGCCGATCATGCCGTTCGAATCGCGCAGGACGCTGCGCTTCAGGTGCCGGAGGCGCCAGGCGAAGTCGGATTCGTCCCGGCCGCTCGTGCTCCTGCCGGCTTCCGAGGTCACTTCTCCCTGTTCGCCGGTGTTCGCGCCGCCCACGCTCGCTTCGGCGAGCTCTGGCTGACCGGAGCGGCCTTCGCGGCGGAGCGTCAGCGACGATGCCGTGCGGCCGGCGGGCCGGACCTCAACGATGGTGCCGCGGACGGTGAGGTAACCGTCGCGATGCGCGCGGAGCAGGTAGGGACCGGGAGGCAGCTGGCGGAGCGAAAACTGGCCCGACGGGTCGGAGACCGCGAATGCCGAGGTCGACCCCATGGCCGAGACCACCACGCCCTCGATGGGGAGGCCGGCATCGTCGGCGACGCGGCCGATGATCTGGCCCGTGGTGATGGTGGCCAGATCCGTGACGTGCTGCGGGCCGGGGATGGCGAGCTGCGCGCGGGCGGACACCGAACCTGCTGCCAGGAGGCAGAGGGTCAACGCCGGGAGGGTCAGGCGACCGGGATTGCCCATAGACGAGTTCCGGGCCACCCCCAGGGCGCGCGGGGGTGGGCCGGCTTCTGACAGTTTACGACGCTTTCACCGTAAAGTTCACGTCGCGCGTCAAGGTCTTCCCAGAGACCTTGTCGTTGATCTTGATGGCCAGGCGGTACTCGCCCTCGCCGAAGCTGGCAAGGGGAACCGTGATGCCGCCGGGCACCGGGAATTTCACCGGGTCGAACTGCGGCGGCAGGTTGGCGGCGCTCACCGTCTGCGGGTTGGTCTTGTTGAAGAACTTCTCCGCGTCGCCTTCCTTCTTGTGGAACTCGTACTCCATCACGATGTTCGGCTTGCCGGCCTGATCCAGGCCCGCGTTGTAGACCTGGAAGAAGATCGAGAGCTCTTCGCTCTTGCCGAACTCCATGTCCGCTGCGGGCAGCAGCTCCTGGGCGCCGAACACGAACGGACGCTCGCGCGCCTCTTCAGGCCCGAGGGGGGCGTCGAGCATGTTGACCTTGTCGGTCACGAGCACGGAGCTCGTCGACAGTTCGCCGCTCGCGAAGTCCGGCACGACGATCTGCTGCTTGAGCACGCCGACCTTGGCGACGCTGTCCTTGGGCGCCTTCTCGGGCAGGCGCTCCTTGAGCGCGATGTAGACGTCGTAGGTCCCCGGCGCGGCCATGAACACGCGGTTCAGCGAGACCGTTCCGGTGCCCATCTGAGCGGCCGGGATGAAGTGCACGTCGTCCCACGGGTACTCCACCTTCTTGGCCTTGGGATCCGGCTGTGCCGCGGGATCGACCACGCGGATGTACATCGCAACGTCGGTCGCCGGACCGTCCTTGACGTCCAGGACGAACGGCACGAAGGTGCGCACCTCCTGCGACTTCAGGAAGAAGGGCTCGATCGCAAGCTGCACGTCCGCGGGACCCGGCTGGCCGGCCATCACGCCGTCGACGAGCTTGACGACCTGCTCGATTTCCTGCTGCTCCTGCTTGCTGCGCTTCTTGGTATCGGGCTTGGCCGTCTGCGCCATCGCGAACGTCCCGGACACGGCGAGCGCAACGGCGAGTGCAAGGACACGACGAATTGCCATCTTGACTTCTCCCTGATCGAGCGACCTCTGTAGACTCAGAACACCTGATCATAGGGGGGCTTCCCGAGGGAAGTCAAACCCGGCCAACCCCCGCCAAGGCCTTGTCATTGTTGAGTTTCGGCGCCGGCGCCTATAATCGGCAAATGCGTGCCGACGAGGTGCTGGTCATCGTCCTGGCCGGAGGCGTGGGCGAGCGGCTGTCTCCTCTCACCCAGGACCGGGCCAAGCCCGCCGTCTACTTCGGAGGCCCGTACCGGATCATCGACTTCGTCCTGAGCAACTGCATCAACTCCGGCCTGCGCCGCATCTTCATCGCCACGCAGTACAAGTCCCTTTCGCTCAACCGCCACATCCGCCAGGGCTGGACAATCGTGTCCGAGGAGCTCGGCGAGTTCATCGAGATTCTCCCGCCGCAGAAGCGGGTCGGAGAACAGTGGTACCAGGGAACGGCCGACGCCGTCTATCAGAACCTGTACTCCATCGTCCGCGAGGAGCCGCGCTACGTGGTGGTGCTGGCCGGCGACCACGTCTACAAGATGGATTACATGAAGATGCTGCGGTTCCACGAGGAGAAGGGTGCCGGCGTCACGCTGGCCGCCATCGAGGTCCCGCGCGAAGAGGGCCGGCGTTTCGGCATCGTCGCGGTGGACGAGGCCGACCGCGTGACGGACTTTCTCGAGAAGCCTGCCGACCCGCCGCCAATGCCGGGGCAGCCGGGCATGGCCCTGGGCTCGATGGGCATCTACGTGTTCAACCACGACGTCCTCGTACGCGCGCTCGAGGCCGATGCCGTCCGGCCCGAGAGCGTCCACGACTTCGGGAGGAACATCATTCCGTCGCTCATCGGCGACGGACGCATGTTCGCCTACGCCTTCTACGACGAGAACAAGAAGGCGGCCAAGTACTGGCGCGACATCGGCACGCTCGACGCCTACTACGAGGCCAACATGGACCTCTGCCAGGTGAATCCGGAATTCAACATGTACGACCCGGAGTGGCCGCTGCGTACGTATATGCCGCAGGCGCCGCCGGCGAAGTTCGTGTTCGCCGAGGACTGGCGCCGTGGCGAAGCCGAGGATTCACTCATCTCGCACGGCTGTATCGTGTCGGGCAGCCGGATCCACGGCAGCATCCTCTGCCCGAATGTCCGGGTGCACAGCTTCTGCACCATCGAGGAGTCGATCCTCATGCCCGGCGTGCGGGTCGGCCGCCACGTGCGCATGCGGCGGGCGATCATCGACCGCGACGTGCACATACCGCGCGGCGCGACGATTGGATACGATCCCGAGGAGGATCGCCGGCGCCACACGGTGAGCGAGGGGGGCGTCGTGGTCGTCGCCGCCGGCGAAGAACCGCTCATCGGCCCCATCGACGACGACGCGCTCAGGCTGGAGGCCGACGCCGATCGACGGTAAGTGGCCAGGGCGACCCTGAAGGGCCGCCCCACAGGGAGCAGAATCACCAAGACCGGCTCCGTGGAGATCATCATCACCAATTTCCGTGGAGGCAACCCTTCAGGGTTGCCTCCGGTTTCACCAATGAGGCCATCGTGAAAATCATCGAGGTACATGGGCGCGAGGTGCTCGATTCGCGGGGGAATCCGACCGTCGAAGTGGACGTCACGCTCGAGGGCGGCGCGCGAGGCCGCGCCGCCGTGCCCTCGGGGGCGTCCACCGGCGAACGCGAGGCGCTCGAGCTCCGGGACGGCGACAGGAATCGCTACCTCGGCAAGGGCGTCACGCGCGCCGTGCAGCACGTCAACGGGGAGATGGCCGCGGCAATCACAGGGCGCGAGTTCGGTTCGCTCGCCGCGCTCGACAAAGCGCTGATTGCCCTCGACGGCACGCCGACCAAGAGCCGCCTCGGCGCCAACGCCATCCTCGGCGTCTCGATGGCGGCGCTCGAGGCCGAGGCCGCCGCGGCTGGCGAGCCGCTCTACGCGCACATCGCGTCACTCGCGTCCAATACGGGCGGCTACACGCTTCCCGTACCCATGTTGAACATCCTGAACGGCGGCGCGCACGCCGACTCCAACGTGGACTTCCAGGAGTTCATGGTGATGCCGGTGGGCTTCGATTCATTCAGCGAGGGTCTGCGCGCAGGTGCGGAAATCTTCCACGCACTCCGCTCGATCCTCAGGAGCCGCGGCCTCTCCACCGGCGTCGGCGACGAGGGCGGCTTCGCGCCGAACCTCCGGTCGAACCGCGAGGCGCTCGACGTCGTACTCGAGGCGATTGGCAAGGCCGGGGCCCGGGCCGGCGAGAACGTGTTCATCGCGCTCGACGTGGCGTCGAGCGAGTTCTGGGCCCCCTCGCCTTCCAATGGAAACGGGAGATACGAGTTCCACAAGTCGGGGGAGCCGTCCCGCGACTCCGAGGGCATGGTCGCGCTCTATGCCGACTGGTGCCGGCAATACCCCATCATCTCCATCGAGGACGGCTGTGCCGAGCAGGATTGGCGCGGATGGGCGCTCCTGACAAGGGAACTCGGATCGAAGGTCCAACTGGTCGGCGACGACGTGTTCGTCACCAACCCGGCCATCCTGCGCAAGGGCATCGAGGAAGGCGTCGGCAACGCGCTTCTCGTCAAGCTCAACCAGATCGGGACCGTCACCGAGACGCTCGAGGCGATCCGGATCGCCAGCGACGCCGGCTACCGCAGCGTCATCTCGCATCGCTCCGGCGAGACCGAGGACACGACGATTGCCGATCTGGCAGTCGGCACGGCCGCGGGTCAGATCAAGACCGGCTCCGCGTCGCGCAGCGACCGCGTGGCGAAATACAATCAGCTGTTGCGAATCGAAGAGGAACTGGGCGCCGCCGGACGCTACGCCGGCCGCGCCGCTCTCAGGCAGCTCCAATAGATCATGCACAAGGTCGTATTGCTCCGGCACGGCGAGTCCACCTGGAACCGCGAGAACCGCTTCACCGGCTGGACGGACGTCGATCTGAGCGAGCAGGGCCGCAAGGAAGCCGCAGCGGCCGGAAGGCTTCTCGCCCGGGAAGGCTACTCGTTCGACCTGGCGTTCACGAGCGTCCTGAAGCGCGCCATCCGCACGTGCTGGATCGCGCTCGACGAGATGGACCAGCTCTGGATTCCCGTCGAGCGGAGCTGGAGGCTCAACGAGCGGCACTACGGCGCGCTGCAGGGTCTGAACAAGGCCGAGACCGCCGCAGAGCATGGCGAGGCACAGGTGAAGATCTGGCGCCGCGCCTACGACATTCCCCCGCCGCCGCTGACGCCAGACGACGAGCGGCATCCCTCGCGCGACCGCCGCTACAGGGACCTGAGCGCCGATGAGCTGCCGCTGACCGAGTCGCTCGCGGACACGGTCGCCCGCTTCCTGCCCTGCTGGCACGAACGGATCGCCCCCGCCATCTCGGGCGGGCAGCAGGTGATCATCGCGGCGCACGGCAACTCCCTGCGCGCGCTCGTGAAGTACCTGGACGGCATCTCGGATGCGGATATCGTCGAGCTGAACATCCCGACAGGGATTCCCCTCGTCTACGAACTCGACGCGGAGCTGAAGCCGATCAGGAGCTACTACCTGGGAGATGCCGAGGCCGCCAGGGCGGCCGCGGCGGCGGTGGCGCAACAGGGTTCGAGCGGGAGGCAACCCTGAAGGGTTGCCTCTACACAGCAGGGATTTCGTGGAGGCAACCCTTGTGGAGGCAACCCTTTAGGGTTGCCTGCCTCAATTTGCTTCCTCGACCTTGGCCTCTTCGGCCGCAATCCTGAGTGATCGCAGGAAGCGTCGATCGTTGACGGTCATTTCGTAGGGCTTGCGCGGCGCCAGCGCCCTGGTCGTCACCGCCCCCACCTTCGCGGGCACGCCCTCCCCTTCCGGCTGCGCCCGATTCACGAACCCGACCACCGCCTCGAGGTTGACCTTCATCTCGTAGCCGGCCAGCCGCGCACGTTCGCGGCACGCTTCGACTTCGGCACTGCTGGACACGGCCGACGCGATGGCATCGGCCAACTCGCGGGCAAACCGGTTTACGACGTCATCCATGGGACGGCCCCTCCTCACCCTGGCGCCAGCCGGCTGGGAACCGCAGGCAGTTGCCGACGCCTCTCCACCGGGCGGTGGCTGGGTATCGGCGCAAAGTCGTCATTGGGCGGGACAGATACGACGGGGATTGCGGCCCATTCTAGGAAGGCCTAGTGCCGGTGTCAAGGCGAAACCACTATAAGTTGTGTCCCTCCCGAAAGTTGGAGCGCCGGCCTGTCGGCTAAAATGCCGCCCATGCCTTCTTCTGGCCCGGGGCGCCACTATTCGGAGCCCTCGGATCTGGCCGGCCTCGACCCCGAGGTCGACCTTGGCTGGCCCGGCGAGTATCCGTTCACCCGCGGCATTCAGCCCACGATGTACCGCGGACGCCTGTGGACGATGCGGCAGTATGCCGGCTTCGGCACGGCGGCCGAGTCCAACCGGCGTTACCGCTACCTTCTCTCCCAGGGTGTCAGCGGGCTCAGCGTCGCGTTCGACCTCCCGACCCAGATCGGCTACGACTCGGATGCCCCGCTGGCGGCGGGCGAAGTGGGACGCGTCGGCGTTGCCATCGACTCGATCGAGGACATGGCCGCGCTCTTCGACGGCATCCCGCTCGACCGCGTGTCCACGTCGATGACCATCAACGCCACGGCCATCATCCTGCTCGCGCTCTACGTGGCGGTGGGCCGGCGGCAGGGCGTCCAGTCATCGGCGCTCTCCGGCACGGTGCAGAACGACATCCTCAAGGAGTACGTCGCGCGCGGGACCTACATCTACCCGCCGGCCGATTCGCTGCGGATCGTCACGGACATCTTCGCGTTCTGCGAACGCGACGTGCCGCAGTGGAACACCATCTCCATCAGCGGCTATCACATCCGCGAGGCCGGCTCGACGGCCGTCCAGGAAGTCGCGTTCACCTTCGCCAACGCGGTCGCCTACGTGCAGGCCGCCATCGACCGTGGACTCGACGTCAACGCGTTCGGTCAGCGGCTCTCCTTCTTCTTCAACGCCCACAACGACTTCCTCGAAGAGGTCGCCAAGTTTCGCGCGGCGCGAAGGCTCTGGGCCCGACTCATGCGCGACCGGTTCGGCGCCACGCACCCGCGTGCCCAGCAGCTCCGCTTTCACACACAGACCGCCGGCTCAACGCTGACCGCCCAGCAGCCGGACAACAACATCGTCCGCGTCGCGGTGCAGGCCCTGGCCGCGGTGCTCGGCGGCACGCAGTCCCTGCACACGAACAGCCGGGACGAAGCGCTCGCCCTTCCGACAGAGGAGTCGGCGCGGCTTGCGTTGAGAACCCAGCAGATCATCGCCAGCGAGACGGGAGTCGCCAACACGATCGATCCTCTTGCCGGTTCGTACTTCATCGAGCAGCGCACGAGCGAGATCGAACAGGGCGCGCGCGATCTCCTCGATCGGATCGAGGCGCTCGGTGGAACCCTGCCGGCCATCGAGGCCGGCTACATCCAGCGCCAGATCCAGGACTCCGCCTACCGGGCGCAGCTGGCCGTGGACAATGGCCAGGCGGTTGTCGTCGGGGTCAATCGCTACCAGGCCGGCGAGAGCACGACGGTGGACGTGTTCCAGCTCGATCCCGAGGTCGAGCGCCAGCAGGTGGATCGTGTCGGCCAGGTTCGCGCGACGCGCGATGCCGCTGACACGAGAGCAGCCCTGGCCGCTGTCGAAGCCGCGGCGTCCGGTACGGACAATCTCGTGCCGCCGATCATCCGCGCGGTCGAGGCACGGGCGACGGTCGGCGAGATTGCCGACACGTTGAGGCGCGTCTTCGGTGAGTACCGCGAAGTGAGCCTGGACTGATGGCGGCGTCCGGCCCTGATGCGGAAGTGCTCCTGTCGGTCCGGGGCCTGACCACGACATTCGACGTCACGCCGGCGCCGCTCATTGCGGTCAACGGCGTCTCGTTCGACATCAGGCGCGGCGAGACGCTCGGCCTCGTCGGCGAATCCGGCAGCGGTAAGTCCGTCACGGCGTTCTCGATCATCGGGCTCGTGCAGCCGCCGGGCCGGGTGACGGGCGGCAGCGTGCTCTTCGAAGGACGCGACCTCGTCCCGCTGTCGGATGCCGACATGCGGCACGTGCGCGGCGCGGGCATCGGGTTCATCTTCCAGGAGCCGATGGCCGCGCTCAACCCCGTGATGCGCGTGGGGGACCATGTTGCCGAGGCCCTGCGCGTGCACGGTCTCGCCTCGAGGTCCGAGGCTCGATCGCGCGCCATCGACCTGCTGCGCGCGGTCCGCATCGTTGACGCCGACCGGCGCGTGGACGACTACCCGCATCAGCTCTCCGGCGGGATGCGCCAGCGGGTGATGATTGCCATTGCGCTCGCGTGCCGGCCGCCGCTCGTGATCGCCGACGAACCGACGACCGCGCTCGACGTCACCGTTCAGGCGCAGATCCTGGACCTGCTGCGCGAGATGAAGCGCGAGTTCGACCTGAGCCTCCTGCTCATCTCGCACGACCTCGGCGTCGTCGCCGAAACGGCGGACCGCGTCGCCATCATGTACGCCGGCCGTATCGTCGAACAGGGCACGGTCCGCGACATCTTCCGCTCGCCTGCACATCCGTACACGCGCGGGCTGCTGGAGTCGATTCCCGGCGGCGCCGCGGGGGCGAGGCTCGAGGCGATCGACGGCACGGTGCCCAACCTCGCCGCCCTGCCGCCCGGCTGCTCGTTCGGTCCCCGGTGCTCGCACCACATGGCGGTCTGTGATACCGCGTTCCCCGGCGAGACCGGCATCGGGCGGGAGCACACCGTGCGCTGCTACCTGCACACCGTTTCCGAGTCCCGGACGTCAGCTCCCGCCGAGGCCCGCCGCTGATGCCGCTCATCGAGGTGAAGAACCTCGTCAAGCACTTCGTGCGCGGGGGCGGGTTGTTCCGGCCCAGGTCCGTGGTCCGCGCGGTAGACGATGTGAGCTTCTCGATCGAGGAGGGCGAGACCTTCGCGCTCGTCGGGGAGTCCGGCAGCGGCAAGAGCACGACGGGGCGCTCGATGCTGCGCCTCATCGAGCCGACGTCGGGCGAGGTGCGCGTTCGCGGAGAGAACGTGCTGTCCTTCGCGAGCGAACGCCTGCGGCTGGCGCGCCGCGACATGCAGATGGTCTTCCAGGACCCCTACTCCTCGCTGAACCCGCGCATGCGGGCCTTCACGATCGTCGAGGAGCCGCTCGTCATCCACGAGATGGGGTCGAGAGCCGAGCGGCGCGACCGGGTGGCCGATCTCTTCGCGCTCGTCGGGCTCGATCCGGGCCACATGGATCGCTACCCGCACGAGTTCAGCGGCGGCCAGCGGCAGCGGATCGGCCTCGCACGCGCGCTCGCGCTCAACCCGTCGTTCATCATCGCGGACGAGCCGGTGTCCGCCCTGGACGTCTCGATTCAGGCCCAGGTGATCAACCTGCTGAGGGATCTGCAGCAGCAGCTCGGGCTCACCTATCTCTTCATCGCGCACGACCTCCGGCTGGTGCGGCACATCTCACGCCGGGTGGCCGTGATGTATCTCGGCAGGATCGTCGAGATGGGCGACACGGCGCGGATCTTCGCGGATCCGCGTCATGCGTATACGAAGGCGCTGCTCTCCGCCGTGCCGGTCACCGATCCGGATGCTCCGCGATCGCGCATCGAGCTCGATCCGGCGCTGGTGAATCGCGAGGCGCCACTACGGGAAGTGGACGACGAGCACTTCGCGGCAGTGGTCTAGCCCGAACTGTTCATGAGGCTTCTGGGCTCCAGGCTCGGGCTTCAGGCTCCGGGCGCTGGCTCGCTGCCGCACCGCAGCAATTCGTAGAGGCGACCCTTCAGGGTCGCCTGCTCGAGTGTTACCCTCCTCTCATGCCTGGCAGGCTCGCGGCGGCGGCACTCGTCCTCGGCCTCCTCGGGACCGCGCTCCGCGCGGCCGCGCCGGCGCAAGCCGCGGATCCGGTCGGCGACCTCCTCGCAAAGCTCGACGCGTACTTCGAGACCTACCACGAGGCGCTCGGGCAGCTCGTTGCCGAGGAGCGGCTGGTGCAGACGACTGGCGGATCGAACTGGAACTCCATCCCGGACTCCAGCCGCGCTGCCCGGAATCAGCCGATCAAGATCACCCGCGAGATTCATTCCGAGGTGGCGTTCGTCGATCTGCCGGGAGACGCCGGCTGGCTGGGTTTTCGCGACGTCCTCAGGGTCGGCAACAGGGAGGTGAGACGGCCGGGGCCGTCGCTCTCCGAGACGCTGCTCAGGGGTGGCGCGGACGGGTACGAGAGTGCGCGGTCGCTGCTCCTCGCCAGCGCCGCCCACAACCTCGGCGAACCGCGGACGACCAACCTGCCGAATCTTCCGCTGGAACTGCTGCACGCCCGCAACCGGTGGCGCTACGACAGCTATATCGAGGGCACCGCCGATGTCCGCGGACACGCGACCACGATTGCCGTCCTCGAGGAGAAGTCGACCCCGACCATCATCCAGCGGCCCGAAGGCGGCGACATCGTCGCGCGGGTGAAGGCCTGGATCGAAGCGGGCACGGGGAGGCTCTGGCGGGCCGAAGTGCGCCTGACCGACAGCCGCCTGATCTTCGCGCAGCGCCACCTTCCAGTGGACATGCGCGTGGACTTCAAGGAACACCCGGCGCTGGGCCTGCTGGTGCCGGATCGGATGACGGAGTCGTTCTACGCCGCATCGCGCGGCGTGGGCCGCGGCGAGGCACGCTACTCCAACTTCCGCCGCTTCACCACCGGCGCGCGGATCGTTCCCCAGCGATGACTGAAGGCTGGTCTCGGGCGGGCCAGGCTGTCAGGGAATGAACCGGCGCCCTCAGACGTGCGGAGCCGCGTGCGCCGGCGCGGTCGGACCGTGCGGCTCCTGCCGGACGTCGCGCTCGACCTGTCCGTCGCGGATCGCGATGACGCGGTGCGCGTAGGCCGCGATGTCGGCTTCGTGCGTGACGACGATGATGGTATTTCCCGCCTGATGGAGGCGCGCGAAGAGCGCCATGATCTCGATACCCGTCTTCGAATCCAGGTTGCCCGTCGGCTCGTCGGCCAGGAGGATGGACGGGTTGTTCACGAGCGCGCGCGCGATCGCCACGCGCTGGCGCTGCCCGCCCGAGAGCTCGTTGGGCCGGTGGGTCATGCGGTGCGTCAGCTCGACCTTGTCGAGCGCCGCCGTGGCGCGCTCCAGCCGATCCTTCTTGGAGATCCCGGCATAGACGAGCGGCAGCTCCACGTTGTGCAATGCCGTGGCGCGCGGCAGCAGGTTGAACGTCTGGAAGACGAACCCGATCTCCTCGTTCCTGATGCGGGCGAGCTCGTTGTCGTTCATCTCGCTCACCTCCTTGCCGTTCAGGAGGTAGGTGCCCTTCGACGGTGTGTCGAGGCACCCGATCAGGTTCATCAGCGTGGACTTGCCGGACCCTGATGGCCCCATGATGGCGACATACTCGCCACGGTCGATGGCGATGGAGACCCCCCGAAGGGCGTGGATCTCCTCGTCCCCCATCACGTAGGTCTTCCAGAGGTCGCGGGTTTCGATGAGCGGCATAAGACCAGTGTATAGGGACGTCGGGACATCGATATGGGTTCCGGTCTGCCGCCCGGGAGAGTGTCCGCCTGTGGGAGCGCCGTGCGCGGAATCGGGCGGCGCGCGATTCCTGTCATAGCTCGGACATGGCAGTGTAAGTCATCGTTCGGCAGATAGATAGTGCTCCATCACGCGTTGGCACGAGGCTTCCCTTCGGACATCGAGGCAGGCGAGAGAACGACGGGCGACGCGCTGTTCCGTGATACCCTCCGCCGCGCCGCCACGGGAGCCGGCATCATGAGCTACGGGAGAGACCTCCGTCATGCCGCGCGCGGACTGGCACGAACGCCGTCGTTCACGGCAGTGGTTGTGCTGACCATGGCACTCGGCATTGGCGCCACCACGGCCCTCTTCACGCTGATGGACGCCCTGCTGTGGCGCCCGCTGCCCGTTCGGGAGCCCCGCGATCTCGCCTACATCGCCCGGCTCGATCATCTCGACCGGCGGATGGCGCTCGGATCGCCGCTCGTGGATCTGCTCAGGAACGAACAGATGTTCGAGGGGCTCTGCGCGTTCCAGACCCCTTATGTCACCGTGACCCTCGGGGGCCGGATGGCGCCCAGGGCGACACACGCGATGGCCGGCGACTGCTTCGAGACGCTTGGTGTCCGGGCCGCACTCGGGCGGCTGTTCACCATGGCCGACGACCAGCCCGGCTCGCCCAGAGTGGCCGTCCTGAACCACCAGGCCTGGCTTCGCGACTGCGGCGGACGCCCCGACGTTCTCGGCGAGATGGTGGACGTGGCGGGCGAGTCGTTCACGATCGTCGGCGTGGCCGAACGCCGATTCAGCGGACTCGTCCTCGGCTTTCCGCCGCAGGTGCTCTATCCGATTTCACAGCAGCCCCGTTACCCGGGCGATACGAGACCTGTAGGCACGTATTCTGGGCTCGTGCTCGCGAGGCTGACCGGCGACCGGTCCCTCGAGACGACTCGCGCACGGCTGCAGGAGCGCTGGCCGGGCCTGCTGGCCGCGTCGCCGCCGGCGCGGCTTTCGGGCGACGAACTCGACCGGTACGTCACATCTCGTCTGTACGTGGCGTCCGCCGAAACAGGAATCGACTACGTGCTTCGCGATCGCTTCGCAAAACCCATCATCGCGCTGGTCGCGCTGGCCGCCGTCGTCCTGCTCGTCGCAGCGGTCAACGTCGCCAGCCTGCTGCTCGTCCGCGCGGACGAACGCTACAGCGAGCGCGCCGTGCGCCTGGCGCTCGGCGCAGGCCGCGCGAGGCTCGTCCGGGAAGCCGCCGCCGAAAGCCTGTTGCTCATTGCGGCCGGCGCCGGCATCGGAGTGGCCATCTCCTACTGGGGCAACCGCGTGCTCGTCTCGATGCTGGGGCTCATCTACGGCGACTTCGCGCTCGACGTGACACCTGATGTACGCGTGCTGTGGTTGACGCTCGTCATCAGTGCGATTGCGGTCGCCGCGTTCGCGCTCGTGCCCACCTGGAGGCTTCGTGACATCGACGTCGCGACGTTCGCCGCGGCTTCGTCGCGCGTGATCGGGGGGCGTCGTCGTGCTCAGGGTGCGTTTGTCGCCACGCAGGTGGCCCTGGCGCTCGTACTGCTCGTGGTCGGCGGCGTGACCGCGCAGGTCCTTGGCGAGCTCAGACGCGCGCCGCTCGGCTTCGAAGCCGACCGGGTATGGGCCGCGCACCTCATGGCGCTCCCGGAAGGATACGGAGCGGGACTCAGCGAGTCGGTGCACCACGAGACGCTGCTCGACAATCTCGCGGCGGCGCCCGGCATCGAGGCCGTCGCGCTGTCGACCAGCGCGCCGCTGTTCTCGGGATCGTACGTCGAGCCTGTCTCGTCCAGCGACGCTCCCGATGTACAGGTCGTCGCCGATCAGCACACCGTGAGCGAGGGCTTCTTCTCGACGATGCGGATCCCGATCGTCGCAGGCCGGCCGTTCGATCGCGCTGATCGCGGCGACAGCCCGCGGTCGGTGATCATCAGCGAGTCGGTGGCCCGCCGCCTGTTCGGCACCGGCGACGTGCTTGGAAGACGCGTCCGTATCGGCACCCGGAGCAACCTGCAGTCGCTGGAGGTCGTGGGCGTCGCGCGCGATGCCGTGCTCACGGAACCGCAGACGCGCCACACGATGCGGGTGTACCGCAGTTTCTGGGAGGAGGGGCCGATCGAGCGCGGATCGCCGGCGCTGGTCGTGAAGGCAAGCGGTCTTCCGTCGGCGCTCGAGCGTACGGTCCGAGAGGAGCTCAGCCGAGGTGGCCGCCAGTATGCGGCGTGGTTCCGTTCGCTGGCCGAGCAACGCGAGACGGCTCTCGCGCAGGAACGGCTGGTGAGCGGGCTGTCCGCCGCATTCGCGATTGTCGGCGTCACGCTGATGGCTGTCGGCATCTACGGTCTGTTGAGGCTGTTCGTCGCCCGTCGAACACGCGAGATTGCGATGCGCATCGCTTTGGGCGCCAGCCCGAGGAAGGTGTGGCGGCTCGTCCTGGGCCAGGTGTCGGGGTTCATGGTCGCCGGCATCGCCGTCGGCCTGCCGATCGCCTGGACAGCCCGGAGCGCAGTATCACGCGCGTTGGGAGCCGACAGCGCGCTGTCGCCCACGCCAATCGTGCTTGCGTTCGGCGTGCTGATACTGGCGGGACTCGTCGCCGCATGGCTGCCCGCCAGGACGGCAACATCGATCGATCCCGCGCGCGCCCTGCGCGGCGACTGAAGCAGGCCCGGCCCGACGAGCTGTTCTCTACCCCCGCCCGCTCTCTGACAGTGCGCGGGAGGGTGGGCTCGGGCGCGACGCG
>CAZJBN010000066.1:22105-26210 GCA_964543955.1 uncultured Bifidobacteriaceae bacterium
CTACCCCCGCCCGCTCTCTGACAGTGCGCGGGAGGGTGGGCTCGGGCGCGACGCGGGAACGTAGCCGGCAAACCGGCAACGAGCCCAAACAGCAGCGCTCTGAACGTCGGATCTTCCACATGCTCGGACACCCATCGCCTGCATCGTCGTGAAGCAGACCGGGACCTCAGGGGAACTCTCGGCAGATCCGTCGTCTGGCACCAATCCTCTAGCGACGTGGCCTTTCAACTCCTCGGCAAGCGGTTCCTGCCCACGGTGCGACCTCGGCCTGCCACGCATGCGGGCGGGTTCAGAGTCCGCCGTGCGGTCCATGGTGTCATGACGTATGGTATATGTATGGCATGACGAAGACCACCGTCTATCTGCCGGCCGAGCTCAAGCTGGCCTTGAAGCGGCTGGCCCGCCAGCGCGGACAGAGCGAAGCGGAGCTGCTTCGGGAGGCGGTGGCGCGCCTGACCGGTGACCTGGACGCGCGAACACCCAGGCTGCCGCTCTTCCGGTCGACCGGGCCGTCCATTGCCGAGGACCTCGACAGCGCTCTCGAGGGATTCGGCCTGCGGTGATCGTGCTCGACACGGGCGGGCTCTATGCCGCGCTCGACGCCAACGAAGCGCTGCATGGGCGGGCGGTCGCGGCGCTCGCCGCCGCGAAGCCGCCGCGCCTCCTCTCGCCGTTCGTGCTCGCCGAGCTCGACTATCTGATTGGGACGCGCGTGGGTCACGAGGCGCAGATGGCACTCGTCGATGAGATCGTGCGAGGCGCCTACCAGCTCGAACCGTTCTCGCCCGAGGACGTCGGCCACGCGAGACGGATCATGGAACGGTACGCCGACCTTCGCATCGGACTCGCGGATGCATCGGTCGTCGTGCTGGCGAACCGGCACCGGACGCTCGATCTGCTCTGCACAGATCAGCGCCACTTCAGGGCACTCCGGGGCGCGGGCGGCAGGCCGTTTCACCTGCTGCCGCTCGACGCCTGATCAGCCTTCTTCGGCGTACTGCTCCTTCAAGCGCGCCACCACGGCCGGGTCGGCCAGCGTCGTCGTGTCGCCGAGCGTCCTGCCCTCGGCGATGTCCCTGAGGAGCCGCCGCATGATCTTGCCGGATCTCGTCTTCGGCAGGTCGGCCGCGAAGATGATGTCGTCCGGCTTCGCGATCGCGCCGATCTTCTGGGCGACGTGGCCCTTCAGCTCGTCGGCAAGTACCTCCGACGGCGTGACACCTTCCTTGACCGTGACGAATGCGCAGAGCGCCTGCCCCTTGATCTCGTGCGGCCGCCCGACAACGGCGGCCTCGGCCACCTGCAGGTGATCGACGAGCGCGCTCTCCACTTCCATGGTCCCGATGCGATGCCCCGCGACGTTCAGCACATCGTCCACGCGGCCGAGCAGCCAGTAGTAGCCGTCCTCGTCCAGCTTGGCGCCGTCGCCGGTGAAGTAGATGCCCTGGTCGGGCCACCGGCTCCAGTACTGCTGGACGTAGCGTTCGGCATCGCCGTAGATGCCGCGGAGCATGGCGGGCCAGGGCCGCGTGAGCGCCAGCAGCCCGCCGCCCTTCTGGATGCGCTCGCCACTGTGGTTCAGGATGTGCGCGCTCACGCCGGGAAACGGCCTTGTCGCCGATCCGGGTTTGGTCCGGGTGAGTCCCGGCAGCGGCGTGATGAGGATGCAGCCGGTCTCGGTCTGCCACCATGTGTCGACCACCGGACATCGGCCGCCGCCGATGTGGAGGTGGTACCAGACCCATGCCTCGGGATTGATGGGCTCGCCGACCGATCCGAGCAGGCGGAGCGACGAAAGGTCGCGGCGGGCGGGCCATTCGGTGCCCCACCGCATGAACGCGCGGATCGCCGTCGGCGCCGTGTAGAGGATCGTCACGCCGTAGCGTTCGATGATCTGCCAGAACCGGTCCTTCTGCGGCCAGTCGGGCGCCCCTTCGTACATCACGACGGTCGCGCCGTTGGCCAGCGGCCCGTAGACGACGTAACTGTGGCCCGTCACCCACCCGATATCCGCCGTACACCAATACACGTCGTCTTCCTGGAGATCGAACACCCACTTCGTTGTCGCGTAGGTGCCGACGAGGTATCCGCCCGTCGTATGGACGATGCCCTTGGGTTTGCCGGTGGTGCCCGACGTGTAGAGGATGTAGAGCATGTCCTCCGCGTCCATCGGTTCGGGCGGGCACTCGAGCGCCGCGTCGGCCATGAGCTCGTGGTACCACCGGTCACGGCCCTCCCGCATGTGCACGGGGATGTCCGAATGGCCGCGGCGCACGACGATGACGTGCTCGATGGTCGGCGTGCCCTCGAGCGCCTCGTCGGCCATCTGCTTGAGCGGCACGATCGTGCCGCGGCGATAGCCGCCGTCGGCCGTGATGAGCAGGCGCGCCTCGGCGTCGTTGATGCGGTCGCGGAGCGACGCCGCGCTGAAGCCGCCAAAGACCACGGAATGCACCGCGCCGATGCGCGCGCACGCGAGCATCGCAATGGCGAGCTCGGGAATGAGGGGCAGGTAGAGCGCCACGCGGTCACCCTTCCGGATGCCCAGACCCTTGAGGACATTGGCCAGCTGCGACACCTGCCGGTAGAGATCGAAGTACGTCAGGGTACGCCGGTCGCCCGGCTCGCCCTCCCAGATGAAGGCCGCCTTGTTGCGGCGCGCGGTGCGAATGTGGCGGTCGAGGCAGTTCGCACTGGCGTTCAGCGTGCCGCCGACGAACCACTTTGCGTGCGGGGGCTCCCACTCGAGCACCTGCGACCACGGCGTGATCCACTCGAGCTCTTTCGCGAACGCCTCCCAGAACGCTTCGGGATCCTGCGCGGCCCTGTCGTAGACGCCGGGATCGGTGACGAGCGCGCGCGCGCGGAACGCGTCAGAGGGTTCGAAGGTGCGGTCCTCGCGCAGGAGCGCGGACAGATCGGCGGATGCCTTCGGATCGGTCATCGGGGCAGTCTACTGCAAACGGCATAGAAGACCGGGCCATCGGACTGGACTGTGGTGATGGCGTGACTGGGCACGCAATCATCCGATCGAATCACCCGGTCGACGATCTGAATCACCCGATCAGCATCACCCAGTCACCAGCAATCTCTCAATCACCACTGCATGGATCAGTTGCCGGTTCGGTCCACCGGCGGCAGTGGCGGTGGCGGCGGCGTAAAGGTCGGCGGCTGATACCCGCCTCCAAAAGGCACCTGCGGCGGTGGGGGTGGCGGTGGCGGCGCGTCCTTCTTGAAGATCAGCGCGCCGAAGAGACCGCCGATCATGCCGAAGAAGCTGCAGACACAGAGCGCGATGAAGAAGCCGGCGACCGCAGCCACGCCCATGGCCGGGCCGGCCTGCATGCTCTCGATGAACTCGCGGACTTCCGGCGGCACATCGCCGGCGTTGGACATGGCGCTCGACATCATCGCCGTCTGCCACGGCATCAGGATCGCGTGAAGGGGAATGGAGACGATGGTCCAGACGATCGCCCCAATCGCCCCCGCCAGCAGGCCCACGAGCGCGCCGTCTCCGACCGAGATGGGTGTCGGCCGCCCCTGCTGCATTAGGTAGGCCGCCAGCCCCCCGCCGAAGAGAATCCAGGCGCAGCAGCAGTTGGCGATGTTGATGATGGGGAGGGCGGACAGCACTCCCATGGCGACGCCGCCGAGCAGGGCAGGCTGAATCATGGGAGGGATTCTAACGGAACGCTGCCGGGAACCGGGAGTCGGGGTCGGGAGCCGGGGCCGGGAGCCGGAAACAGGGAACCGGGCTAGTCGTAGTACTCCCGTCCCAGGTGCGTGATGAGCTCCTCGCCCTTGAGGAACCGGAGCGTGTTCTTCAGTTTCATCAACTGGATGAACAGGTCGTGCTCCGGGTAGACCTCGGGCGCGTGCATTGGCGCCTTGAAGTAGAAGGACAGCCACTCCTGGATGCCGGCCATTCCGGCCCGCTTCGCGAGATCCAGGAAGAGCGCCACGTCGAGCACGATGGGCGCCGCGAGGATCGAGTCCCGGCAGAGGAAGTTGATCTTGAGCTGCATCGGGTACCCGAGCCAGCCCACGATGTCGATGTTGTCCCACCCCTCCTTGTTGTCGCCGCGCGGCGGGTAGTAGTTGATCC
>CAZJBN010000067.1:0-3144 GCA_964543955.1 uncultured Bifidobacteriaceae bacterium
AAGTGGTACGAGGAGCACGGGCGTCACGAGATCTTCGCGGGCAACAAGCCCGTTCCACTGGCGTCCGCCGATCACACCCTCGTGCTGAACGCCGAAGCCGTGGCCGCCGGCGCGCAGACCGACCTCGACGACCTCGGCATCGCCAAGAACGCCCGCGAGGAGAAGCTCAAGGCGCGCAAGCAGAAGCACGAGGTGACCCCCGAGGAGGCGCGGCACCATGCCGAGATGGAGAAGCTCTATCGCCAGCACGTGCTGAAGGAAGAGCCCGGAGCGCCGGTCATCCAGATCCAGGGACTGAAGAAGGCGCCGGCACAGCCGACCACGCACTAGAGCCACGAAGGTTCGACGCACGAAGGAGCGAAGGAGGGCGGGACTTGGGTCCCGCCCTCCTTCTTTGTACGGCGAGGTCCGGGGAGCTCCCGCCTTCGCCAAGTCTCCTGCGGAGCGCCGAAGCCGACCATCCTGGTGTTCGCGCGCGGACACCCGGCGACCACTCGCGGCCAGATCGTCGCTCGCCGGGCACACCGCCCCGGACGAGAGCCTCGAATCCGAGGGCGCCTCACGGGTACGGAAGATGCTTTCCGCTGGGAACGCCTATGGATACGCTCCTGCGTGACGTCGCGTTCGCCTTCCGTACGCTCCGGCGGCAGCCGGCGTTTGCGGCAACCGCCGTGCTGACGATTGCGCTCGGAATCGGCGCCACGACGGCCATCTTCAGCGTGCTCAACGCGGTGCTGCTCCGCCCGCTCCCCTACAGCGATGCCGCCCGGCTCGGCATCATCTGGTCGGACCTCCGCAACCGCAACGTCGCCGACTTTCCGCTGCCGGCAGGCGACTTCTTCGACCTCCGCACGACGTCCACGCTCCTCGAGGACGTCGCCGCCCTCACGTCCTTCAGGCCGGCCATCGGCGGCGACGGTCGGGGTGACGCCGAGCAGGTCCATGGCGCTGCGGTGACCACGAACCTGTTCGACCTGCTCGGCCACCGCATGCATGTCGGCCGCGGCTTCGTCGAGGAGGACGGCCTGCCGCAGCCCGCGCCACCAGCCGCCGGGCAACAGGCAGCGGGGCCGACCGCACAGCCGCCCCCTCCCCTGCCGAACGTCGCCGTCCTCCGCTACGAGTTCTGGCTGCGGCGCTACGGCGGCGACTCGACCATCGTGGGCCGGACGATCGAACTCGGCAACGGCCGTGCGGAGGTCGTCGGCGTGCTCGCGCCGGGGTTCGAGCTGCTGTTTCCGCCGGGGACCGGCGTCGACGTGCATCCCGACATCCTGATCGCGACCCGCGTGAACTTCGAGACCGGATCGCGGAGCAACGTCTCGCTGCGCGTGGTGGCGCGGCTGGCGCCCGGCGTGAGCTTCGAGCAGGCGCAGTCCGAGCTCGACCGGCTCTCCGCCGACCTGCGATCGCGCTTTTCAATCAAGCAGACGGCCGACATGAACCTGCGGATCGAGCCCATGCACGAGGATCTCGTCGCAGACGTGCGCCCGCAGCTCGTGGCGCTCATGGGCGCGGTCGTGTTCGTGCTGCTCATCGCGTGCGCCAATGTCGCGAATCTCCTCCTCGTGCGCGGATCGGATCGGCAGCGTGAGCTCGCCGTGCGCGCCGCCATGGGCGGCACGAGATGGCGGCTCATTCGTCAACTCGTCGTCGAGAGCCTGGTGCTTGGAGCGGTCGGCGGTCTGGCCGGCGTGTGGCTCGCTCAGTTCGGGCTGGATGCGCTCCTCCGGATTGCACCCGAAGCGCTGCCGCGAGCCTCGGCAGTGTCGATCGATGGTACGGCCTTCGCGTTTGCCGCCGCGGCCGCGGGCCTTGCGGCATTGATCTTCGGCATGGCCCCGGCCTGGAAGGCCTCGCGCCCGGACGTGATGGACGTGCTCCGGTCGGGCGGCCGCCTGGTGGGCGGGGCCTCCGTCCGGTGGCTGAGGGACGGCGCCGTCGTCGCCGAAGTGGCGCTCGCCTTCGTGCTGCTGGTTGGTTCGGGCCTCATGATTCGGACGTTCATCGCGCTGCAGAACGTGGACCCCGGATTCGATCCCGGCCGGGTCCTGACATTCGTCATCCAGAACGTCCGCGCCGAGGGCACCGAAGAGCGCCGGACGTTCCAGCGGACGACCCTCGAGCGGCTGAAGGCCCTGCCTGGCGTCATCGACGCCACATCGGCCGGACCTCTCCCGCTCGACGGCCGCACGTCGCTCGCCCGCTACGGGCCGCTCGACGCTGCCACGGACGCCACGAAGTTCCAGCAGGCCAACGTCCACTTCGTGCAGCCCGGCTTCTTCGAGATGGTCCGGACGCCCATGCTCGAAGGCCGGGCGTTCACCGGCGAGGACAATCGCCCCGACCGGCGGGTCATCATCATCGACGACCTCATGGCCGCCCGCCTGTTCCCGAACGGCGGCGCGGTGGGCCAGGGGATGCTCTCGCGCATCAGGACCGACGAGCCCGAGACCTTCGAGATCATCGGCGTGTCCAGGCATCAGCGTCACTCGACGATGATGGACGACGGCCGCGAGGGGATGTACTTCACCGACGGCTACGCCCAGTACGGCGCGGCGTCCCGGTGGGCGGTCAGGAGCGCCGGCGATCCTGAGGCGATGGCCGCGACCATTCGGCAGGCGATCCGGGACGAGGACCCACGCCTGCTCGTCACCGAGGTCCGACCGTGGCAGGCCTACGTCGACGAAGCCGCCGCCCCGACACGGTTCGCCTTGATCCTCATCGCGGTCTTTGCCGGCGTCGCGGTCATCCTCGCGATGATCGGCCTCTACGGCGTGCTCGCCACGACCGTGCGACAGCGGAGGACGGAGATTGGCGTGCGGATGGCGTTTGGCGCCAGCCAGGGCCACATCCTGGCGCTGGTGATCGGTCAGGGTCTGCGCCTCGGCCTGGCCGGCATTGCGCTCGGACTGATCGCCGCTGCCGCGATGACGCGCGTGATGGAGAGCCTGCTCGTCGGCGTCACACCGACGGACCCCGCCACCTACGCGACAATGGTGCTGGTCTTCGCCGTGGTGGCCGCATGCGCGACGTGGCTGCCCGCACGCCGCGCGGCCGCGCTCAATCCGAGTCTCGCCCTTCGCGACGAGTGATCTGGGACCGCTGCGCGGCAGGACCACTCGCTTACGCTCGTGGTGGGAC
>CAZJBN010000067.1:3244-25898 GCA_964543955.1 uncultured Bifidobacteriaceae bacterium
CAGTTCTCCCACCCGTGCGTGAGCGCGGGTCCGACGGCGAGCGTCAAACGAGCGGTCCTGCCCGAGGCGAAGCCGAAGGGTCCTACACGCGCCGCCAGGCGCGCGTCAGCCGCAGGTCCTAGAACGAGACCTTGAACGCCAGCTGTGCCACCCGCGGCTGGTAGGAGTTCAGCAGGTTCTGCCGTGGATCGCCAAACGTCGCCGAGTTCAGCTGGGCGTTGTAGGCGCCGTAGTTCTCGTGGTTGAACAGGTTGAAGACCTCGGCAATGCCCGTGATCTTGACGCCGCCAGGCAGGTTCAGGTCCTTCGACATCCGGACGTCCACGCGGTGGAGCGGGAAGCCCTTGAGCGCGTTCCGGGGCACGACCTCGCCGATGGCGTACGAGCTCTTCCCATCGAACCGATCGAGCGCCGCCTCGTTGACCGTGAGCGGCAGGGTCACGAACCGGTTCGTCCCCGTATGGCCGAACGGGTTGGCGGCGTAGGTGGTGGCGAAGTAATTGCCCGATCCGAAGAAGTACGCCCCCGAGACCGAGATGTCCCACGGGAGGCGCCAGATGCCGTTCATGCGGAGCGTGTGGCGCTGGAAGTCCGTGGACCGCGCCCATTCCGCTTCGGGGTCGAACGGGTTGTTGGGCTCGGACTGGAAGTTGTTCGTGTTGTCGTTCATGAACAGCATGAGCGTATAGGTGAGGCCGGCCTGCCAGTTGTTGCGATACCGGCGGTTCACGGCCATCGACACCGCGCCGTAGTCGGCCCGGCCGTTCGACTCGAGCCACTGGATCCGCGTGAACTTGGGATCGGGCCGTCCCTGGTTCGGGTTGAGGTTGTATCCGGTCGCCGGGTTGAAGAAGAGGTTCGGATCGCGCTGCCGTGCGAAGTTGTGGCCCTTCCAGTGCGTGAAGTCGCCCTCGATGCCCCAGACCTCCTGGACCTGCATCTGGAAGCCGAGAATGCTCTGCCACGTGTGCGGCATCTGGTAGTCGTGGGCGATGACGCGTGGGGACTGCGGCGGGAGCGGATACACGCCGTTGATGTAGTCCTCCTCCGTCCGGCCGCGTGTCGGATCGTCCACGAAGCCGGGCTGCCCGTCGTTGTTGAACGAGTTGACGAGGATGCGCTCGCCGTTGAACGACTGCTGGCTGAACGTCGTGTTGGAGTCGGGAATGCTGTAGTAGAGGCCGGTCCCGCCGCGCACGACCAGGCGGCCCTGGCCGCCGACGTTCCACGTGAACCCGCCGCGCGGCGCGATGTTGTTGATGTCGCGGAGGTTGCCGGGATAGAGCCGGTCGCCCGCCTGGATGGCGATGTCGCCGAAGGCGTTGCCGCCCTGCGGATCGAACGTCACGTCGGTCGTGACGTGCGGCGGGTCGAGTGCGCCCCAGTCCGCGTCCCATCGCAGGCCGTAGTTCACGGTGAAGTGATCGCTGATCGTCCACGTGTCGCCGAACCAGAGCGCGACGGTCGGCCGCGGGATGTCGATGGTCCAGTCCCCGAAGTTGAGGTCGTACCGCTGGGCACGGAAATCGAGCCCGGACAGGTCCCAGCGCGAGGGATCGTTCCACGCGTCAGCGGGGAATCGGCGGTTGAGCTCGGCTGGTGGCGGCGCCGACGTGAAGATGAACTCGCCGCGCGACAGCAGCTGCCATTGGCCGGTGTCGTGCCAGCGCAGGTACTCGGCGCCGAACTTCACGTCGTGGCGGCCCTTGTGCATCGTGAAGTCGTAGCGCGCGCTGATGGTGTTCTGAAAGAACTCCTGCGGGTAGTTGCGCCGCTGGCCGACCGTCAACCCGGGAAAGACGTAGTTGGACGTGTCAGCCAGGGCCGGCACCGCCAGCTGGTTCTGCCAGTCGAAGTGGCTGTAGCCGACCCTGACCTCCTGGAACTTGGAGTCGCCGAGCACGTTGGACCATGTGCCGACCATGTTCATCGCCTTGCGTGAGCGGTCGGCTGCCTGCGACGGGTGCTCGGTGCCCGACACCTGCGTGAAGGGATTGCCCCAGTCCCAGTACGACGCCCGCACGGTCACGTGATCCGCCGGGCGCATCTGCCAGTCGAACCGGCCGAGGAAGCTGTTCTGCACGAGCTTGGTGTCGAACGTGAAACTCTGTCCCGGGAGGCTCGGCGGCGACGTGAGGATGGTGTTCGGTTCGTTCTCCCGTTCGTACGACACGAAGTAGTGCGCCTTGTCGCGCACGATGGGTCCGCCGATGGCGCCGCCAATCTGCTGGTTGGAATAGGGCAGCACGCGGCCGGCGATGAAGTCCCTGGAGTTCAGTGAGTCGTCACGGAAGTAGCCGTAGAAGCTGCCCGTCGTGTTGTTGGTGCCCGACCGGGACACGGCCTGCACCTGGATGCCGAGCGAGCGGCCCTGGGTGATGTCGAAGAGGTTGGTGACGACCTGGAATTCCGCGATGGCTTCGCGGCTGAACTTGGGCTGGCCGAACCCGCCGCCGGCGACCTGCTGGGTGATCTCCTGGCCATCCAGGTTGAGCTGAAACTGCCGGTCCCGGACGCCCGGGTTGTTCTCCACGGCGTTGGCCGTGATGCCACGGACCTGCATGGCCAGCTCCATCCAGTTGCGTCCCTGGAGCGGGAGCTCCTCCATCTGGCGGCGATCGACGTTGCCGCTCACCTGCGTCGAGCTGATGTCCACGAGCGGCGCTTCGCCGGTCACCGTCAGCGTCTCGGACAGGCCCGACACCTGCATGGCAAACGGGATGTTGCGGTTCTGGCCGACGAGCAGCTCCACATCGGGCAGGACGACGGTCGCAAACCCGGCCAGCTCCGCCTGGATGCGGTAGCGGCCCGGCGCCAGGCCGCGGATCCGGTATTCGCCGCGTTCATCGGAGATACCCGTCACCATTCGTCCGGTGTCGATCGCCGTGGCCGTGATGACGACGCCAGGCAGCGCGGCCTTGGTATCGTCGACGACCGCGCCAAGGATGGAGGCGTCCTGCGCCAGGGCGAGGGCAGGAACGACAGTCAGCGTGAGAACCACGAGCAGGAACCGAAGACGCGCGCACATAGTCCGCTCCTTCTCTTCGAGTCAGGACTTTCAGCTACACCGGACGACGGATCAAGCCGACGATCGCGCGACGCCCCACTGCAACGGGCCGCGTATGAAATTTCGGCGGACTATAACACGAAGACCCTCAGCAAGCGATTCGAAGCGCGCGCAGGGCGGAGCTTCAGCTCCGCCTGACTGGTTCGAAACACCGACGTCCGCGTGGCGGCGGCCGGTTCGCGGTATGATGCGCCGACGTCGGCTACAGGGGGCTTGCATGCGCATCGTCGGTCGGGACTGCTGTCGGAGGATCGCCGCTGGTCTCTCGTTGATCCTCGCGTCTTCGGTGCGCGTGGCAGGGCATGCGCGACGGAGGGGGTCGGCCGACATGGCGGCGCCCGCCGCCGTCCCGGCGGCCCCCCGATGACGGGCCCCGGCACACTCGCCCATCTCGCGGCGCGGCGGTGGCGGCTCGCGATTGGCCTCACGATCGCGATGACGGCCATCTACCTCGCCTTCATCCTGCTCGTCGCCTACAACAAGCCGCTCCTCGGCACCATCCTCGTGCCGGGCCTCAGCCTGGGCATCCTGCTCGGGACCTTCGTCATCTTCACGGCGTGGGTGCTGATTGTCGTCTACGTGCGATGGGCGAACCGGCACTACGACGAGGCCATTGCCGCCTTCAGGCACGCCGAGAGGCAGGGATGACGCCGCCTGCGGCCGGGCAGAACGCCGTGGCGATGGCGGGCTTCGCGCTGTTCATCGGCCTGTCTCTCGTCATCACCTGGTATGCCGCGCGCCGGACGCGGACCGCCGATCACTTCTACACGGCCGGCCGCGGCATCACGGCGCTCCAGAACGGGCTCGCGCTGGCCGGCGACTACATGAGCGCCGCGAGCTTCCTCGGCATCGCGGGCCTCGTCGCGCTCTCGGGCTTCGACGGGCTCATCTACTCCATCGGCTTCCTGGTTGGCTGGCCGGTCGTGATGTTCCTCGTCGCCGAGCCGCTCAGGAATCTCGGGAAGTACACCTTCACCGACGTCGTCGCCTACCGCCTCCGGCAGACGCCGGTGCGCGTGGCGGCGGCCTGCGGCGGACTCTCGGTCGTCGCCTTCTACCTGATCGCGCAGATGGTCGGCGCCGGCAATCTCATCCGGCTGCTGTTCGGCCTGTCGTACGAAGTGGCGGTCGTCATCGTTGGCGTGGTCATGCTCGCCTACGTGCTCTTCGGGGGCATGCTGGCCACGACGTGGGTCCAGATCGTCAAGGCTGTCCTGCTCCTCGGCGGCGCGTTCCTGCTGGCGCTGCTCGTGCTGCTGCAGTTCAACATGAATCCGCTCGCCCTCTTCGCCGAGGCGTCGCGGCAGTACGGCGCGTCGGTACTCGGGCCGGGCCGCCTGGTGACGGATCCCCTCGACGCCATCTCGCTGGGCATCGCGCTGATGTTCGGGACGGCGGGATTGCCGCACATCCTCATGCGGTTCTATACGGTCCCGGACGCGAAGACCGCACGCACGTCGGTCGCCTACGCGACGGCCGCCATCGGCGTGTTCTATCTCGTCACCTTCATCCTCGGCTTCGGCGCGATGGTGCTGGTCGGACAGGATGCGATTCGGGCGGTCGATTCCGGCGGCAACATGGCCGCGCCCCTGCTGGCCGAGGCCGTCGGCGGCCAGGCGTTCCTCGGATTCATCGCGGCGGTCGCGTTCGCGACCATCCTCGCGGTCGTCGCGGGACTGACCCTTGCCGGCGCGGCCGCGCTCTCCCACGACATCTGGGTACACGTCATCCGCCGCGGCCACTCGAGCCCGCACGAAGAGTTCGTCGTCGCACGCATCGCCACGGTCGTGCTCGGCATCGCCTCGATCGTGCTGGGCATCGTGTTCAAGGGACAGAACGTGGCCTACATGGTGGGGCTCGCATTCGCCATTGCCGCCAGTGCCAACTTCCCCGCGCTCGTGCTCTCGATCTTCTGGCGCGGCTTCACGACGCGCGGCGCACAGGCGTCGATGCTCGTCGGCACCGTGTCGACACTGCTCCTCATCTATCTCTCGCCCACGATCCAGGTGGACATCTTCAAGCAGCCCGAGGCGTGGTTCCCGCTGCGGAACCCGGGGCTCGTCACCATCCCGCTGTCGTTCATCGTCGGGATCGCCGTGTCGCTCGCGCGACCGGAGCCGGAGGCCGTCGCCGGATTCGCGGACGTCGAACGCCGCGTGCACTTCGGGGAGTGAGGGACGGTAGGCTCCGGGCTCTGGGCTCTGGGCTTCAGGCCTCGCGGGCGGCGGTCCGCCGTCAGCATCGCAGTCGGGCCGACGCTACGGCGCAAGATGCTCTCTGAGAAACTCGAGCGTGTGGCGGATGATCGCTTTCGAGCGAGCGTCATCGTCGAGAATGTCAAACGAGTGCCTCCCCTCCGGGTGGTTCAGCAGGTCGAGCATCACCCCGCTCCTGAGAGCGGTCTGGGCGAACCGATCGATCGTTCCATTGAGCCAAGGGTTGTCTCGGCCCGCACGCGCGACAAGAATGGGCGGCGCGCCTGGTGCCTGGAGCCTGAAGCCTGGAGCCTGAAGCCTAGAGCCTGAAGCCTGAAGCCTGAAGCCTGAAGCCCAAAGCCTGAAGCCTTACGTGATTCTGTGCCTGACGAGCACCCTAAGCGCGTGAACCCCGTCGCGCCAGCCGATCTTCTTGCCCTGTACCCGGCTGCGCGGTTCGAACCGCACCGGCAGCTCGAGGATGCCGTACCCCGCCTTGAGCACCTTGGCCGTGATCTCGGGCTCGATGTCGAACCGATTGGCCTCGAGGGCGAGCCCGCGCGCGACTTCGGCGGTCATGATCTTGTAGCAGGTCTCCATGTCCGTGATGCGCGCGCCGTAGAGCACGTTGGTGACGCCGGTGAGCGTCCGATTCGCCACGACGGTCAGCCACGGCGCGCTGGACTTGCCATCCAGGAATCGTGATCCGTAGACGACGCGGGCCCGCCCGTCGAGGATGGGCTGGACGAGTGCGCTCAGCTGCGCCGGATCGAGCTCCAGGTCGGCATCCTGGATGGCGAAGACCGTGCCGGTCGCCCGCGCAAACCCCGTCCGGATGGCGCTGCCCTTCCCGCCGTTGACCGGCTGGTGGACGATCTGCAGCGTCCCGGGCCTTGGTGGAATCCCCTGCAGGACCTCTCGCGTGCCATCGGTCGAGCCGTCGTCGACGACGACGATTTCGCGGGGAACCGGAAGATCGATGGCAAGGAGTCGATCGATGACGGCGGCAACGGTGCGTGCCTCGTTGTAGACGGGAACGATGATGGAAAGGGTCTGTGCCATGGAGTCAGGGGCCCGAGGCCTTGTCGAGCCGGCCGACCGGCGCTCCAGCATAGATCGCGCCTCCTTCCAGGCGGCTGAACTTCGGCACGACGCTCAACGCGCCGATCTGGCACTTCTCCCCGGCTTCCACGCCGATGCCGATCATACTGCCCAGGCCGACCGTGACGAAGCGGGCCAGGCGGACGCGGCCGGTCTTGACCGTTCCGGCCTCCACCGTATGGCCGGACAGGTGCACCGCCTCGCCGATGACGACGCCGTCGCCGAACTCCAGCATGTTGTGATCCGAGATCGACAGGCTGTTGATGTAGACGCCTCGCCCGATGCGCGCCCCGTTCCACCGCATGTACGCCGTCCAGAGCGGTGTGGCCCGAAAGAACGTGCCGACGAGCACCCGCACGACGTGCGTGGAGACCATGTAGCGCGCCCAGTCCATCAAGGGCCACTCGAGATCGCGGATGCGCAGGGCGCTCTCGGGCGGCGTTCGCCACCCGAAGGCACGCGTCGACAGCGCCGAGAGCGCCGAGAGCGCGGTCGCGAAGACCAGATAGGCCGGGACGAGCGACATCGAGACGAGGACCGGCCGGACCATCGGAAACGGGTCTTCGGGCATCGTCATCGTCATCGCCCAGTTCCAGAACAGGGAGGCCGGCAGCACCGACAGTCCGAACACCAGTGTTTCCACGACGAAGATGGACGCGACGGTCCAGGCCGCGCGGCCGTACTGGGCAGGCGTCACCGGCCGAGCGTACCATAGCAGCCCGGGGCGCCGAGGCGACGCGCTGCGGATCGCGCACCCATCTGACGCCGGAAACCAGACGATGAATCACGACGCCCTGCTTGCCCGCACTCACGCGCTGGCATCGCGCTATCTCGATGGAGTGGCCGACCGTCCGGTCGGCGCCACCGCCGCACGCGCCGATCTCCTGCGGCGTCTGGGCGGCTCTCTGCCCGACGAGGGCGCGGATGGCGTGCGCGTGATCGAGGACCTCGCGCGCCTGGCCGAACCGGGCCTCGTCGCCAGCGCAGGCCCGCGCTACTTCGGCTTCGTCACCGGAGGCGCGGTGCCCGTCGCGGTCGCGGCGGACTGGCTCGGCACCGCCTGGGATCAGAACGGCGCCATGTATGTGATGTCGCCCGCGGTCGCGGTGCTCGAGGACATCGTCTCGGCCTGGGTGCTCGAACTGCTCGGGCTCCCCGAGGGCGCGAGCGTGGGGTTCGTGACCGGCTGTCACATGGCGAACGTCACGTGTCTGGCAGCCGCACGGCATGAGGTGCTGCGGCGCGCCGGATGGGACGTCGAGGCCGACGGGCTGCCGCGCGCGCCCCGTCTCACCGTCGTCGTCGGCGGTGAGGTCCACGTGTCGGTCATGAGCGGGCTGAGGCTGCTCGGAATCGGCACGAGCGACGTGGTGCGTGTCGCGGTCGACGGCCAGGGCCGCATGCGCGCGGACGCGCTGGCCGGCACCCTGGCGAACGCCGCAGGTCCGCTGATCGTCTGCGCGCAGGTGGGCAACGTCAACACCGGTGCGAGCGATCCGGTCGGCGAGATCGTCGAGCTGACACACGCGCGCGGCGGCTGGGTCCACGTCGACGGCGCGTTCGGCTTGTGGGGGGCGGCCGTTCCGGAGCTTCGCCCGCAGATGCCCGGCGTCGAGTTGGCGGACTCGTGGGCCACCGATGCGCACAAGTGGCTCAACGTCCCCTACGATTCCGGCCTCGCCATCGTCGCGCACCCGGCGGCGCACCGCGCGGCCATGGGCATGGCCGCGTCCTACCTGCAGCGCGGCGCCGACGAAGAACGCGTGGGGATGGACTGGGTGCCGGAGTCGTCCCGCCGTGGACGGGTCATCCCCATCTGGGCCCTCCTGAGAACGCTCGGCCGTGCGGGTGTTGCGGATCTCGTCATGCGCACCTGCGCGCTCGCCCGGCAGATGGCGGCGCGGCTCGGCGCCGCTCCTGGGGTGCAGATCCTCAACGATGTCGTGCTGAACCAGGTGCTCGCGCGGTTCGACGCCGCCGGATCGATGTCGGGGGATTCGATGACGCAGGCGGTCATCGCCGGCGTTCAGGCCGAAGGCACCTGCTGGGCCGGAGGGGCCATGTGGCAGGGCCGCCAGGTCATGCGCGTCTCGGTCTCGAACTGGTCCACGACCGAGGAGGACATCGGTCGCTCGGCTGATGCGATTCTCGCCGTGTACCGATCGCTCGCCGCGGGCTAGTCTCCCGGCCGCTTCTTGGCGGGTGCCTTTCGCGGCGCCGGTCCGGGTCGAAACTCGACCATCACGTTGCTGATGGTGGCGACGGGCCGCCCGGCGGACACGAAGTTGTCCACGGCGTCAGGGCGGACCACGGAGAGCTTCTCGCCGAGGATGCTCACCTGCTCACCGATCGCTTCGGGCAGTTCGATCGTGATGAACTCCGAACCCATTGGCGCAACGGCCTTGACGTTGCCTGCGCCGGCGCCTCCCTGAATCCGGTCGAACAGGTCGCTCGCACTGCGGAACTCGCCGTAGACCACCGCGCGCTCGATGAGCGTGTTGTCCATCGAGAGAACACCCACCGTTGCGGTGTACCGGCGATAGGCGGTCTTCTCGCGGATGAGCTCTTCGGAGTAGGTGTGCCGGTTGTGCAGCTCGAACGAGAGCTTCACGGGACCACGGTGAGGCGGAATCGTCACGAGCACGCCTTCTGATGCCTCGCGGCCCGCCAGCACGTCACAGAACGTGCGCGAGGTCTTGACGCCGACGCCGAGCTCGGACGGGCACTCCAGCTGAGCCTGCACGCGCGTCAGCGCCGGAGCGGAGGGCGCCTTCTTCTGCGGAGCCTTCTTTACCGCGGGCGTTGCTTTCTTCGGTGCCGTTTTCGTGGTTTGCGCCGTCGTCGCCTGGGCGGAGACGACCAGCGCCAGCATCAACAGGATCGCCGACAGCCGCATGTCGCTCCCAAGTATAGCGGCTCGGTCGCGGATGGCCGGCAGGGGGCTTGCACATCCATTTCGCGACCGCGTTCGTCTCTCGCGCCGGGTGTCATATCGCGGTCCTCCATGTTCGTCGCTGGCAGTTCCGTTGACTGGCAGCACGGCTGTTCTCCTGCGTCGCTCGTTCAATTTCTCGTAGGGCGGACTCAAGACTCCGGAGGGCCTGGCGCATGACTCGCAACCATTCCGTTGGGATTCTGACGACTGTTCTGCTCGTTTGGGCTGCCGTCGCGGCAGCGCAGGTTCAAACCGGGTCCATCCTCGTCCGCGTGCAGGACGAGCAGGGGGCCGCGATACCAGGCGTGGCGGTGACGGTGTCGAGCTCGGCGCTCGTCGCCGGTACCGCCAGTGGGACCACCGACAGCGTGGGCGTCAACCGTTTCCCGTCGCTGCCACCGGGCGTC
Organism: uncultured Bifidobacteriaceae bacterium; assembly: GCA_964543955.1. Lineage (GTDB taxonomy): Bacteria > Acidobacteriota > Vicinamibacteria > Vicinamibacterales > UBA2999 > VFZN01. The sequence continues at coordinate 12,950 of CAZJBN010000067.1, forward strand.
TACGACGTGAGGCTCGAGCTCCAGGGCTTCCGGCCGGTCCTCCGCGAGAACGTGAACGTGCTGGTCGGCCAGACGACGCCGATCGATCTGACGATGACGGTGGCCACGCTCGCCGAGACCGTGACCGTCACCGGCACGTCGCCGGTCGTGGATACGACGAGCGCCAACGTCAGCGTGAACCTGAGCGAGCAGCTGCTGCAGGCGACGCCCGGCGGGCGGGACATCTGGGCGCTCGTCGAATACAAGGTCCCGAGCCTGCTCATCACGCGGCCCGACGTTGGAGGGACCTCGGGGGGCCTGCAGGGCGTCTACAACGCCCGAGGGACTCCGAGCGCCCAGAATTCGCAGTACCTGAACGGCATCAACGTTGGTGACCCGGCGGCCATCGGCGCCGCGGGCTTCTACTACGACTTCGACGCGTTCGACGACATCCAGGTCTCGACCGGCGCACACGACATCACGGTGCCGACGAGCGGGGTCTTCCTGAACATGGTGACCAGGGGCGGCGGCGACACGTGGCGGGGACGGAGCACGTTCACCTGGCTGGGCGATGCCACCCAGTCGCAGAACATCGACGACGATCTCCTCTTCTACGGATTCCGGCCGAACACCAACGAAGTGGACTTCGTCTCCGACATCAACGTGAGCGGCGGCGGTCCCGTCATCGCCAGGAAGCTCCGCGTCTTCGGCTCGTTCAGGGACTGGCGCGTGCACGTCAACGTCCCGGCGGCGTTCTCGACGCTGGTGCTCGACAAGACCGACATCACGTCCGGCATGCTGAACGCGACCTACCAGGCGAGCGACAATCACCGGCTGACCGGCTTCTACTCGCGGCAGGTGTACAAGAAGCCGAATCGCTTTCTCGTCTCGCCGACGACGAACCTCGAGCAGGCCTCGACGAGCAACGAAGACGACGTGTTCGACGTGTACCAGGTGTTGTGGAACGCCGTGGTTTCGCAGCGGTTCTTCGTCGACGCCCGCGTCGGCCTCAACAAGATCTTCTTTCCGACCTACCTGAACGGCAACGATCAGACGCTGCTGGACTCGGCCACGAGCATCCGTACGCGCAACTTCACGACGGGAACCGAGCGATGGCGCGATCGCTACCAGGCCAACGCCACCGGCCAGTACTACGTCGACGAGTGGCTCGGCGGGCGGCACGAGCTCAAGTTCGGGTTCGATCACGCGCACTCGCCTGTCGAGAACCGCGTCAGCCGGTTCGACAACGTCGAGCTCACCTACAACAGCGCGACGGGACAGTCGCAGATTGCCACGCTCTTCGCGACGCCGTTCCATTCGAAGACGGCGGTGGACGTCACGGCGCTCTACGCGCAGGACAGCTACGCGATCAAGCGCCTGACGGTCACGGGCGGCGTTCGCTGGGAGCGGCTCGAAGGTTATCTGCCCGAGCAGTCGAGCCCGGCGAGCGCGTTCTTCCCCGACCTCAACCGCCAGTTTCCCGAGCAGCGGGACATCGTCTTGTGGCACACGATCGGACCGCGGCTGAGTGCCGCCTACGACCTGGGCGGCAACGGCATGACCGCCCTCAAGGCGAGCGCCGGCCGCTACTACTACATCATCCCGTCGGGCGGCGGCGTGCTCGATACAGCCAACCCCAATGCGAACTATTCGGAGCAGTACGGATGGAACGACATCAACGGCGACCGGAGGTTCCAGGCCGGCGAGCAGACCGGCACGCCGATCGTCTCGCAGGTCAATCCGGACACGATCTCGTTCGACCCGGACTACCGCCGCCCCTACACCGATGAGTACACCGCCGGCGTGGATCACGAGCTCATGCCGGCCGTGCGGTTGAGCGCGGTCTACACCTACCGCCGCGAGCAGTATCCGCAGGCAACGGCCAACCCGGCCAATCCATTCGACACGTTCCTGACGACGCGTGTGGACACGGGCCGGGACGGCGTCGCGGGCACGGCCGACGACTCCACGTTCGAGTTCTACAACCGGAACTCCCCGGCCAATCTGGTGTTCCTCACCAACGACCCGACGAGCCTGCAGACCTACAAGGGCATCGAGATCACGATGACCAGGCGCATGGCGAATCGCTGGCAGATGCTGGCGGGCTACACGTACTCACAGACCCGCATCTCCGGGGTGAGCGTCAACGTGAACCCGAACCTGCTCCTCAACACGACCGGACCGCTCACCGGCCAGACTCCCGGCGCGGCGGGACAACTCGGGGATCGGCCGCATCAGTTCAAGGTGACCGGGACCTACATCCTGCCGTTCCACGACATCGGGGTCGCGGGCAACCTGAACGCGCAGAGCGGCATCGCCATCACGCGCCAGGTCAACACGCCGCTGACCGTCGGCGGCAACACGGCCGTGAACGTCGAGCCCCAGGGCTCGTACCGGCTCGACCCGCGCACGTCGGTCGACTTCCGCGCGTTCAAGGTCTTCCGGTTCGGGGCACGCGAGCTCGAAGGCGCGGTGGACTTCAACAACATGTTCAACACGAACTTCGCGTGGGACGCGCGCGTGTTGAGCGGCACGATCAACCTGCGCCAGAACGGCGACCCAGCCGGTGCGATCAACACCGTGCCGCAGTTCGCATCGCCGTCGCAGATTATCGGACCACGGAACATCCGGTTCAACGTGGCGTTCCGGTTCTGACGAGTTCGAAGGGCAACCCTGAAGGGTTGCCCCACACGGACCCGACTTGTAGGGGCGCCCTGAAGGGTTGCCCCCACACGGACCCGACTTGTAGGGGGCGCCCTGAAGGGTTGCCCCCAGACGCGCAACTCGAAGGGCAACCCTGAAGGGTTGCCCCCACATACGCAACTGTAGAGGCGACCCTTCAGGGTCGCCTGCTAGTCGTCCATGTCGTGCGTAAATGGCAGCGCGGCGTGCGGCGGCAGGCCGCCCCGGTGCCGGATGAGCTCCAGGAACTCCATCCGCGTCCTGGCGTTGTCGCGGAACGCGCCAAGCATCGCGCTCGTCACCGTGAAGGAGTTCTGCTTCTCCACGCCGCGCATGGCCATGCAGAGGTGCGTGCCCTCACAGACGACCGCCACGCCGAGCGGCTCGATCTTCTCGGTAATGGTCTGGGCAATCTGGTTCGTCATGCGCTCCTGGAGCTGCAGCCGGCGCGCGAAGATGTCCACGAGGCGCGGGATCTTGCTGAGCCCGATCACGCGGCCGTTCGGAATGTAGGCCACGTGGCATTTGCCGAAGAACGGCAGCAGGTGATGCTCGCACAGGCTGTAGAAGTCGATGTCCCGGACGATCACCATCTCGCTATAATCGACGCGGAAGAGGGCGCCGTTCAGCACGGCGTCGACGTCCGCCCGATAGCCGCTCGTGAGGAACCTCATCGCGGTCTCCACCCGTTTCGGCGTCTTGACCAGCCCTTCACGCGCCGGGTCTTCGCCAATCTCGGTCAGCAGCCGGTGGATGAGCTCCTGCATCTGCGTATTGTATATGGGGGTGACCAGCGTATCGGCCGCGCCGGCCGTCGTCGAGTCGAGCACAGCGTCTCGCGTCATCATCGTATCTGATGCGCGAGAGCGGTCGCAGGTTCCCGGCGAGGATCCCGATGCGCTCTACGCCGACCGCGAGACCCTGGCGAGCGCGAAGCGGGCCGCCGAGATCTGGGCCGCACGGCTCGCATCCGATCCAAAGGACATGGAAGCCGCGTGGAAGCTCGGACGCGCGAGCTACTGGCTGGGCACCAACGGCCTTCCGCCGGATGAGCGCCGCGTCGCACTCGAAACCGGCGTCGCCGCGGGCCGGACGGCAGCGGCCCTCGCACCGGAGCGACCTGAGGGGCATTTCTGGATGGCCGCCAACATGGGCGCACTCGCCGAGTCGTTCGGCCTTCGCCAGGGCCTGCGCTATCGCGGCGCCATCCGCGACGCGCTCGAACGCGTCCTGGCGATCGACCCCGCCTTCATGCAGGGATCCGCCGATCGCGCGCTCGGCCGCTGGTACTTCAAGGTGCCGGGGCTCTTCGGCGGGAGCAAGCGCAAGTCCGAAGAGCATCTGCGGAAGGCGCTCGCCCACAATCCGGAGAGCATCATCACGCGCATCTTCCTGGCCGAGACGCTGATCGATCTCGGCCGGAGAGACGGGGCACGCATTCAGTTGCAGGCCGCGCTCGACGCCCCGATCGATCCCGAGTGGGCCCCGGAGGATCGCCGATTCAAGCAGCAGGCGGAGATGCTCCTCAACGGCCTTCGGTAGGCCTGCGCGCCCGCAGGGCGCGACTCAGTACGTGTAGAACCCGCGGCCGGATTTCCTGCCCAGATACCCCGCCAGGACCATTCGCTTGAGGAGCGGCGGCGGCGCGAACCGCGTCTCGCGGAACTCGTCGAACAGGATATTCGCGATGAAGTAGGTCGTGTCCAGGCCCACGAAGTCCAGCAGCGTGAACGGTCCCATCGGGTAGCCGCATCCGAGCTTCATCCCCTTGTCGATGTCCTCCACCGTGCCGAGCCCCTCTTCGAGGCAGCGGATGGCGTCGAGCAGGTACGGGACGAGCAGGCGATTGACGATGAACCCGCCCTTGTCGGGCGCCGTAATCGGATCCTTGCCGATGGACCTGGCGAAGCCGAAGAGCGCGTCGAAGGTCTCCTGGCTCGTCGGCAGTGCGCGGATGACCTCGACGAGCTTCATCAGCGGCACGGGGTTGAAGAAATGCAGTCCGCCCACCTTGTCGGGCCGCCTGGTCGCCGCCGCCAGCTCCGTGACACAGAGGGACGAGGTGTTCGACGCGATGAGGCAATGACTCCCGACGACGGCTTCGACCTCGGCGTAGGCCTTCTTCTTCACCTCGACGTTCTCGACAATCGCCTCGATGACCAGGTCGCACGCCTTCAGGTCTCCGTAGCTCGTGGTCCCGCTGAGGTTGCCGAGCGTCGTCTGCTTGACCTCTTCGCTGACCTTGCCCTTGGCAACGCCGTCGGTCAGAAACTTCTCGATGCGGGCCAGGCCTTTCTTCAGCACGTCCTCGTTGACCTCGAGGACCACGGTCCTGAACCCCGCCGCCGCCGACACCTGCGCGATGCCCGCGCCCATCAAGCCACACCCCAATACGCCTACGTTCTTGATTGCCAACACCGCCTCCTTCTCAGGAGTTCAAAGTTTGCAGTTCAAAGTTCCAAAAAAGACCCTCACGTTGATTCGGGCCTTCGGTCCCTTCTTGTAACTTTGAACTGTGAACTGTGAACTGGCCCTAGATCCTCTCCACCACCATCGCAATGCCCTGCCCGCCGCCAATGCAGGCCGACGCCACGCCGTAGCGCCTGCCGCGCCGCCGGAGCTCGAGCAGCAGTGTCAGGAGCAACCGCGCGCCGCTTGCGCCCAGCGGATGGCCGAGGGCAATCGCGCCACCGTTGACGTTGACCTTCTCGCGATCGAGGCCGAGCTCCTTCTCGCACGCCAGGTACTGCGGCGCGAAGGCTTCGTTGATCTCGATGAGGTCCATGTCGGCGAGCGTGAGCGACGCGTTCGCGAGCGCCTTCCTGATGGCCGGCGCCGGCCCCATGCCCATCAACGTGGGCTCGACGCCGACCGACGCCCAGGACACGATGCGGCCAATCGGGTTGACGCCGCGTGCCTTGACCGCGTCCTCGCCCGCGAGCACAAGCGCGGCCGCGCCGTCCACGATGCCGCTGGCGTTGCCGGCCGTCACGATGCCGTCCTTCTTGAACGCCGTCGGCAGCTTCGCCAGCACTTCGAGCGTCGTCTCGGGACGCATGTGGTCGTCCTGCTCGACCAGGGTGACGCCCTTGCGTCCCCTGATCTCCACGGGCACGACCTCGTCCTTCATGATGCCGGAGGTCCACGCCTTGTGGGCGAGCTGCTGGCTCCGGAGCGCGAACCGGTCGGACTCCTCGCGGGTGATGCCGTACTTCTCGGCGCAGTTCTCGGCGGTGATCGCCATCGAACAGCCGGCATACGGGTCGTTCAGCCCTTCCCAGAGCCAGTCCTCCAGCTTGCCCTGTCCGAGCTTGAGCCCCGAGCGCAATCCTCGAATCACGTGCGGCACCTGGCTCATGTTCTCCATGCCGCCGGCCATCACGACCCCGGCTTCGCCCAACTGGATGAGCTGCGCGCCGCTGACCGCCGCCTGGATGCCCGAACCGCAGAGGCGGTTGACCGTCAGCGCGGGCACCTCGACCGGAAGGCCGGCCTTCAGCCCCACGTGCCGCGCGCCATAGTGCGCGTCCACGCTGCTCTGCTGCACGTTGCCGAACACGACATGCTCGATGGCCTCCGCCGGGACGCCCGCCTTCGCCAGCGCCCCCCGAGCCGCCACGGCGCCGAGGTCGATGGCCGAGACGTCCTTGAGCGCCCCGACATACTGCGTCATCGGCGTGCGTGCGCCGCCGAGGATGAATACTGGTTTCGGCATGAATGATCCTTGTCAGGCTCTAGGCTTTAGGCTCTAGGCTTTAGGCTTTAGGCTTTAGGCTTTAGGCTTTAGCCCGAAGCCTAAAGCCTGCCATTTCTTCTGACTTCTCCCGCTATCCAGTCTCCGACTTCCCGGGTGCCGAGCGGTCCACCGATGTCCGTCGTCGTCTGCCCGGCTGCCACTGCCGCCTCCACTGCCCGCTCGATGGCCCGCGCCTCGTCGACGCGGCCGAGGGTTTCGAACATCAGCGCGGCCGAGAGGATGGCGCCCATCGGGTTGGCGACGTTCTTTCCGGCAAGCGGCGGGGCCGATCCGTGCACGGGCTCGAAGAGCGACGTTCGTCCAGGATGAAGATTGCCGGAGGCAGCCATCCCGAGGCCGCCCTGCAGGGCGCCGCCAATGTCGGTGATGATGTCGCCGAAGAGATTGTTGGTGACGATGACCTCGTACTGCGCGGGGTCCCTGACCAGGAACATGGCAAGCGCATCGATGTACTGATGGGTCGCGGCGACGGCGGGAAAGTCCGCCGCCACCTCCTTGAACACCCGCTGCCAGAGCGCGTGGCCCTGCCGCATGGCGTTGCTCTTGTCGGCCATGCACACCTTTGCCAGCCCGTGTGACGACGCGTACTCGAAGGCGTGCCGGATGATCCGGTGCACGCCCTTGTAGGTGTTGATCTCCTCCTGAATCGCCACTTCGTCCGGCGTCCCCGCCTTGAAGCGGCCGCCGATGCTGACGTAGACACCCTCGGTGTTCTCGCGAAAGACGACGAAGTCGACGTCCGCCCTGCCCCTGTCCTTCAGCGGGCAGAGACGGTCGGCGAGGAGGCGGACAGGACGGTAGTTGACGTAGAGGTCGAGCTCGAACCGCGTCCCGAGAAGAATGTCGCGCGCATGCCGGTTGTCGGGCACGCGCGGATCCCCGAGCGCGCCAACGAGAACCGCATCGAATTCCCTGAGCCGGTCGTAGCCGTTGCCCGGCAACGTCTCGCCCGTGGCCAGGTAGTGATCCGCACTCCACGGCAAGTGCTCGAGGCGAAGCGAACGTCCCGAGAGCTCGCCGATGGCGTCGAGGACCTTGACCGCCTCGGCCGTGACGTCCTTGCCGATTCCGTCGCCAGGGATGACTGCAATGTGCACGAAGAAGCTCCGTCTGTTCAGGGGCTGGGTGGGGGCTCTGGCTGCAGACTCTAGGCTCTAGACTCTAGGCTCTAGGTCCTTCCAAAGCCTGAAGCCTAAAGCCTAGAGCCTCCAGCCGGCGAAGCCCCCCGTTCCCCAACGCAGTCTATCAAACGCTCGTTCAAGGCAAGGATGTTGGCCCCCGTGGCAATGCCACCACTGGATGACGGCAGTGCAACCCTCCAGGTGGCTCTCCTGCCACGTCCACACGTCACTCACCCCAGCCAGAATCCAGTAAATTGGACCAGTCGTCACGGATTATTGGTGACGAGGGGAACTCCAGGTTAGGGCTAAGGCCTTAAGTTGTAGTGGCGTCAGCACTTGACATTATCTGTCCGTCACAGGATGAGTGGCACACAACTTTCAAGAGGAAATGAACGAACGTTTAACCAGGAACGGGACGTCGCGTCCCAGGGGGAAGCATGACTCTCAGAAGTAAGCTCGTGGCAGCGCTCGCCGTAGCGCTGATGACGTGCCTTCCGGCATGGGCCACGGCTCAAGTGGCCAATGTGGGCACGATTGAAGTAATCGTCGAGGACTCGGACGGCGGCCGCCTGCCCGGTGTCACCGTCTCGGCCACCGCAGCCGATACGATCACCAAGCGCACGGCCGTGACGGACGGCGAGGGCGTGGCCGTCCTCGACGCGCTCGCGCCGTCCGCTCGGTACACCATCGTCGCGGAGCTCTCCGGCTTCCAGAACCAGACGGTCAACGAGGTGCTGGTCCGCTCGGGACAGACCGCGTCGCTCCGCGTCACGATGTCCATTGCCGGCCTGACCGAAGCGGTCACGGTGACGGCCGCCACGCCGATCGTGGACGTCAAGACGGCCCAGGTGGGCCAGGACATCACGCTCCAGCTGACCGAGTCGCTCCCGACCGGCCGCAGCTACCAGAGCTACCTGCAGCTCGTGCCCGGCGTGCTCCCCGACGATCAGACGTCGAGCGGCAACCCCGCGGCGCGCGGCGGCATGAACTACAGCGACATCGGCGGCAACTTCGGCGTGTCGTCGGACAACGTCTACTACTTCGACGCCATCAACGTGACCGACGGCGTCACCGGCACCTTCGGCGCGAACCTCAACACCGAGATCATCCAGGAGCAGAAGGTCATCACGGGCGGCATCCCCGCGGAGTATGTGGGCTCGCCGGGCCTCATCTCGAACGTGGTCACCAAGTCGGGCAGCAACGCCTTCCAGGGGTCGGCCAACTACTTCTTCCAGAACGCCGGCCTCGTGGCCGAGAACAAGAACGGCTCCGACCAGGAGTTCTCGACCAAGGACAATGGCTACACCTTCGGCGGCCCGATCTATCGTGACAAGGCCTGGTTCTTCGGCAGCTATCGCTACCTGAATCGTGAGGACGACGTGGTGTCGCTCGACACCGACCAGTTCCTCCGCAGCGTCGACCGGACGGACCACCAGGGCTTCGCGAAGGGCACGTGGGCGGCGACCCAGGACGACCTCATCAGCTTCACGTATCTCGGCGATCCGACGACGATCAGCGGGCGCCGTGAGCGGGACATCACCAATGCCCGCGATCGCGGCCAGGACCAGGGCGGTCACCGCTATGCCGGCAACTACTCCCGCGTGTGGGGCTCGACCCTGCTCGAGGTCGTGGCCAACAAGCACAATGGCCAGGTTTCGCAGTTCTCCGCCATCCGCGAGTCGCAGGTTGGCGCGATGTACCGGGGCTCGGATCCCCGGACGCTCGAGCAGGAGCAGCTTGGCGGCTTCGGCCAGGACCTCATCAACGAGCGCGACAACATCGGCATCGCCGCAACGGCTCAGCACTCGGCGGGCCGGCACACCATCAAGGGCGGCTTCGGCTGGGACAAGCGTCTCAACTACCGCGATACGACGTACATCAACAGCGAGATCCTGCTGAACCTCGCGGGCCAGTACGCCGGACAGAACGTCTCGGCGGGCGATCTCGCGACGTCCAGCTGGAGCAACCTCGGCTTCGACGTCACGAACTCGAGCGACTTCGGCGGCTTCATCTCGACGATTGACGGTCGACCCGACCGTGCCGCCTACTACGCGGCCCTGGACCTGAACGGCGACGGCACGATCACGTCGGCCGAGGCCGGCCAGGTCATGACGTTCAACACCATGGGTGCCGCGGGCACGGTCAACTACGACCGCACCTTCCAGGCGGCCACGGGACCGCAGGAGACCTCGTCCAAGGGGTTCACCTTCTTCATCCAGGATCAGGTCACGTTCAACCGCCTGACGCTGAACGCCGGCATCCGCACCGAGCGCTGGGAGCACTTCGCGACGACGGGCGAGAACATCTACACCTTCGACTGGGCCATCGCGCCCCGCCTGAGCGCGGTGTACGACCTCACCGGCAACGGCCGCCAGAAGGTCTCCGCCTACTGGGGCCGCTACTACGACCCGATCCGCAACAACATGACCAACTTCGCCGGCACGCTGACGGGCTCGATCCTCGAGGAGCAGGTCTACTTCCTCGGCGACTGGGTGAACTACCGCACGCGCGGCGGCCCGGTGCAGCAGGACGCGTTCTTCGCGCCGACCACCAAGACGCCCTACACCGACGACTTCAACATCGGCTACGGTGTCGACCTCGGCAACAACATGAGCTTCGACGCGCTCTACTTCAACCGCCGGACGCGGGACATCCTCGAGGACTACGACCTGCACCTCTACTCGGATCCGGACGGCTACACGAACCTTGACGGCTCGCCCGGCAACCCCGACGCGCCGAACTCCCTGTTCCTGCCGTACAGCTACTTCGGCTACAGCCAGAACCCGGGGTCGAACTTCGTCATCGGCACGCTCGAAGGTGGCAAGCGCGACTTCCAGGGTCTCGAGTTCGTGTTCCGCAAGCGGTTCGCGAACAACTGGCAGCTGCTGAGCTCCTACAACTGGAACGACGGCGAGGGCAACACGAACTCGGACAGCAACGCCGACTTCCAGGGTGACGTGCTCTTCCTCGATCCGCGCGCGCCCAACCAGTACGGCACGCAGCCGGGCCTCATCCGCCACCTCTTCAAGGGTGCGGGTTCCTACACCTTCAACATGGGTCTGCAGCTTGGCGCGGCGATGAGCTGGAACTCGGGGACGATCGGCAGCCAGACGTTCCTGGCGTCGGGACGCAACCTCCCGAACCGCGTCCCGACGGCCGAGGCCTACGAGTTCGGCGGAACGGTCAACCGCTGGATTGCGCCGGGCGCCGTCGGCACGTTCGAGAACCCCGCGTGGGGACAGCTCGACCTGCGCGCGCAGTACGTGAAGGGCATTGGCGAAGCGAACATGGAGTTCTTCGTCGACCTCTTCAACGTGTTCAACAACCAGAGCGCAATCCGCGAGCAGGACCTCGTGGCCGGCCAGGGCGGCAACGCCTTCGGCGACGAGATCCTCTGGGTGCTGCCCCGCCGGGCGTTCCTCGGCGCGCGCATCCGCTTCTAAGAGAGCCGCATCACGGCTGGGGCCTCCGGGCCTCAGCCGTGACACGGCACTCGGAACGTGATGGATGGGAGCGGGCCGCCGGCGCGCTCCCATTCCTGTGTACTCGTCCCGCCTCGGCCATCCTCTTCATCGCGTCCCGTCGATCGGCGGCGCCGTCGCATCAGAGCCGCCACTCGTCCCACGAGTGCTGCAATCTTTCGGATCTTCGACACAGATTTCTGCACGTCGCAGGCCGATCAGTGCCGGCGGTCACGCCGCTCGCATCTCGGTTCGAGCTGTCCCCGTCACGAACATCGACCACCGGGCCCACTGGCATGAAGCTTCCTCTATGACCGGTTGCGTCAAGACAGATCGAGGAGATCCCGTCGGTCGACGAGTGGTTCGTCGAGGATCTCACCCGTCACGCCCAACCTTCTGGCCGGCGGCCACCAGCTGCAGTACGGCTTCCGGTACGACGATGTGACCTACTCGCAGACCAACCAGCGGACGGACCCGACGTTTTTTGGCGGCAGACGGCCGTCAGACCGCCACGGGCGCGCAGATCTCCATCGTGTCGGATGTGGACTTCGGGCAGATCTACCGGGTGACGCGGGCGAACTTCAACTCGGACCGCTCGACCGATCAGTCGACGTCAGGAAACGTGCCCGGCTCTCCGCGCCCGCAGTGAAGAACGCGGAAGGCGCGGGCTTCCGTGTGCACCCGCGGCTCGGGCAGGGCGTCCGCTCGATGAAAGTGTGAAGCGCCACGCAAACCCGCGCGTCACAGGGGTGGCACGGGCGCTATAATTTCCGCGCGCGTGGCCTCTCCCATCAGGAACTCGGAACGGATCACCATCCTGGGCGCACTCCAGGGCGAGGTGAAGGTGTTTCAGCCCACGTCGGTCTGCGAGATCAGCCGCGGCGGCATGCAAGTCGAAACCTCGTTCCCGCTCCAGGTGGACTCGCTGCACGAGTTCCGTCTCACGCTCCAGGATCGCTCCGTGGTCGTCAAGGGCCGTGTCGCGCACTCGCGCATCACGGATGTGGACCAGGACATCGTGATGTACCGCTCGGGCATCGAGTTCGTGGACCTCTCCACGCCCGTCAGCGATGCCATCGGCGCGTTCATCGCGGAACTCAAACAAGTCAAAGCCTAGACAGGGTGCTCGGGTGCTCGGGTGCTCAGGTGCCCGGGGTGCTCAGGTGCTCGGGTGCTCAGGTGCTCGAGGTGCTCAGGGTGCCCAGGTGCGCAGGGTGCTCAGGTGCTCGAGGTGCTCCAGGTGCTCAGGGTGCACGGGTGCTCGAGGTGCCCGGGTGCCGGGCGGGTCTTCAGACCCGCCTCGATGGGGGTGCCCAGGCGCTGAGCCCGACCTGGGGTAGACTGCCCACCGAGCAGGCGACCTGTGCCCCAGCACGTGTTCTTCTACGGCACCCTGATGACCCCCTTCAACCGGCCGGGCCGCCAGCGCGTGACTCCCAAGCTGTCTTTTTCGGGCCGCGGCCGGATTCGCGCCGCCCTCTTCGATCTCGGCATCTATCCGGCAGCAGTCCCGGCCGAAGACGGCAGCGAGGTATGTGGCGAGGTGTACGAGATGCTCGACGCGCCGCATGTGCTCGGCGTGCTCGACGAGATCGAGGGCTTCCGGCCCGGCGAACCCGCGCACAGTCTCTACCTGCGCAGGCCCGTTGAGGTCGTCATGGACGGAGACGTCGGACTCGAGGCCTGGGCGTACTTCTACAACGCCCCTCTCGGCCGCGCCCCGAGAATTGCCTCAGGCGATTATCTGGAACACTTGAACGTTCAGAAATGAGCGAAGCACCCGCCTCCGCTCGCGTCGCCCCTCGGCGAGCTACGGCGAGGCAAGCCCTGGGCACCTGGGCACCTGAGCACGCGAGCACCCTGGCACCCGGGCACCTGAGCACCCGAGCACCCGGGCACCTGAGCACCTGAGCACCTGAGCACCTGGTCAGTCTTGCCCCTTCTTCTGC
>CAZJBN010000068.1:0-24407 GCA_964543955.1 uncultured Bifidobacteriaceae bacterium
GGCTCGGGCTCGTCGGATGGCCCAAGACGAGCGGCTCGCGCGGCATGCACGTGAACGTCCGCGTCGCGCCGCGCTGGACGTTCGACGAGGTGCGCCGCGCGGCGCTCGCGTTCTCCCGCGCGATCGAGCGCCGCGCGCCGAAGCTCGCCACGTCCAAGTGGTGGAAGGAGGAGCGCCACGGCGTCTTCCTCGACTACAACCAGAACGCGAAGGACCGGACGATCGCGAGCGCATACTCGGTGAGGCCGAAGCCCGATGCCCGGGTCTCGGCGCCGCTCCTGTGGGACGAGATTGCCGACGCCGATCCAGCCGACTTCACGCTCGCCACCATGCCGGGACGCTACGCGGCCGTCGGCGACCGCCACGCTGACATGAACCAGCATGCCGGATCGATCGAGCCGTTGCTGGAACTCTCGGCGCGTCACGAGCGCGAGGGCCACGGCGACGCGCCCTGGCCGCCGCACTACCGCAAGCAGCCCGGCGAAGGACCGCGCGTCGCGCCGTCACGCCGCCGCAAGAGCGTGCATCCGCTCATCGCGATCGGACACGCGCGACAGAAGGCCGACGCGCTGGCGGGATTCGAGCGGTGGAAGGCACGGTACCCGGAAGCGGCCAGCCACCTCCAGCCCGCCGACATCCTCGTCGACGCGCTGCGCGGCCGCTTTCGTACGTGGACGCGGGTGCGCGTCAACCTGCGGCATGTCCCCGAGGCGCTCCGTCCGCCTCAAGAGCCGCTGGATCCCGACGAGGACATGACCACGGAGTGGCACGCAGCCGCCCGCGGGCAGGACGGCGAAGAGACGGTCAGCGGTCCCGGCCGGAAGCCCCGAAGACCTTCCCGAGCTCGTAGGGCGCCGTGACCTCCAGTTGATCGTAGCGACAGTCGCCCGGATCCCGGTCCGGCCGCCAGCGCTCGAACACGGCCGCATGGCGAAAGCGCGTACCCTGCATGTGGTCGTACTTCACCTCGCACACGCGCTCCACACGAAGCGGCTCCCACGACAGGTCCTTGCCGGCGCTCCACCGGCTCTGACCACCCGGACGACGAGTCGCACCGTCGGGGGTTCCCTCGCTGTCGGCCTCCGCCCACGCCTTCCACGGATGGCCGTCGAGCGCGTTCGCCCTGAGCGGCGCCAGATCCTCGGCGAGCTCGCGTCGCGCCGCCATCGTGAAGGAAGAGGTCACGCCGACATGCTGCAGCCGATTCTGCTCGTCGTACAGGCCAAGAAGCAGCGAGCCGACGAGCTCGCCCCTCCCTTTCTTGTGCCAGCGGAAGCCGGCCACGACGCAATCCGCCGTGCGGGCGTGCTTGACCTTGAACATCGCCCGCTTCCCCGGCTGGTAGGCGCCGTCCTCCGGCTTGACGATGACGCCGTCCAGGCCCGCTCCCTCGAAGCGTGCGAGCCACTCGACGGCTTGCGCGTGGTCGCGCGTCATCGGCGTCAGATGAACGGGTGGCGCCACTCCGGCCAGGAGACGCTCGAGTCGCGCGCGCCGCTCGGCCTGCGGCGCCTCGCGGAGGTCCTGACCATCGATGGCCAGCGCGTCGAACGCCACGAACGCCGACGGGATCTCTCGGGCGAGCTTCGCGACACGCGACGCAGCAGGGTGCAGGCGCATCTGCAGGGCCTCGAAGTCGAGCCCGTACGGCGTCGCGATGACAATCTCGCCGTCGATCACGCAGTCGTCAGGAAGCGATCCGATCAGCGTGCCGTGCAGCTCCGGGAAGTAACGGTCGAGCGGCTTCAGGTCCCGGCTCTGGATGTACACGTCGCCGCCGCCTCGAAAGACGATGGCGCGGAAGCCGTCCCACTTGGGCTCGTAGAGATATGGGCCACCGGAAGGGATCTCCGTCGCCAGCTTCGCAAGCATCGGCGCGATGGGAGGGGTGATGGGGAACACGGTGTGATTATCTGCCGGTGGCAAAGGCGGTTGGTGATTGATTCAGTGGTTCGAACGATCGCCCGGATCAGCGATCGTCGACGATCGCTCAGTCTCCCGATCGCTCGACGACCAATTCTGCCGCCTGCGGGTCGGCGGCGACCTCCCGCATGACGTCCAAGGCGAAGGCGAACAGCCCGCGAGCGTTCAGCAGGTGGCACCGGGCATTGCCGACCAGTCCGCCGCGATTGTCAGCCCGCTCGAGGTAGGTGTCGACGATTCGTGCAAAGAAACGATCCGGCCAGTTGGCGTGTGCGCCGCCGTCGCTCGTGTCGAACTCCTCCATGTCGCGCCACACGCGGACGCCGTTCTCGCTGACCGGCACCTTGAACCGCGCGATCCGCTTGCCAGGAATGTCCGCAACGTGTTCGACATGGTGCAGGAACGTCACGGTGTCGTGATCGCAGCCGAGCAGCAGGATCCGTCCGTCGAGCCCGTTGAACCGCTCGAGTGCCGATCCGCGCCCAAATGGGTAGTCCCACGGCTGCGGCTCGACGAGGTGCCGCGCATGCCGGCCCCGCACGACAAACCTGACGACGTGATGGTTGACGATCGAACCCGGCCAGGTCCGCAGCATCTCCACCAGCGCGCCGTTGTCGCGCGCGGATCGCGCGGTGAGCGGATCGAACGGCGGCAGGCTCTCGAGAACCTCGCGCTCCTCGTCGGCCGTGAGGTTGCCGCGGCCGACCTCGTCGTAGTGGCTCGGGCAGCTGGCGTACATCATCAGCGTGCCCTGGCCGGTCAGCGCATCCCCGAGAGCGAGGTGAATCTGGTCGGGGCCCCCGGCCACGGGGCCCACTGCCCGCACTGAAGCGTGCACCATGACCGTGTCGCCAGGGCTGATGCCAAGAGCGCGGAAGTCTGCGGTCAATGTGCTGCGTGTGTGCATCGGTCTCTGGTCGAGCGGAGAGCAGGGTGAGAATGCGGCAGCGAGTTTCCTACGGCTCGTTGACGAGTACTCGGAGGATCACCGACACCGGATGCCCATTCACGAGCGTCGGTTCGTACACGCGATGCTGGACGAGCCCGGCCAGGGCGCGGTCGTAGCCGTCGACCGATTGCGGCGCGTACACCTGCGTCACGCGCCCATCGGGCCCGACGACCACCTCCAGCGGTACGCTCGGCCCTCTGGTGCGTCGTGTCGGTGGGAGTCGCGGCCCGTAGTCGATCACGCGCGGTTCGGGCACGAGCGCACCCGCGCGCATCGCGCCGGGTGGCCCGAACGGAGGCATGCGGGTCATCGCCGCGACGACAGGCGCCAGCGGGCCGCCGAACGGTGGCGCCTCGGACGCCTGCTGCAGCTGTCCGGCACGCCGGTGCTCCTGCTGCGCGTCCGCGATGAGCGCGCGCTGCTTCGAGGGATCGGTCACGAGCGCCGCCTGGGCCATCAACAGGTTCGATCGCACGAGCCGCAACATCGCGACGTCCGGGTTGCCGGGCAGCGCGCCGTCGATCACCCGCATTCCCATGTCGATCTGGCGCGCGGCCTCGTCCGTGCCATCGCCGCGGGCGCCGGAGGCCTTCCTCAGGCGATCGCCGGCTGCCAGCGAGGCCGTGACCGGGCTCGTGCCGTCGACGCCGAGCCACTCGTCGACAATGGCCCCGATGATCTGCGGGCGGAACGGATCCAGGAACAGGCGGATCCGGCGCTCGTAGATGGCCGTCGACAGGGGATCGATCGTGGCGAGCGCGTCGCGAAGGACGCGGTCCGCGTCGTTCGTTCGCTTCGCCTTCGCGTAGAAGTCGGAGAGATCGACGTAGCGGCGGATGTTCGCGGGGTCGTCGGCGATCGCGTCGACCAGTTGCCGCTCCCGGGCCGGCTGCGCGACAACTTCCTGTGACAGGAGGGCGGCTGCGAGCGACATCACGATGACAACGCCACCGATGGCCATCGGGGATCTCCTCCGGAGCCCGTGGCGTCTTGCCACGGCTGCCCAGCCTGCCGGACTTCACGCGCCGCGCGCGCGCTGACCATCGTACTCCCTGAGCTTGCGGTAGAGCGTTGCCGTGCCGATGCCGAGCCTCGCGGCGGCCTGGGTGCGGTTGCCGCCGACGCTGGCGAGGACGCCGAGGATGTACTCGCGCTCGACCTCCGCAAGCGGCCGTACCTCGCCGGGCGCACGAACATCGGTCACCGCCAGGCTCACCTCGGGCGGCAGGTCGTCCACGTCGATGCGGCTGCGGTTGGCGACCACGACCGCGCGCTCCACCGCGTTCTCGAGCTCGCGCACGTTGCCGGGCCAACCGTACCGCAGCAGCAGATGGGCTGCCGCCGGCACGAAGCCGGTGATCGTGCGCCCGGTGCGGTCCGCTGCCGCCGCCAGGAACGCGCGCGCGAGCGGCAGCAGATCCTCGCGCCGTTCGCGCAGCGGCGGCACCCGGATTTCGACGACGCGCAGGCGGTAGTACAGGTCCTGGCGGAAGCGCGCGGCTTGGATCTCCGCGGTGAGATCGCGATTGGTCGCCGCAAGCACGCGCACGTCCACCGGACGGCTCCTGTTCTCCCCGACGCGCCGCACCTCGCGCTCCTGCAGCACGCGCAGCAGCTTGACCTGCATCGCCGGGCTCACTTCGCCGATCTCGTCGAGCAGAAGCGTTCCGCCGGTCGCCGCTTCGAACAGTCCCGGACGATCCTGGCTCGCGCCCGTGAACGATCCCCTCGCATGACCGAAGAGCTCCGACTCGAGCAGGTTCTCGGGCACGGCGCCGCAGTTGATCGCGACAAACGGGCCGGCTGTCCGCGCCGACTCGTCGTGGATGAAGCGGGCGACCCGCTCCTTGCCCACGCCGCTCTCGCCCGTGATGAGCACGGTCGAATCGACCTGCGCGACACGCCGGGCCAGGTCCAGCACCCGCGCCATCGCGGCGCTCTTGACGATCAGCCCCGACGTGTTCGCGGCGGCCTCGACCTCCGGGCCGAGCTCCCGCCGGCGCGTCCGCAGCTTGCGCTCGACGCGCTCGAGCTCGCTCGTCACCTGCGACAGCACCGCTTCGAGGCACGGCGTCTGATAGAAGGCCCGGTGCGGCGTGAGAGAGTCGCCCCACTCCTCGGCAGGCCGGCCCACCAGGTGGCACACGGCGTCACCCTTGCCCAGGCAGCGGTCCTCGATCGCGTAGACCTCGCGGCCGTAGGCGCGTGAGAGGTAACCGCTGGCAAATCCGCTGAGCGTCCAGCACACCGGCTCTTCGGATCGTCCGAGGTGCAGCAGGTGCTGCTCGGCTTCGTAGGAGTCGTGCCAGATGGAATCGCCGATCGGGCGCGGACCGGGCGCGGTGTCAGCGGTCCCGGGTTGGACGCGCACGAGTCCCAGCAGCGTGTGCAGCCACCCGCCCGCCTTGCGCCAGTCGTCGTCGCTCTCCCAGGGAAACGCGTCCTTCATGGTCTCGGCCGTCCGCCAGCCGTGCGCGTAGCCGAAACGCGTGAGGACGGCGCGGGCGGCCGGGAGGCCAAGGGTATCGATGAGCTCGCGCCGGAGGAGTCCCAGGGCCACGGCGTCGAAGAGCAGCACCCGCTGTCCCGCCATGCGCATGATGCCGCTCCCCGGCTCGCAGCTGAGCAGCTCTCGCAAATCCAGGTCAGCCGCCTTCATGCTGGTCGCTCATGTGAATCATTTTGAATGATACACCTATCATAATGATTCTCCATCGACGAGGACTGCACCCCTAAACTATTGACAAGCAAGGTGCAACAACCTGGCACTCCCGTTGCTCTATGGTGGGTGACGACCCCGATGCGGGGTCGACAGTTCAGGAGCACACATCATGGCAACGGAGCGGTGGGAAATCGACAGCAGTCATTCCGGAATTCATTTCTCGGTGCGGCACCTCGTGATTGCGAAGGTGCGCGGACAGTTCGCGCGCTGGTCGGGCGCGGTGCACGTGCCCGACGGGGACTTTTCGAAGGCGTCGGTGGATGTCGTGATCGACGCGACGAGCATCGACACCGGGGTGGCGGATCGCGACGGACACCTCCGGTCGGCCGACTTCTTCGACGTCGAGAAGTTCCCCGAGCTCACGTTCAAGACGACGAAGGTGGAGCCGCAGGGAGACGATCGGCTGCGCCTGGTGGGCCGGCTGACGATCAAGGACGTCACACGCGATGTCGCACTCGACGTCGAGCGGCTCGGCGCCGTGAAGGACCCCTGGGGCAACGAGCGCGCGGCGTTCAGCGCAAAGACGTCCGTCAACCGCGGCGACTTCGGGCTGACCTGGAATCAGGCGCTCGAGACCGGCGGCGTCGTGGTCGGCGATCGCATCGACATCGAGATCGAGATCGAGGCGGTGCGTCAGGCTGAGACGAAGATCGCGTAGGCATCACGACAGGGGGGACCGCTCGACCCGACGAGCGGCCCCTTGCACTCGAGCCGTCCGCCCCGTAAGCTCACCTCATGAACATCCGCCGATTCGCTCCCATCGTGATGATCATCTGTACGGGCCTGGGCGTCGTGTCGGTTCGCGCCGACGTCAAGACCCAGGAGCGCACCCAGATGCGCTTCGAAGGCGCGCTCGGCCGCATCGTCAACATGTTCAGCGGGCGCGGGGCTCGCGAAGGCATCGTCAGCACGGTCGCCGTCAAGGGCGATCGGATGATGACGACCACCGATGCGACCGGCGAAATCGTGGACCTGGCCGAGGAGAAGGTCTACACGCTCGACATGAAGAAGAAGACCTACCAGGTCGTCACCTTCGCCGAGATGCGCAAGAAGATGGAAGACGCGATGGCGGATGCGAAGAAGCAGGCCGCGGCGCAGAAGGACGAGAAGCGCGAAGGCGGCCAGGTCGAGTTCGAGGTGGACTTCTCGGTCAGGGAGACCGGGCAGTCACGCGAGATCGCGGGGATCGGCACGAAGGAGTCGCTCGTCACCATTGCCGTCCGCGAGAAGGGCAAGACCATCGAGGATGGCGGCATGGTGATGGAAGCCAGCATGTGGATGGCGCCGTCGGCACCGGCGCTGAAGGAGCTGCAGGACTTCCGCGTGCGCTACGCGCAGCAGCTCTTCGGCCCGATGATGGCGCAGGCCGCGCCGACCATGGCGCAGGCCATGGCCATGTACCCGATGATGCAGGACGCGATGAAGAAGTTTCAGGAGGAAGGCAGCAAGCTCGAGGGCACGCCGCTCCTGACGACCACGAAGTTCCAGCTGGCCGCACCGCCGCAGAGCGCCGAGACCTCCGCGCAGGCGGACGAGGAGAAGATGCCGACGAGCGTCGGCGGCCTGATCGGCGGGTTCGGCCGGCGCATGGCACGGCGGAAGGCCGACGAGAAGGACGCATCGACCGATCCGCCGGGCCGCTCCACGATCCTGACCACGACCACCGAGACGCTGCAGGTGGCCTCCGCCGCGAGCGACAGCGACGTCGCGCTGCCGTCCGGCTTCAAACAGCGATAGTCGACCTCTCGTCACGGGACGACCGCCGGTCGTCCCGCTGCTCGCGACCCGCAGGCGCGTTGCCGCTATACTTCGCGCATGGGTGTGCGAAGCCTGGTCGTCGCCGGCCTGCTCTCTGCAAGCGTGTGCGCCGCCGCTCTCCGGGCCGCTGATGCTCCCGACTGGTCGCGCTTTCGCGGCCCGAACGGCTCGGGCATCTCGTCGGCGACGAACGTGCCCGTCGAGTTCGGCCCGAACAGGAACCTGATCTGGCGGCTGCCTCTGCCCCAGGGCCACTCCTCGCCCATCCTGCTCGGCGATCGCATCTACCTGACCGCGTTCCGCGGTGACACGCTCGTCACGATGGCCATCGATCGCCAGCAGGGACGCATTCTCTGGGAGCGCCCGGCGCCGGAGGTGAAGACCCGGGTCATCGACAAACGCAACAACGCCGCGTCGCCGAGTCCGGCCGTCGAAGCCGACGGCGTCTACGTCTTCTTCCCGGACTACGGCCTCATCGCGTACAACGCCGCGGGCGTCGAGCAGTGGAAGATGCCGCTCGGCCCGTTCAACAACATCTACGGCATGGGCGCCTCGCCCGTCATCGTCGGAGACCTGCTCGTGCTCGCGTGCGACCAGAGCATGGGCTCGTATGTCATGGCCGTGGACAAGCGCACGGGCCGCGTGCAATGGAAGACGGAACGGCCAGAAGCGAGGAGCGGGCACTCGACGCCCGTCATCTGGCGTGGGCCCGACGGACGGGACCAGGTGATCGTGCCGGGATCGTTCCTGCTCACCGCCTACGACGCGGCCAGCGGACAGAAGCTCTGGTGGGTCGGCGGGCTGTCGTTCGAGATGAAGTCGACGCCGGTGATTGGCGGCGATACCATCTACGTCAACGGCTACGGCGCACCCGTCAACGACCCTGGCAACAAGGTAACGGTTCCGCCTGCCGCAGACGTGTGGAAGACGGCGGACACGGACGGCAACGGGCGGCTCTCCAAAGCGGAGTTTCCCGGGTTCACGCCCGCATTCTGGTTCGACGTCGCCGATCTCGACCTCGACGGCGCGCTCTCGCAGGACGAATGGGCGTACTACCGCGCGGCGCTCGACTCCGAGAACGGGATGCTGGCGATTCGGCTCGGGGGGACAGGCGACATGAGCGACACGGCGATCCGCTGGAAGTACCAGCGGACCGTGCCGCAGCTTCCGTCGCCGCTTCTCTACGGCGGTGTGCTCTATATGGTCAACGACAACGGCATCGTGACGACGCTCGACCCCGAAACGGGCGCGCTCATCAAGCAGGGCCGGCTGACCGGGGCCCCGGGTCCCAATTTTGCGTCGCCGGTCGCGGCCGACGGGCACATCTACTTCACGACCGAAGCGGGAGCGGTGGTCGTCGTCCGGCCCGGCGGCGACATTACGCCCGTGGCCGTGAACGATCTCGCCGAAGATGCGTACGCGACGCCGGCGTTTGCCGACGGCCGCATCTACGTGCGCACCACCGCCGCGCTCTACGCCTTCGGCGAGCGCTGATTCCTCCCAGAGATCAGAAGGAGCCCGCCGAGCCCGCTCCGCCTCGCACGGCGCCCGTGCGAGCGTCGTGAGGAAGCGGTAAGGAGTCAGGTCATGAACCCGTCGTGAACTCCTCGCAGGACACGGTCGGATTCCAGTCGGTGAACATTCCTGACGGGTTGTCCTTCCACGCCCAGACGTGGAGCTCGTAGAAGGCATCGGGACCGTATCGGTTGGGGCCGTTGACTCTGTGGAAGTGCTGCCCCATCAATACGGGTGGTGCACCGGGATGGGCGGCATCCCAAAGGGCCGCCGGGACAATGTACTCGACGGCCACCAGCCGCAGCCGCCCGCCACGGGGTTCGTAGACGAGGATCTCCGGCCGGCTTGCGTCGAGCTCGCCGTCGCCAACAAGGACGGGGTTGGCATAGTGCACACCCATGGCCCCTTTCTCCGGGCCGCTGACACAGCTGCCGGTCGAACCGTAGCCAGCCTCGATTGCGGCTTTCAGGTTTCGAAATTCACGAGTGGTCTCCCTGACCACCCGGACGAGACCAGTCGCGGCCTGACGGTCGTCGGTTTCCGCCATGGCAACAACGGTCGGCGCAGCGCAGGCAATGCCCAGTGCTCCAACTACAACCAACCTGGTGCTGTTCATATCGTCTCCCTCCCTGGAGGATTGGACGTTCCCTCCCTCGAGGCTTGGACGTCCCGTTGCCGCCAAATTCACCGCTGACCCCACAAGTTCGTCCATGAAGGCTGCCCGGACTGCCGGGCCGGCCATGCCGGGGCAGCTCATGATTTCCGTGGAGGCCCAGCAGGCCCGAGCCGGGCGCCACTACAATCGCAGCCATGACGCGACTCCTTGTCGTTCGAGCCCTCCTGTGGGCCACCGTGGTCGGGGCCGTGACAGCGCCGGGGATTGCCGGCGCGCAGACTCCGGTCGCGGCCTGGCGCGCCCAGCACGAGCGCCAGATCGTGGACGAGCTGCTGCAGCTCGTCGCCATCCCGAACGTCGCGGGCGCCGACGCCGACATGCGCCGGAACGCCGATCACCTCGCCACGCTCTTCACCAGGCGCGGCTTCACCGTCGAGACCTCCGACGGCGCCGGCTCGCCCGTCGTCCTCGCAACGCTCGACGTCCCGTCGCCGCGCGGCGTCATGACGCTCTACCTCCACTACGATGGCCAGCCAGTGGACGCGGCCGAGTGGACGCGCTGCCAGCCGTTCGCGCCCTGCCTCCACGGGCCGTCGGGACCGATTCCTGACGCGGCCGATCGGACGACGTTCGATCCCGAGTGGCGCGTCTACGGGCGCTCGGCCTCCGATGACAAGGGACCGATCGTGGCTGTCCTCAATGCGGTGGAGGCGCTCCGGGCCGTGGGAAGCGGGCCCGCCTGGAGCCTGCGTGTCGTGCTCGACGGCGAGGAAGAGGCCGGGTCGGCCAACTTCCGCCGCTTCGCAGCCACGCGGGCCGGCACGCTCGCGGGCGACCTGGCGATCATGCTCGATGGCCCTCGCCACCCGAGCGGACGGCCCACGCTGTACTTCGGCGTTCGAGGCAGCGCAGGACTCGTGCTCACCACGTATGGCGCGAAGCGCGATCTGCACTCCGGCAACTACGGCAACTGGGCGCCCGACCCCTCGATGCGGCTGGCGCGGCTGCTGGCGAGCATGAAGGACGAGACCGGACGCGTCACCATCGACGGGTTCTACGACGAAGTGACGCCGCTCAGCCCCAGTGACCTCGCTGCGCTGCAGGAGATGCCGAACATCGAGTCCGCGCTCCGGAAGGACTTTCTCGTCGCGCAGCCGGAACAGCCCGAGCTCCGCCTCGAGCGCAAGCTGAACGAACCCACGCTCAGCATCCTGGCGATGGAAGCCGGCGGCGGACTGAGCGCGCCGCGGCGATCGGCAATTCCCGCCACGGCGTCCGCGCGGATCGAGATGCGTCTCGTGAACGGACTGGACCCGGCCAGGCAGAGGGGCCTGGTCGTCGCGCACGTCCGCAAGCAGGGCTACTTCGTTGTCGAGAACAGGGAACCGACCGACGACGAACGCGTGACGCACTCTCTCATTGCGCGCGTCGATCCCGGCGGAGGCTCCACCGCGCCACGCGTGTCGATGGACGACCCAATGACCCGCGCGGTCGTCAATGCGCTCACGGCCGGGGGACGATCGATCGTGCGGCTGCCCACGCTCGGCGGCGGCATGCCGTTCGCCACCTTCAGCAGCCAGCTGAAGATGCCGACCGTCGGCTTGTCGATCGTCAACCACGACAACAACCAGCACGGTGCGGACGAGAACCTGCGACTGCAGAACCTGTGGGAAGGCATCGAGATGATGGCGGCAATCATGACCATGGAGCGGTGAAGGCGGAGTTACCGGACGTTCGTCACGCAAACACGACAAGCACATCGGCAGCGCAATGGCGGGACTCGGTGCAGGCGGTGCTCGTCCCACCGCTGGCCCCAGTGGACCCATCGGCACCGCGTGGCGAGCGCGGGATTGGTCCTAACCGGGCCGGGTCGACCGTGGCAGTGTGGAGGGCATGGATACCACTGTCGAACCGATGCCGCACACGCCCGCAGCCGGCACCGCGGGCTCCCGCGCGTGCCTCATCGAAGGGTCGATCGGTCTCGTCGAGGACGTGCGCGGCGGCAACAATCCCGCGGCCGCGGCTATCAGCGGCTTCTCGCCCGCGTTCCAGGTCGCACTGCCCTACCGCGGCCTGTTCGTGTGGCACGTCGGCCGCGACGAGGTCGTCGGCGATCCCAACCAGGTGCTCTACGTCACGGGCGGCGAGAGCTATCGCATGAGCCTGCCGCTCGGGGGCCCCTACGCCGAGCTCATCGTCACACCCGAGCAATCCGTGCTGTCGGAGTTGACGTGGCGCGCCGGTGCGTGCCCGACACTGCATCCGCTCTTTCGACGAAGAACACGCCGGATCTCGCCGCGCGTGCAGGTCTACCGCACGTGGCTGCTGCACTGGGCGGCGGCCTCGAACCAGGTCGACCGCCTGGCCGGCGACGAGGCCGTGCTCGCGCTGCTCAGGTCCGCGCTGGCGAACGACGACCAGGCCCTCTCGCCGTCGGGACCGTCGACGGCACGGCTGATCCGGCGCGCGAAGGCGTTCATGGAGGCGGAGCTCGCCAACCCGATCCGCCTCGCCGACATCGGCCGCGCGGCAGGCGCGTCGCCCGCGTACCTGACGCACGTGTTCCGGCGCGTCGAGGGCGCATCGCTCCATCGGTACCTGACGCAGCTTCGACTTTCGCGCGCGCTCGTCGAACTGCCATACGCCAACGACCTGACGACACTGGCGCTCGACGTCGGCTTCTCGAGCCACAGCCACTTCACGGCGGCCTTTCGTCTCGCGTTCGGGTGCACGCCGTCCGTGTTCCGGTTGTCGATCCGTCGCGGTGCGCCCCCGACGCTGCCGTTCGTGCCGCGCCACGAAGCGCTCCATGCGGTGCTTACCCACCGCGGAGACGTCGACGTCGCAGGCGCTGCGGACTGACGGCGACACCGACCGCACTGGAGCGCGGCCGCTCCGTACCGCCGCCGCGGCCAGGCCGGGCCCCGCCGGTATACTGGCGGCGGAGCACGACACTGGATATCTCGCTCATCGACGGCACCTATGAGCTCTTCCGCCACTTCTATGCCGTGCCTTCCGTCACGGACGAGGAGGGCCGCGAGGTCGGCGCCGTCCGAGGCGTGCTCGCTTCGGTGCTCGGCATGATCGAGTCCGGCACGCAGTACATCGGGGTCGCGACCGATCACGTCATCGAGTCGTTCCGCAATCAGCTCTGGCCGGGCTACAAGACGGGGGAGGGCATCGAGCCGGCTCTTCTCTCGCAGTTCCAACTCCTCGAGGACGCGCTCGTCGCACTCGGCGTCGTCGTGTGGCCGATGATCGAGTTCGAAGCCGACGATGCGCTGGCCAGTGCGGCGGCGATCGCAAGCCGGGATCCCCGCGTGGATCGCGTGATCATCTGCACGCCGGACAAGGATCTGGCGCAGTCGGTGCGCGGCACACGCGTCGTCCAGTTGAACCGGCGGACGAGAGGGATGCGCGATGAGGCGGGCGTCGTGGCAAAGTTCGGCGTGCCGCCGGCGTCGATTCCCGACTACCTCGCGCTCGTCGGCGATGCGGCGGATGGGTACCCGGGCCTGCGTGGATGGGGCGCGAAGTCCACTGCGGCCGTGCTCGGCCGCTTCGGGCGCCTGGAGTCGATTCCCGACGACTGGCGCACGTGGGGCGTCAATGTGTCCGGGGCAGGAGCGTTGGCGCTGACGCTGGCGCGTGAACGGGAACGCGCGTTCCTCTTCAGGGACCTTGCCACGCTTCGCACGGATCTGGCGCTCTTCGAAACCGTCGATCAGCTGCGGTGGACGGGCCCAACTCCTGAATTCGCGGCGCTGGCGGATCGGCTCGGCGGGCAGGTGAACCAGGCGGGAACCGGCCGCCCTCCGTCGGCGCGCCGGCGCGGTTCGGCTCGGGCGCCTGACAAGAATTGACGGCCGGCTGACGCGGCGGGTCAGGCCGCCGGCCGTCGCCGTGTGCAGGGGCAGGAGGTGTCGTGCAGCCGGCGGCTGGCAACCATCCTGCACTGGGGACGGGCATGACTCCCCGTTCACCCTTTCGCACACGTGTGTTCGTGACGACGGCGTGGCTGGCTGCCGGCGCCGGGCTTGCCGTGATGACGGCGCTCGAGCTCCAGGCCCAGCGGATGCCCCCGACGCCGCCCGAGGTCGTCGAAGACGTCATGATCCAGAAGGCACGAGACGTCTCCGGCCGCGAAGCGTCGTTTCGAATCCTGTTGTTCTCCGACGAGTTCCGCTGGCGCCTCAATTCCTACGAGGCCATCGAGGACGGTTCGGCATACCCGGTGTTCACCGACGAAATGAAGCGGGTGCTCAATTCGGCCAGGGAGATCATCTGCGTCGGCGCGAGCTCCGAAGAGATCCCGAGCGGCGTGACCTTCGAACGCGGCAGGAAGCAGGAGGAATGGCGCGCGGCCCGGCGGGCGGAGCGCATCTCGCTCTGGGTGCGGCGCGCGCTGTCCCGGCCGATTCCGGTCCGCAAGCTGAACGTCGGACATCACGCGCCGACGAGGGCGTCGGGCGACACGTCGGACCAGCGTCGGGTCGTGATCATTCTCGTGCTGGATCGTGACGAGGGCGCCGACATCGACCAGGCGCTCAGGACGGCGATGGCCGATGAGTCCACGCGCACGCCGATCTTCGAGTCGCTGCTGACGCGGTACTCACTCGGTTCCGGGGACAGCTTCTCATGGGTCCCCTGACCGAGCTCCCGGCGGAGCTGGTGGCGGGATGGTGTCTCTGGTTCCTCGGCGGTCTCGGCCTGCTCATCTGGTTCTGGCGTGCCAGCGCACCACGGATGGCGGAGCCGCCTCCGCCGGTGGTCATTCGCCAGTCCGGCGTGCGACAGAGCGCGGTTCGCCAGAGCGGGGTCAGGCCCAAACCGTCGCCCGATGCGTTCAGCGAGCTCGAGGGGCTTCTGGAGCCGAATGGTTCGACTGCCAGGCAACCCTGAAGGGTTGCCTCCACAGCAATGCCTTCACGGTAGTGTCGAGGCGTCCATTCAGGGTCGCCTGGGCTCAACTGAGGGTCGCCTGGGTTAACGTTGCGAGGTGTCACCCGACGAGACAACGCTGTCCGACGGCCCGGCGCTCACCCAGATGGTGCGCCGGCCGGGGTTCTCCGAGTTCGACTGGGGCCAGCCCGATCCGGACCTCCTGCCCGTCGACGGCATCAGACGCGCGACCGCGGCTGCGCTCGACGAGTTCGGGCCGACCGCGCTCGTGTACGGTGCGGCCGAGGGCCCGTGGCCGCTCCTCCACTGGATCCGCGACCGCATCCGCCAGGCCGAGGGCGTGACGGTCGACGTCGACGAGATCGTCGGCACGGGCGGCAATTCGGACGGCCTCGATCAGATCTGCACGCTGTTCACAGGGCCCGGCGACACCGTCCTCGTCGAGTCGCCCACCTATCACCTGGCGCTGCGGATCATGCGCGATCACCGGCTGGATCTCGTGCCGGTTCCGATGGACGGGAACGGTCTGCGCGTCGATCGGCTCGAAGCGATCCTCGACACGCTTGCGCGTGAAGGAAGAGCCGCGCGACTCCTCTACACCATTCCGACGTTCCACAATCCCACCGGCGTGACACTTGGCCTCGAACGCCGGCGGGCCCTCGTCGGCATGGCCGCCGCCCGCAACCTGCTCATCGTCGAAGACGACGTCTATCGCGAACTGGCGTACGACGAAGCGGCGCCGCCCTCGCTGTATGCGCTTGCTCCGCGCGGCACCGTGATTCGACTCGGGTCGTTTGCCAAGTCCCTGGCGCCGGGCTTGCGCCTCGGCTGGCTCAACGGCAGTGCCGAACAGGCACATCGCATTGCCGACAGCGGGCTGCGCGACAGCGGCGGCAGCACCAGCTTCTATGCAGGGATGGTCGTTGGCGCGTTCTGCCGCGCGGGCGACTTCGATCGCCACGTGGCGCGCCTCAAGGCCGAGTACCGCGAGCGCCGCGACACCCTCGTGTCGTCGCTGGTCGCGGAGCTTCCCGATGGATGCGCCGTCGACGCGCCCGGCGGCGGCTATTTCCTGTGGATCACGCTTCCCGATGGCATGCAGGGCCATGACCTCACGCGGTGCGCCGATCGCCACCGCGTCAGCTTCGTCGCAGGCCGCACGTTCGCGATCGATCAGGCAGGCGACCGCGCCCTTCGCCTGGCGTTCAGCCTGATGAAGCCCGACGCGCTCGTCGAGGGCGCCCGACGGCTGGGCGCGCTCCTTCGCGACCAGGCGGCCGGCCGATGACGGCGATCCTGCTCGCCGCGGCGCTCGGGCTGCTGCAGCCGGCGGCGCACCCGACGCGCGTGCTCTTCATCGGCAACAGCCTGACCGCGGTCAACGACGTCCCGGGCATGGTCATGGAGATTGCGGCCGCATCGGGCCGTCCGCTCGAGTGCGAAACGGTGGCATTCCCGGATTTCAGCCTCGAGGATCACTGGAAGCACGGCGACGCCGTTCGCGCCATCGCCCGAGGTGGCTGGGACGTCGTCGTGCTGCAGCAGGGACCGTCGGCGCTGCCCGAATCACGGGTACTCCTGACGAGCTATGCCCGGCGCTTCGACGCCGAGATTCGAAAGACCGGCGCCCGGACGGCGATGTACATGGTCTGGCCCTCCCGCGCGCGGCGTGCGGACTTTCCCGCCGTCAGCCGATCCTACGGGGCGGCCGCGTCGGCCATTCGCGGCCTGTTGATGCCGGCGGGCGACGCCTGGCGCGAAGCCTGGCGCGCGAAGTCGGATCTGGCACTGTACGGGGAGGACGGATTTCATCCGTCGACAATGGGCAGCTACCTCGCCGCGCTCGTCATCCACGGCCGGATCGCGGGCGCGGTGCCGGAAGACGTGCCCGCCATGGGCTTCACTCCGTCGGAGGTCACCCTGCTCCAGCAGGCCGCCAGAGCCGCCATTGCGGCCAGCGCGAACCCGCGATAAGCCTCACCGGACTTCGGGCATGCGCACGCATCGCGGGAAGTCGCGCACGCCATCCTTCGACGACCCTACGCCTGCCCCAACTCGGCAAGCCGGGCCTTGACGAGTTTCCGGACCAGCGTTGCCGGCAGGGGCTTGGTGGGCGAGAAGCGGATCGTCCCCTTCGAGGTTGCGTAGCGGCCGAGGGCATCGACATGCGCGCGCATCACCGCGGGACTCATCGGGTAGAAGCTGCAGTGGCTGGCCGACGCCCCGAAACAGACGAGCGGCCGCCCATCGATGCGGAAGGCCGGGAGGCCGTAGCTGAACCCCTCCTCGGCGCGCGGTGCCGCGGCGCGAATGGTCTCCCGCAGCTTCTGCAGCGCCAGTCGCTGGTCGGCGGGCACCGACCTGAGATAGGCGTCCACGTCGGCTGGGCGCGCGGCTCGGCTGTTGCGGGCAGACGCGGGTGCTCGTTTCATGGCGACCTCGACCGGACGCGATGCCGAGACGCGGATCGCGTTCCGGATTGTGACACGGCCAACGAGAAGGAGCAGGACGATCCGGCGCGGCCTGAGGCGGCCACGTCGAGGCGGCACAGCCAGGAGTTCCAGGGCCTTCCTTGACTGCTCCATCTCCGGATCGTTCACCTTCGGGTGATCCAACCGATCGAGCGTGTCGACGAGGACACCACGGAGTCGCCAGCGACGCGTACCTGTCTTGTCAGGATTCGGTAAGCGGGCGCGGCGGGAGCGCCGCGGTCACTGGTCGTGCGGCTGGGACAGCCCCGCGGCGATCTCGCGCACGCCCGCCTGAAACAACTCGAGGATGCGGTGACTCGTGCGGAACTCGTCGAGGATCGCGGCGCGCCGGCTCGATCGGAGATCGCCGATCAGGTAGGAGAGCATGGTCGACATGACAGCGCCTTCTTCGGTGCCCGTCTTGGCGAAGCGGGTCCTGAAGCCCTGCAACACCGGTTCGAACGACGGCTGGTGCCACCTCTCGACCCCGGGTTCGAGTGCGGTGAAGTCGTTCAGCACGGCCGCGAACGCCGGCGAAGGCGGCCGGTGCCAGAACGAGACGTCGGTGCCGAACTCCGGCACCGACGACGGGAGATAGAGCGTTGCCCGCGCGGGCACCTGCCTGGTCAGCGCGGGATTGTACCGCCGGATGGCGTCGGCGCTCAGGCCCGTGCGCTGCGAGATCTCCGCGACAGGGACAGGTCGTGACGTCCGCATGGCGAAGATGCGAACCTGCGGCACCTCCGATTGAATCTTCTGTACGGTCGCGGTGTTGCCGAAGACCATCTCGGCGTAGCGGAACGATCGAATGCCGTAGGTCCGATAGAGGTCCCTGTAGCGCTGCAGCGCGATGCCACGCAGCTCCCGGGCGAACTCGGAGCCCTTGAAGTACTGCTCGCTCGTCGTCGTGCCGCCGAGCCGCTCGCCGTTGATGACGGTCCGGCCCACGTTCACGCCGCCGGAATGATGCTCGGACAGCGCCGGAATGAAGCTGCCGTACATCGTCGCGAGGATTGACAGGTGAGCGGCGCAGTACGGCGCCTGTGTGGTCTGGTTGTAGGCCTCGATGACGCCGGGCGCGAGGTTGTTGAGAACCCGCCAGTTGCGGGAGAGCCACTGGCAGAGGCCGAGGGCGTTGGCCCGTGACCGCGCGGTGCCATTGAGGCCGGACTCGAGGATGGCCTGAGCCAGGCCAATCTCCGCGGGCACGCCGAAACGCTCGTAGATGAGACCCCAGTCGCGAACGAAGGGCCCGTAACGCGGAATGTTCGGCAGCAGGAACAACCCGCGCGTCGGATTGTGGAGCACGGGACCGGTCGTCGGCTCGAGCAGCCGTGCGACCTCGTCGCGCCTGTCGCCGAGTCGGGCCGGCAGCGTC
Source organism: uncultured Bifidobacteriaceae bacterium (assembly GCA_964543955.1). Classification (GTDB taxonomy): domain Bacteria; phylum Acidobacteriota; class Vicinamibacteria; order Vicinamibacterales; family UBA2999; genus VFZN01. The sequence goes on from CAZJBN010000068.1 coordinate 18,235, forward strand.
CGCCCCTTCAACGTCGCGGCAAGCCGCGGCTCGGTCCAGTTGGCCTCGCGCGACCAGTCGCCCTTGACGGGCAGGGTCGCCAGCAGCCGCCCATCGGTCGCGCTTCCGTAGAGGATGCGGCCGTCGGGCACGGTGAAGATGTGCTGCCAGAACGCATACGCAGGCCTGAAGGCCCGCATCATCTCCCAGTCGTTCTGGAGCCGCGCGTCGATCTGGTTTCGCTCGGTCTCTGGCGCGATGCCGCCAGAGGCATCCGCCGGCGCCTCGGCGGCGACATCGGGGGCGGTCGGCTGCCGGGCCGCTTGTGCCGACGCCAGCTCGCCGGCCGCAGCCGGCCCGTGACCGGCAGCGAGCACCAGCGAGAGAACGGCCAGCGGAACGACGAAGACACGGCGAACGGGCACGGGGGAGAACCTCTACTAAGGTATATCGGATCGACGGACGATTCGGACCACCTTCCCCATTGCACATTGTCGCGCCTGGCGGCACTCGTCACTCGCCCTGCGGCGGCAGGTGCGTGAGGAAGTAGCGCGCCATCAGCTTCCGGAGGTGAACCGGTGTCCCCGCACCCTCGCTGAGCGCATGCGTGCGGTTCGGGTAGACCATCATGTCGAAGGGCTTGCCCAGCTCGACGAGACGATTCACCAGCATCTCGGTTCCCTGATAGTGCACGTTGTCGTCGCCCGAGCCGTGGACGATGAGCAACCGCCCCCGCAGGCCTTCGGCAAAGTGAATGGGCGAGCCGAGCCGGTAGCCCTCCGCGTTGTCCCTGGGAAGGCCCATGTAGCGTTCCTGGTAGATGGTGTCGTAGAGCCGCTGGTCCGGCACCGGCGCGAGCGACACGCCGACGTGGAACACGTCCGGGAATCGGAACATCGCGTTCAGCGTGTTGCTGCCGCCGCCGCTCGCGCCCCAGATGCCCACGCGTGATCCGTCGAGAAACGGATGACGCGAGACGAGCGCGCGAACCGCCGCCGCCTGATCGCGCGACGAGTGATCGCCGACGGTGCCGTAGACCACCTTGCGCCATGCCGCTCCCTTCGGCGCGGGCGTGCCGCGATTGTCCACGCTGACGATCACGTAGCCCGCCTCGGCGAGCGCGCGGTGAAACAGCATCGTGCTCCCGCCCCATCGATCGAGCACGGTCTGGCCCGCGGGCTCACCATAGACGTGCACGATGAGCGGGTAGCGTTTCGCCGGATCGAACCCAGACGGCTTGAGCATCCAGCCGTCGAGTATGACGCCGTCTCCGACATCGAGCGTGAAGAACTCGACAGGCGGCGTGACGATGGGCTCGAGCTTCGAAACGAGTGCGGCCGGATCGGTGAGCGCGCGAAGCGGGCGGTGGCCCGACAGGTCCACGACGTCGGTCACCGGCGGACGGTCGAAGCGTGACCAGGTGTGTAAGGCCAGCCGCCCGCCGGGCGCGAGGTCGTAGCCATGGGTGCCCGGCTGCTCCGGCGTGACACGCTCCGGCGTCCCCGTGCCGTCCAGCCGCGATCGATAGAGGTACGCCTGCGTCGCCATGCCGGGCGAGGCGGTGAAGTACGCCCGGCCGGCCGCTTCGTCAACGCCCGCCAGCCGGATGACGTCCGCATCGAACCGCGTCAGGAGCCTCGGCTCGCCGCCCTCGCGCGGGACGCGGTAGAGATGCCGCCAGCCATCCCGCTCGCTCAACCACAGGAATGATCGTCCCTCGTCAATCCACGGCGCCTCGTCGCCAGGCTCCACCCACGTGTCCGACTCGTCTCGAAAGACGCCGCGTACGGCGCCGGTTCGGATGTCGGCGAGGAGCAGGTCGTGGCGGTTCTGCAGGCGATTGAGCTGCTGGATGGCCAGCGTGCCCGCATCCAGCCACTGCAGCCGCGCCAGGTAGTCGTCACGCGGGTCGCCAGGGGTCTTCATCCACCGGGTCTTCCGGCTGGCGATTTCGACGACGCCAATCCGCACGGCGGAGTTGGCGGTGCCGACCTTGGGGTATGGGATGCGCGTGACGACCGGGTAGAGCGTGTCGGTATCGTTGATGAGCGAGAACACGCCGACACCCGTCGTGTCGAACTGCCAGAATGCGATGTGCGCGCCGTCCGGGCTCCACCGGAAGCCGTCCCGGACCCCGAGTTCCTCCTCGTAGACCCAGTCCGACGTGCCGTTGATCGTCGTCTCGGAGCCGTCCTCGGTGAGCGCGATGGCGGTGTCGTCTCCGATACGCTCTACGTAGATGTTGCCGGCGCGCACGTACGCCACTCTGGCGCCGTCGGGCGAGAACTTCGCGAACATCAGCGTGGACGCCGGCACGCCCTTGCCGAGCTGTGTCAACGCGCCAGTCTCGAGATCCAGCACCCAGTAGTCCCCGCGCGTGTTCTGCCGCCACACGCGGGCCGTGCTGGTGAAGACGAGCAGCCGCCGGCCGTCGTTCGACCACTGATAGTCGTCGATAGAGAGTTGCGACGCTGCACCTGGCGGCGTCAGACGCGACCCCTCCACGAGGACGCGCCGCTCGCCCGTCCTGGCGTCGTAGCGCACGATGTCCTTGGGCGGGTCTTTAGACCCGCCGCCACTCGCATCCTCCACCGTCGTATACGCTGACCCATCCGGCAGCCAGCGAGCGGGCCCGAATCGCGGCGGCTCGTACTCGCGCGCGCCGTAGATGCGCTCGATCTGCTCGTCGAGCGCGCGCTGGCGCTCGTCCTGTCGTGCGTCGATGGCACTGCCCGCGACGGCAATTGCCAGCGCCGCGACGACTCCCGGAAGCCGTCGTCTCGTTCCGATCATGTCCACCACCGTGTGATCGCCGTCTGCCGGCCTGCCCGTTGCACCAATATCACACCGCGCGGGCTATCCTGCCGGACGTCAGCCCTGCTCGCCGGCGCGGCGGCAGGGCGCGATACCAGCGCTTGGCGGTATCATCCCTGCGCACGGCGGCGGCCTTCAACCTGACGGGAGGATGACATGAATCGTTACGGTGCTGAGTTCCTCGGAACCTTTTGGCTCGTGCTTGGCGGATGCGGCAGTGCCGTCATCTCCGCAGGCTTTCCCGAGGTGGGCATCGGGCTGCTTGGCGTGGCCTTCGCGTTCGGGCTCACCGTGCTGACCATGGCTTTTGCCATCGGGCACATTTCAGGGTGCCACCTGAACCCGGCCGTCTCGATCGGGTTGTGGGTGGGAGGGCGCTTTCCCGCGGCCCAGGTGGCGCCGTACGTCGTGGCGCAGGTTGCCGGCGCGATCGTCGCCGGGGGCGTGCTCTTCGTCATCGCGAGCGGCGCACCTGGATTCGATGTCTCGGCCGGCTTTGCCTCGAACGGCTTCGGCGCGCACTCACCGGGCGGCTATTCGTTCACCGCGGCCCTCGTCACCGAGATCGTCATGACGGCCATGTTTCTGGTCATCATCATGGGCGCCACGGACGCGCGGGCCCCTCAGGGACTCGCGCCCATCGCCATCGGCCTCGGCCTGACGCTGATCCACTTGATCAGCATTCCGGTCACCAACACGTCGGTCAATCCCGCGCGGAGCACGGGCGTGGCGGTGTTCGCAGGCGGGTTGGCCCTGACGCAGTTGTGGTTCTTCTGGGTCGCACCCATCGTTGGCGGCGCCCTCGGTGCGGTCATGTATCGCGCGATCGGCACGCGGACCGAGTGATCGGCCCGCGCAAGGCCTTCGGCTTCGCCCAGGCCAGATCGGGGACTCGTGGCGCTGACCCGGCCGTTCGTGACGCGCCCGTCCCCTGGCCTGAGCGGAGTCGAAGGCCGCTCCGCGGGCGGGTCAGGCCTGCTGGACAATGGGCGACCGGGCGTGTCGGGGCCACCATGTCCAGACGAGCACGGCCACCAGGAGCGCCCCGAATGGCCGCGCGAAGGGCCGCGCAAAGACGATGGCGCCGTTGACGACCATCACGAGGACGAACGCGCGCCAGGCCCAATGCCGCCACCGCCAGGCGACGGTGAGCCAGAGCGCGATGAAGAGGTAGTTGACGTAGATGCTGCCGCTCCAGGCGACGCCGTAGATGGTCTCGGCCTGCCGCGCAGTCTCGCGCGCCGCGAGGCCGTGGTCCCAGCCGTAGCGGGCGGCGAACGCGATCAGGCTGTGGGCGACGGCCAGCAGGGCGCCCGCCAGCGACACGGGCCGCACCCATCCGGCGAGATCGGTCGGACCTCGGAGCGGCCCCTTGCCGATCTCGGCGACCACGAAGAGCAGGAGCGCGGTCCAGATGGTGGCGTAGAGCACGGCTGATGATAGTCGCCGGCGAGGCGTCGCTCGCACCACCGACATGGTGGGCCTCCGTGCCACCTCGATGCTCGCGCGTCTACAATGGGCCGATCGTCGTGTGCGCTGGTACGAGGCCTCGACGCCGGACCCAAAGGAGATTCCATGCGCCCCTCTCGTCGCCGATTCATCCAGACTTCGACCGTTGCCGCCGCGGCCTATGCCGCCAGCGGCTGCACGACGCCTCCCGCCGAGTCGCCCGCGCCCGCGGCCTCGTCTGCCGCTCCTGCCGCGCCCGCGCCGCCATCGATTGCCGCGCTCACACCATTCCCCGGCACGGCCACGCCCATCCCGGATGACGAGCGGCGGGCACGCATCGAGAAGGCGCGTCGTCTCATGGCTGAGAACGGCATTGGCGCCATCGTGGTGGAGCCCGGCACGAGCATGTCCTACTTCGTTGGCGTGCGCTGGGGGCAGAGCGAACGGCCATTCCTGCTGGTCATCCCTGCAAAGGGCGAGCTTGCCTACGTCTCACCGGCGTTCGAAGAGGCACGCGCACGCGAGCTGACGAAGTTCACAGACGATGTGCGGGTGTGGGAGGAGGACGAGGACTGGGGTGCCACCGTCGCGGGCATCCTGAGGGATCGAGGCGTCTCCACCGGGCGGATCGGCTTCGAAGAGCGCGTCAGGTTCTTCATTCCCGAAGGCGTGCGCAAGGCCACGCCGGCCTCCGAGCTGGTGCTGGCCACGCCGGTGACAGCGGGTTGCCGCATGTACAAGTCGCCGGCCGAGATTGCGCTCATGCAGCGCGCGAGCGATATCACGATCGAGGCCTACAAGGCCGCGTTTGCCACCTTCCACGACGGTATGACGCAGGCCGATCTCCGCCGCAACATCAGCGCGGCGTTCGAGAAGCTCGGGTCGAGCGGCGGCGCGCTCGTCGCGTTCGGGGAGTACACCGCGTTTCCGCACGGCAGCATCACGCCGCAGACGCTGAAGGAAGGTGACGTCGTGCTGGTGGACGGCGGGTGCAGCGTCGAGGGCTATCAGTCCGACATCACGCGCACGACGGTCTTCGGCACGCCCACGCCGCGCCAGACCGAGATCTGGAACCTCGAGAAGGCCGCCCAGGCCGCCGGGTTCGAGGCCGCGAGAATTGGCGCCCCCTGCGAGGCCGTGGATGCCGCCGCCCGCAAGGTCATCACCGACGCGGGCTTCGGCCCCGACTACAAGGTGCCCGGGCTTCCCCACCGCACCGGCCACGGCATCGGCATGGACGGCCACGAGTGGACGAACTTCGTCCGGGGCAACAAGACGCCGCTGGCCGCCGGCATGTGCTTCAGCAACGAGCCGACGGTGGTCATCTACGGCGAGTTCGGCATCCGGCTCGAAGACTGCCTCTACATGACCGATGCAGGCCCGAAGTACTTCAGCGAGCCCAGCCCAGCGGTGGACAAGCCGTTTGCCTGAAGTGAGAAGTGAGAAGTGAGAGGCCAAGACCTCAGGAAGTGCCTCGTCTGTGCGATGGCGGCCCTTGTGTGTCTCATACCGTTCGCGGAACACGAGGCGGACGCTCGCAGCTGTCCCCCGCCACTCTCGATCGAGCGCGAGTTCGCTCTGAGCTCGGCGGTGTTCGTCGGCACGATAACCGCCCTTGAAGTAGACCGCGCTCAGACCGTTGCCACGTTCTCGGTCGAGCGGGCATGGAAGGGCGTGTCGCAGCCGAACGTGCGAGTGGCAACTCACGGGGGTAGCGAGGTCATCTACAGCACGAGCCTGTCGTTCAAGTCGGGCGAGCGCTACGTGGTCTTCGCGAAGGGCGCATTCCCGAATTCGTCGAGCTGCGATCGGACCGGCACCGAAACGCATTACCTCTGGAACGAGACCATGGAGTGGCTTCAGCGACAGCCCGCCACTGCGCTGAAACAGATCGCCGCCGCCATCTGGCCCGTCACCCGGTCCGACGCCGT
>CAZJBN010000068.1:24507-25803 GCA_964543955.1 uncultured Bifidobacteriaceae bacterium
CGATTTCGCTCGCCGACGCCGTGGCCCTCGTCGAACGGGTACGTGCGTCTGCCGTGCGCGGCGCGCGCGAGGGCCTCGACCTGCTGGCCAGAACGGTGGCGACGCCGATCGCGGGCATCGCGATCCGCGTGTGCCCGACACTTCCGCCGACGACAACGGAGCGGATCGCCGACAATCGGGCGCAGACCATTGCCGACTCCGTCATGTATCGCCAGGCCATCGCAGCCGCGGCCGAGGCACGCGGCTGGGCCGTGCACTGGTACGATCGGGAACGCGTGTTTCGCGACGCGGCAGCGGTGCTCGGGCGCGAGGACATCGATCTGTTTCTGCTCGCGATGGGCCGATCGGCCGGCCCGCCCTGGCAGGCCAGGCACAAGCTGGCCGCAGCCGCCGCGCTCGCGGCCGCCTCTCAGAGAACCTGAGTCATCCGCCCACGGTTCGTCCTGGCCGACGAGACGCGGGCGAGTTCCTCGTCTGCGGCTCTCCGAATCCGCGGGCCGAGGCGGTCGGCGGACAGCGTTCGAATCTGGCTGATCTTGATCAGTGAAACCGCAGATGCATGACGGGATGGACCGATGCGCTTGACAAAGACAACGCCAATTCTTCGGATCTTCGACGAGGCCAAGGCGAGGGAGTTCTACGTCGACTTCCTGGGCTTCAAAGTCGATTGGGAGCACCGTTTCGAGCCTGGCCTTCCGCTGTACGTGCAGGTGTCGAGAGACGGGTGCGTCCTGCACCTGTCCGAGCACCACGGTGACGGCAGCCCTGGCGCGGCGATCCGGATCGAAAGTACTGATCTCGATGCGTTCCACGCCGACCTGGCCTCGAAGCACTACTAGTACGCACGACCTGGGATCGAAGCAATGCCGTGGGGTACGAGGGATATGTCAGTGAAAGACCCATTTGGGAACCGACTGACGTTCACCGCCGCCATCGCCAGCTGACGTCCGCTGCAGAGAACCTCGCTCAATCAGGACTTCATTCATGGGCGCACAGGCAGAGTTGATCGTCCCATGCGATTCTGAGGAGCGGAAGAAGTACGAGGACCGTGACGAGACTTCGATTGACCACGAGAACGCTATCCGGTGAAGCTGTGGCGCGGGATCTGCGAAGTCGCGGTTCGCGCTGCGCGCTCACGAAGCTGGGCTTCTCAGGGCTGATGTCGGACGCGGCCCGACACTACTTTTCGACTCACACTGTGCTGCCGAACCCAATCGGCCAGAGCGTCCTCAGAAACGCGACCGTCGGCGAGTGCCGAGATCTCGGCGACCACTTCCGCATCCGTCGCGGTCAGAT
>CAZJBN010000069.1:0-25679 GCA_964543955.1 uncultured Bifidobacteriaceae bacterium
TTCACGTGGAGACCGTTGTACTGACCAGCTTGGCAGGCCGAGGCTCGAGGGGGCGAGTCTGATGAAGACCCGCCCAAGCACCTGTGCACCTGTGCACCTGTGCACCTGGGCACCTGTGCACCTGGGCACCCGTGCACCTTGGCTCCCGTGCCCGATCCCCGTGACAGCCCATGACATCGTGTCGGCGCGTCGGCTCTATACTCTGTGCACTCTAAAACCATGGCACGACGGGTCTTGACGGTCTGCTCGGCTGCATTCGTCGGGTTCGCTCTGCTGGCGGCCAGTGGGGACGCGCGGCAGGACGCTCCTGCCGCGGGCGGTGCCCGGCCCGCCGCTCTACCAACCCAGTCCCCGGCGCCTCCCGCGCCGATGACCCCGGTTCGCTCCTCGGCCGCGCGAGCCGAGCCCCTCGATGCCGGCGGTCAGACGGCTCTCGTCAAGCAGTACTGCGTCGGGTGCCACAGCGACCGCGCCAAGGCCGGCGGTCTGTCGCTGGCCGCGTTCGACGCGGCCCACGTGATGAGCGACGTCGTCGTGGCCGAGAAGATGATCCGCAAGCTGCGTGCGGGCATGATGCCGCCGGCCGGTGCGCGGCGGCCCGAGCCGCAGGTGATTACCGCGCTCGCCTCCGCGCTCGAGACCCGGATCGATACGGCGTCGGCGTCGAAGGTTCGCCCGGGCGCCAGGCCGTTCCAGCGCCTCAACCGCGCCGAGTACGCGCGTGCGGTCAGCGATCTCCTGTCGCTGGACGTGGACGTCTCAGGCATGCTTCCGGCCGACACCATCAGCGCCGGCTTCGACAACGTCGCGGACTCGCAGACCTTCTCGGCGACGCTGATGGAGTCGTATCTCCGCGCGGCCAGCAAGGTGACGGCGCTCGCCGTCGGTGACCCGAATGCCGAGGCCGGCGAGGCACTCTATCTGGTGCCCAAGACCTCGTCTCAGATGGAACGTGTCGAGGGCGCGCCGCTCGGCACACGCGGCGGCGTGTCGGTGGTGCACACGTTTCCGGCGGACGGCACCTACGTCTTCCGCCTGCAGCTGCACGGCAATGCCGACGGGTTCCTCTTCGGTGCCCCGGCCTCCGGCGAGCAGGCCGAAGTCTCGGTGGACGGCACGCGGGTCGCGCTCGTGGACGTCAACCCGCGGCTGGCCGACGTGACCGGCGGGCTGACCCTCAGGACGCCCCCTGTTCACGTCAAGGCCGGTGCGCGGCGGGTGACCGCGGCATTCCTGCAGCGGTTCGAAGGGCCGGTGAACGATCTCATCGCGCCGATCGATCACACGCTGGCCGACACCCAGATTGGCGTGGCGCACGGCATCACGACGCTGCCGCACCTCAAGGACCTGGCCGTCCTTGGCCCGCAGAACGTCACGGGCGTCTCGGACACGCCAAGCCGCCGCGCGGTCTTCACCTGCCGCCCGACGACGGCCGCCGAGGAGCTGAGCTGTGCGTCGTCGATTGTTCGGAACCTCGCGACGCGTGCATTCAGGCGCCCGGTCGCGGACCGGGACTTCGAGCGGCTGATGACGTTCTACCGGGACGGTCATGCCGAAGGGGACTTCGAGGACGGCGTCGCGTCCGCGCTCGAAGCCATCCTGGCAAGCCCCCAGTTTCTCTTCCGTCTCGAGCCCGTGCCGGCAACAGCCGTGGCGGGCCAGCCGTACCGGCTCGGAGATCTCGCACTGGCGTCGCGGCTGTCGTTCTTCCTGTGGGGGAGTTCGCCGGACGAGGCCCTCGTCGAGCTGGCGGCCAGCGGAGGGCTGAGCCGTCCCGGCGCGCTCGATCGCGAGGTGCGCCGCATGCTCGCGGACCCGCGGTCCGAGGCGCTCGCGTCGCGATTCGCGTCGCAGTGGCTCCGCCTGAACGACGTCGAGCACATCCTGCCGGACGCCATCCTCTATCCCTACTTCGACCGGTCGCTCGGGCGCGCGTTCGTCCGAGAGACGACGCTCTTCTTCGAGAGCCTGGTCCGCGAGGATCGGAGCCTGCTCGACCTGCTGACGGCCGACTACACCTACGTCAACGAGCGGATCGCCCGGCACTACGGCATCCCGAACGTGGTCGGCAACGAGTTCGTGCGCGTGACGGTCCCCGACGAGCGGCGCGGCATCCTGGGCCACGGCAGCGTGCTGCTGCTCACGTCGGTCGCCGATCGCACCTCGCCGGTCATGCGCGGCAAATGGGTGATGGAAGTACTGATGGGCTCGCCGCCACCCCCACCGCCCCCCGATGTGCCGGCGCTCGAGGACACCAAGGGCTCGTCGGCGGAGCGCTTCCTGACCGTTCGCGAGCGCATGGAAGAGCACCGCGCGAACCCGGCATGCCGCTCGTGTCACCGCGTCATCGACCCGCTCGGCCTGGCGCTCGAGAACTTCGACGCGACCGGGCGGTGGCGCATCAAGGACAACGGGATGCCGGTGGACCCGACCGGCGAGCTCTACGACGGGACGCCCATGGACGGCCCCGCCGGACTGCGCAATGCGCTCCTGAAGCACAAGGACGTGTTCATCCTGAGCTTCACGGAGAGCCTGATGACCTACGCGCTCGGGCGGCGGCTCGAGCCCGAGGACATGCCGCTCGTGCGGCGCATCGTGCGCGACGCCGCCGCGCGCGACTTCACCCTCTCGGCATTCGTTCGCGCGATCGTGGAGAGTCCGCCCTTCCGCATGAGCGTGGAGCCGGCCTCGACAACTGACGCCGCGGCCGTGGCGGCCCGGCCCTAGCACTTCGGGAAGATCAGGAGAGAACCGAGATGGCCTTTGTGACGAATCGACGCCTCGACCGCCGCACGGCCCTCAAGGGCATTGGCGTGAGCATCGCCTTGCCCTTCCTCGACGCGATGGTCCCGGCGCGGGCCGCCGAGGCGAGCCAGATGAGCCGCAAGCTGCGCTTCGTCGCCGTCGAGATGGTGCACGGCGCCGCCGGCAGCACGGCGTTCGGAGAGAAGCGGAACCTCTGGGCTCCAGCGGAGACCGGAACCGCATTCGACCTGAGCCCCACCAGCCTGCAGCCGCTCGACGCGTACCGGCAGCACCTGACCATCGTCAGCCGGACGGACGTTCGCAATGCCGAGGCGTTCACGCCGCCGGAGATTGGCGGTGACCACTTCCGCTCGGCCGCCGTCTTTCTGACGCAGTCGCATCCCCATCAGACCCAGGGGTCGGACATCAGCGCCGGCACGTCGATCGATCAGATCTACGCGCAGCAGATCGGCCACGAGACGCCGATTCCGTCCATGCAGCTCTGCATCGAGAACGTGGACCAGGCGGGTGGCTGCTTCTACGGCTACTCGTGCGCGTACACGGACTCGATCAGCTGGGCGTCGCCCACCGAGCCGCTGCCGATGATTCGCGATCCGCGGGCCGTGTTCGACCAGCTCTTCGGCGTCGGCGCCACGCCCGAAGCCCGCGCCAGGCGCCGGCAGAAGGACCGCAGCATCCTCGACTGGGTGTCGGACTCGGCCCGGGAACTGCAGCGCTCGCTCGGTGCGGCGGATCGTGCCCGCCTGGCGGAGTACCTGGACGACGTGCGGGAGATCGAGCAGCGCATCCAGAAGGTGGAGGCGTTCAACCAGACCGGCGAGCCGCGGGACCTTCCGGGCGCGCCCGCCGGCGTGCCGGACAGCTACACCGACCACGTCAAGCTGATGTTCGACCTGCAGGCCGTGGCCTTCACCGCGGACATCACGCGCGTCTTCGCCTTCAAGCTGAGCCGCGATGTGTCGAACCGCGTGTATCCCGAGACCGGCGTCACGACGGGCTTCCACATCGCGTCGCACCACGGCGATCGCGACGAGCGCATCCTCGAATACGCCAAGATCAACACCTACCACGTCAGCCTGCTGCCGTACTTCATCGACAAGCTGACGAAGGCGACCGAAGGCGATCACAACCTGCTGGACAACACCATCGTGATGTACGGATCGCCGATGGGCAACTCGAACGTGCACAACCACAAGCGGTGTCCGTTCGTCCTGCTCGGCCACGGCGGGGGCGCGATCAAGGGCAACGCGCACCTGCGCGCGACCGATGGCACGCCGATGGCCAATCCCATGCTGTCGGTACTCCACACGCTCGGCGTGGACACGCCGAGCTTCGGGGACAGCACCGGCACCTTCGATCTCAACACCACTCAGTCTCCGACCGTGGCGGGGGAGTAGCACCATGCGCACGACGTCGACCCAATCTGGTCAGACAGGGCAGTGGCGCCGCGTGGCAGTGGCGCTGCTCGTGGCGGTGGGCATTTCGGCGGGCCTTCACGCCGCGGCGCAGTCACCGGTGGCCGACGCGGCCATGGCCGGCGACGTCACGGCGGTCCGCGACCTCGTCAGGTCGGGCGCCGACGTCAACGCCGCACAGGGCGACGGGATGACCGCGCTTCATCACGCCGCGATGCGCGGCGACGACGAGATGGTCGGCGTCCTTCTCTATGCCGGGGCCAACGTACATGCGACCTCGCGGCTCGGCGGCTACACGCCGCTCCATCTGGCCAGCCAGCGCGGCCACGCGACCGTCATCGAGCGCCTCGTCGCCGGCGGCGCCAATCCCAACAACCCGACGGCGACGGGCACGACACCGCTGATGTTTGCCTCTGCCTCCGGCCATGTGCAGGCGGTCAAGCAGCTCCTGGCCCACGGGGCCGACGTCAATGCGACCGAGCGCGCCAACGAGCAGACGGCGCTCATGTTCGCCGCAGCCGCCGACCGGCCCGAGGTCGTCACGGTGCTGCTCGAGGTCGGCGCCAATGCGGCGGCCACGTCGAAGGTGACGGACCTGTCGGTTCTCGTGTCGCCGGAAGAGTCGCTCCAGGACGAGATACGCGACGCCCAGTCGAAGAATGAGAACGCGACTCCGAGCCTGACCGCCGGCGGCCGCACGGCCGCGACCATCGTCGACCCGGATGAGACGGCCGGCGTGACGCGCGGCTACCGCTACAACGAGCTCATCGGCAAGCAGGGTGGCCTCACGGCGCTCCACTTCGCGATCCGCCAGGGGAGTGTCGAGTCGGCGAAGGCGCTGCTCGCGGCCGGGGCCGACATCAACGGGCGGACGCCCTCCGACGGCACGACGCCGCTCCTCATGGCCACGATCAACGGGCAGTTCGATCTCGCGATGCTGCTCCTCGAACAGGGTGCGGATCCCACGCTGGCCAGCGACGCCGGCGCCACGCCGCTCTTTGCCGCCATCAACATCCAGTGGGCGCCGCGCTCGTTCTACCCGCAGCCCCGCGCGCAGCTGCAGCAGCGCACCGCCTATCTCGATCTCATGACGGCGCTCATCGACAAGGGTGCCGACGTCAACGCACGGCTGCGCAAGAAGATCTGGTACACGCAGTTCAACTTCGACCTGCTCCGTGTGGACGAAGCCGGCGCCACGCCGTTCTGGCGCGCCGCTTACGCGAGCGACATCGACGCGATGAAGCTCCTCCTCGCCCACGGCGCCGATCCGTCCATCCCGACCATGAAAGGGCCGCGCCGCCAGCGCCGTCAGGGCGGCACGCAGGCAGGCGATCCCTCGGGCCTCGACCCGCTCCCGCCCGGCGGGCCTGGCGTCCCGCCGCTCCACGCCGCCGCGGGCGTCGGCTACGGCGAGGGCTTTGCGGGCAACGCCCACCGCTTTGCGCCGACGGGCATGCTCGCCGCCGTCAAGTTCCTCATCGAGGAGCTGAAGGTGGACGTCAACGCGGTCGACGACTCGGGCAACACCGCCCTCCATCACGCCGCCGCGCGCGGTGACAACGAGATGATCACCTATCTCGTCAGCCAGGGCGGCGATGTGACCAAGGTCAACCGCTCCGGTCTCACGACGGTCGACATGGCCAACGGTCCGGTGCAGCGTACGCAGCCCTATCCTGAGACGATTGCCCTGCTCGAGAGCCTCGGCGCAAGGAACAACCACCGCTGCGTCTCCTGCTGAGCAAGAGGCCCCCGGCCCGCCAGCGGCGTCTTATCCTCAGATATACTCCGGCAAGGGGTCATGACGCGCCGTTCCTGGGCCATTTCGCTCGTTTCCGTGGCGATCCTCGCCGGTGTCGGCCTTGCGCTCGCCCGTGAGCAGAGCGCCGGCGGCGTGGCAGGAGCGCGGACGGCCGCCCAGAAGGCGTTTCAGGCCGGAGAGTATGCGGAGGTCGACGCCGTCGCGCAGCAGCATCCTGGCGACGAGGCTCTTGTCGTACTTCGCGCACGCGCGGCGATGGCCCGCGGCGAGTACGGCGCCGCCGAGTCCTATCTCGAGTCCCTCGCGGCTTCGGCGCCCGGCAGCGAGGCCGCGCTCGAACTGGGTCTGCTGAAGCAGTACACGGGACGGCGCACCGAGGCGCGACGCGCGCTGCAACTGCTGCTGATGGCGTCCGAGGACGCGAGCACGCCCACCCAGTTCCTCCGAGCGGCCCGCGCATCCCGCGCGCTCGGCCGGTTCGAAGACGCCAACGCGTACTTCCGTGACGCCATTGCACTGTCGCCGAACGATGTCGAGATCGACACGGCCTGGGGCGAGCTCTTCCTCGAGAAGTACAACCGCAAGGATGCGCTCCGCTCGTTCGAGTCCGCCTTGAAGGTGGCTCCCGATCATGGTCCGGCGCTCCTCGGCATGGCCCGCGCGCTCGTGGACGACAACCCGCCGCAGGCGATGAAAGTCGCCGCGCGGGTACTGCAACTCAACCCCCGGAACGTCGCCGCCCACCTGTTCCTGGCCGAGACGGCCATCGATCGCGACAAGAAGGCCGAGGCGCGCGAGTCCATTGCCAGGGCGCGCGCGGTCAACCCCAACAGCCTCGAGGCCCTCTCGCTCGAAGGCGCGCTGGCTTTCGTGGACGGAAGGGCCGACGAGTTCGATACGCTCGAAGCCGCCGTTCAGAAGATCCATCCCACCTACGGTGAGTTCTACCGCGTGGTCGGCGACGTGACGGCGCGCTTCTACCGGTTCGACGAGGCCGCCGAGCACACGCGCCGCGCCATTCAGCTCGATCGGGAGAACTGGCGCGCGTACGCGGACCTCGGCGCCCACCTGATGAGGACGGGTGACGAGAGAGGCGCCCGCCGCGCCCTCGAAACGGCGTTCCGCCAGGATCCGTACGACGTCATCACCTACAACCTGCTGGGGCTGCTCGACACGCTCGACCCGTTTGCGACCGTCAAGGAAGGCGAGATGGTCATCCGCCTTCACCCCGACGAAGCAGGCGTGATGGAGCACTACGTCGCGCCGCTCGCGCGCGAAGCCCTCGACACGCTCAGCCGCCGCTGGGAGTTCACGCCGAAGGGGCCCATCCTCATCGAGGTCTTCCCCCGGCACGACGATTTCGCGGTGCGCAACGTCGGCTTGCCGGGCATGATCGGCGCGCTCGGCGCGTGCTTCGGCCGCGTGGTGACGATGGACTCGCCGAGGGCGCGGCCGCCGGGCGAGTTCAACTGGGGCGTGACGCTCTGGCACGAGATGGCGCACGTCATCACGCTGCAGCTCTCGAACCAGCGGGTGCCCAGGTGGCTCACCGAAGGCATCTCGGTGTACGAGGAGAAGCGCGCACGGCCGGAGTGGGGCCGCGAGATGGACATCCCGTTCGCGCGGGCGCTCGACCGCGGGCAGGTACTGAAGCTGGCCGACCTCAACAGCGGCTTCATGAGCCCGGAGCTCATCTCGATCTCCTACTTCCAGGCCTCCCTCGTCGTCGAGCACATTGCCGAGACGTTCGGCCAGCCAAAGCTGCGCGCGCTCGTCGAGTCCTACGCGACCGGCATCGACACCGAGACGGCCATCTCGAAGGTCCTCGACGTGAGCATCGACGACCTGCAAGGCACGTTCGACACGTTCGTCGACCAACGCTACAAGGGGTTGCGGCAGGCGCTGGCGGCGCCGGACGGTTTGACTCCCGACCTGTCGCCGGACGCGGCTCGCGCAATCGCATCCGCCAACGAGGGGAGCTTCCCGGCGCAGATGGCACTCGGGATGGCGCTCGAGGAGAGCGATCCGGGGAAGGCAATCGAGGCCTACGAGCGCGCGGCCGTGCTCGTGCCACACGCCACGGGCCCGGAGAGTCCACAGGCCCGGATTGCCGAGATCGCGCTGGCCCGCGGCGACAAGGCGCGCGCCATCAAGGCGCTCGACACGCTGACGGGCTTCGACCACTCGGACCTTGCCTCGGCGCGCAAGCTGGCCTCGCTCGTCGATCCTGCCACCGACCCGGCCCTGCTCCAGACCGCGCTCCGCCGTGTCGTGGCCGTCGATCCGTTCGACGCCGCCTCTCACACCACGCTCGGGCGCATGGCGCTTGCGACCGGCGAAGGCGCGGAGGCCGTACGGCTGTTCACGATCGCGCTCGCTGCCGGCCCGGCGGACCGCGCCGGCGCCCATGCCGACCTGGCCGAAGGGCTTCTCGAGAGCGGCGACCGTGACGGCGCCCGGCGGCAGGCGCTGTCGGCACTGGAGATCGCGCCCACGTACTCACGGGCACAGGATCTGCTGCTCAAGCTGGTCGGAGGCCTGTAGGCCGTGACCGCGCTCAGACTCGTCCTCGTCGCCGCGCTGGCGGGCCTGGCGCTCGTCCCGCCGCTCGAGGCGCAGGTGCCGGTCGTACCCGGCGATCGGCTCGCCGGCCTGCAATGGACCTTCGCCCGAATCCGCTACAGCTCGTGGGCGGACGAAGGACGCGGCCGTCCGCGCATGGCCTACTGGGAAGATCCGTGGGCCATCGACGCGCCGGCCGCCGAGCAGAACCTGAGCCGCCGCCTCAAGGCCGTGACCGCGATCGAGGTGGGCGAACCGGTCATCCTCGACCTCGACGACGAGAAACTCTGGCAGCATCCCTGGATCTACATCGTCGAGCCGAGCAACCTGATGCTCCTCGAGTCCGAGGTGCCGATCCTGCGCGAGTTCCTGTTGCGCGGCGGGACGCTGACCATGGACGACTTTCACGGTCCGTACGAGTGGGACCTCACCGTCCGACAGCTCCAGCGCGTCTTCCCCGACCGCGAGATCGTCGAGCTCGAACCGCCGCACCCGATCTTCAGCTGCTTCTACCGGCTCGACGCGTATCCGCAGATTCCGGGTCTCGGGTCGTTCCTCATGGGCCGCACCTGGGAGAAGGGCGGCTTCGCACCCCACCTGCGCGCGATCCTCGCCGACGATGGGCGGCCGATGGTGCTGATCAACTGGAACACGGACATGGGCGACGGCGTGGAGTGGTCGAACGCCGAGGAGTATCCCGGCTACATCCGGTGGACGGCCATGGCCTATCAGATGTGGATCAACGAGGTCGTCTACTCGCTGACGCATTGAGGGGAGGTCCGGGAAGGTCCCGCCGTCGCCAAGGCTTTGGCGGGCTCGCCGTAGCGAGAGCGGAGGCGGCCGGGGAGGTCCGAAGAGGTCCGGGGAGGTCCGTGGTGAGCGTGACATGAATCAAGCGACCGAAAGCGAAACCGCGAGCCTGGCCGAGAAGGTGGCCGAGGGGCGGGCGCAGATCCTGGGGGAGCTGCGGAAGGTGATTGTCGGGCAGGACGAGGTCGTGGACGAGGTCCTGATGGCGCTCTTCTGCGGCGGGCACTGCCTCATCACCGGTGTGCCGGGGCTGGCCAAGACGCTGCTCGTCAAGACGCTTGCCCAGATCCTGCACCTCAGTTTCAAGCGGATCCAGTTCACGCCGGACCTCATGCCCGCGGATATCACCGGGACCGAGGTGCTGGACGAAGAAGCGGGTCACCGCACGCTCCGCTTCGTGCACGGCCCCATCTTCGCGCAGATCATCCTGGCCGACGAGATCAACCGCACGCCTCCCAAGACGCAGGCGGCGCTGCTCGAGGCCATGCAGGAGTATCACGTGACGGCGGCGGGCCATACCTACCCGCTCGAGCGTCCGTTCTTCGTGCTGGCCACGCAGAACCCGATCGAGCTCGAAGGCACCTATCCGCTGCCCGAGGCACAGCTCGATCGCTTCCTGTTCAACGTCGTCATGACGTATCTCTCCGAAGACGACGAGGTGCAGGTCGTGACCGAGACGACGGGGATGGCGCGGCCGGAGCCGTCGCGCATTCTCGACGGTGCGGACATCCTCAGGATCCAGGACTTCGTGCGGCAGGTGCTGGTGGCCGAAGAAGTGGCCCGCTACGCGGTGCGGCTGGCCGACAGCTCACGGCCTGGACGCGGCGCGCGGCTGGACTTCGTGGAGAAGTGGGTGAAGTGGGGCGGCGGCCTGCGCGCGTCGCATGCGCTCGTGCTCGGAGGCAAGGCCCGTGCGCTCATGCACGGCCGCCATCACGTGTCGATCAAGGACATCCAGGCACTGGCGCATCCGATCCTCCGCCACCGGATCATCCCGAACTTCTACGCCGAGGCCGAAGGCGTGACGCCGGATCGGATCATCGATCAGCTGCTCGAGCGCGTGCCCTTGCCCGCGAGCGGCCTGTAATCCCCGCAGTCCAATTGTGTTGGGTATCCATCGGAAGGCTGATGCGCACGACACGGGCACGACGTGAGACCGTTCGAACGGATGGCAACCTCCGCCGAAGTGAGTTGGGGGGCTGAACCCATGGCCGGACAGGCGCGGTATCTGGACCCGGCGATTGTCGCGAGGCTGGGGACGATCGATCTCAAGGCCCGCACGATTGTCGAAGGGTTCCTGACCGGCCTCCATCGCAGCCCGTTCAAGGGCTTCAGCGTCGAGTTCGCCGAGTACCGGCAGTACCTCCCCGGCGACGACCTCGCCACGCTCGACTGGAAGATCTACGCGCGCACCGACCGCCACGTCGTCAAGAAGTTCGAGGAGGAGACCAACCTCGACTGCCACATCCTGCTCGACGTGAGCGGGTCGATGGCCTACGGTTCACGCGGCATCACGAAGCTGGAGTACGGCTCGTATCTGGCCGGCGCCCTGGCGTACCTGATGAACCGCCAGCGCGACGCGGTCGGACTGCTGACGTTCGACGATCGCATCAGGGACCTTCTGCCCACGAGCGCGCGCCCCGGACACTTGCGCGCGGTGCTCATCGCGCTCGAGCGGCTCGCGATCGGCCAGCGGACCGACGTCGCGAGGCCGCTCAAGGACCTCGTCGAGGCCGTGAGCAAGCGGGGGCTGGTGGTGCTCATCTCGGACCTGCTCGACGATCCGACGCGCATCATCGACGGGCTCAAGCACTTCCGCTATCGCGGCACCGACGTGATCGTCTTCCACGTCCTGGATCCCGACGAGCTCGCGTTCCCCTTCGACCACGCGGCGCGGTTCCGTGACATGGAGACGTCGGAGGAAGTGCTGGCCGTGCCTGCGGTCGTGGGCGGCGAGTATCGCGGTCGGATGAAGGCGCTCATCGAACGCTTCCGGTCGGAGCTCGGCCAGAACGGCATCGACTACTGCCAGCTCGAGACGTCGCAGCCCCTGGAGCTGGCGCTGCTGGCCTACCTCCAGACACGACGGAAGGCATTCTAGCGGACTGACATGTTCGGGCTGTCCTTTCTCTCGCCGCTCTATCTGCTGGGTGCGCTGGCCGTTGCCGTCCCGGTGCTCCTCCACCTGTTCCGGCGGCGGACCGAAGTCGTCGTGGATTTTCCGGCCGTGCGCTACATCGCGCCGTCGACGGTGGAGCAGAAGCGGCGCCGGCGCCTGCGCGAGATCATCCTGCTGGCGCTCCGCGTCACGGCGCTCGTGCTGCTCGCCGGCGCGTTCGCGCGGCCGTACCTGGCCGGCAGTGCCCTGTCGGCCGACGTGCCGGTCACGGTCGTCGCCGTGGACACATCCTTCAGCCTGTCGGCGCCCGGCACCTTCGATCGGGTGCGCGAGATCGCGGCGACGGCCATCGAGCAGGCACCGGCCGGCGACGCCGTGGCGCTCGTGGCGTTCGGTGACGAAGCCGTGACGGTGATGCCGCCGACGACCGACCGTGGCGGCCTGGCGGCCGCCGTCGCCTCTCTTCAATCCGGCGTCTCCGGCACCCGCTACACGGCGGCGCTGGCCCGCGCGGCCGAGATCATCGGCGCCCGCGCCGGCCGCGTCGTCTTCGTCACGGACCTGCAGCAGGCGGGCTGGGACTCTGCGACGACGAGCGGTGTCCCCGACGATTTCGACGTGTCTGTCCTGCCCGTGAGCTCGCCACTCGTCAACGTGGCGGTGACCTCGGCCGAACGACGCGGCCGCGGCCTCGTCGTCGGCGTCCACAACTTCGGGTTTGCGACTCGCGAGGTCCCCGTTTCCGTGACGGTGGACGAGACCGAGGTCGGGAGCACGACCGTCTCGGTTGCCGGCCGATCCGCGGCGACCGTGGAGTTCGCCCGCGACATCCCTGCCACCGGGGCCGCACGCGTCACCATCGACGATCCGGAGGGCTATGTCGCCGACAACACGCGGCATCTCGTGCTCGATCCGCCGGACCCGACGATGGTCGCGGTGGTCGTTGCGGATCCCTCCATGCTGCGCGGAGGGCTCTACGTCGAGCGTGCGCTGGGGGCGGCAGCCCGTCCTCGCTCGTTCGAAGCCACGGTGGTCGACGGACGCACGTTCTCCGGATGGAGCGCGGCGGATGTCGCCAGACAGGATGCCGTGATCGTGCTTGGGACCCGCACGCTCGATCGAAGCGGACGCGAGCGGCTGGCGGGGTACCTGCGGACGGGCGGGCCCATGCTGTTGAGTCTCGGGCCTGATGTCGATCCCGGGACGCTCCGCGACGTGGTGGGCATCGACCTCGGCGTCGCGCCCGATGTGGAGTCCGCGCCGGAGGGCCGATCCACGCTGGTCGTGGGCGACACGCGCCACCCGGTATTCCGCCCCTTCACGCAACCGGCATCGGCGCTCGGCGACATCGCGGTCCAGCGCTATCGCCGGCTGAGCGAGCAGAGTGGACGGACGGTCCTGGCGCGCTTTTCAGGTGGCGCGATTGCGCTGGCCGAAGAGCGTGCGGGCGAGGGCCGCCTGCTCGTGTTCACGTCGGACCTCGACAATCAGTGGAACCGGCTCCCGTTGAGCCCGGCGTTCGTCCCGTTCATGGTCGAGGCCGTCGGGTACCTCACGGCCGGGCTGCATGTTCCCACATCGTGGACGCTCCCATCGCGGCCAGCCGGCCTCGCGGCCGAGGCCGGCGTCTTTACCGTTGGCGAGAGCGGCACAGGTGCAGGCAGCAAACCGCCTCAACGGGTGGCGATCAACGTGGATCTGAGGGAATCCAATCCCGCGTCGGTGTCGCCCGAGGCGTTCACCGCCACGGTGCCCCGCGTGGCGAGGGCCGCCATCTCCAACGCAGCTTCCACGGCGAGAGCGGCCGAGGACGAGCAGCGGCTGTGGCAGCTCGGCTTGCTGGTGATGCTCGTCGCGCTGGCTGGCGAGGGACTGATCGGCCGGCGGGCGAACTGACCTGGGAGATCCAGGTCGATGACTCCGCCGGTGGGTGTCCAGTCGGCACGTCGCCGATGGCGTCGGAAGCGTGAGGGATTGGCCGGTGCGGGTCGGTCCTCGCGCGGTCCAATCGCGTAGGATAGACAGAAGGTGGACGAGCGGCACAACAAGCTCGGGGCGGTCCTCGCCGACGTGCGGCGCCGTTGGACACGGCGCACACGGCTCGTCGCGTGGACGGCTGGCGCCTCGGCCGCTGCAATGGTCCTGGCGGTCGGCATGCTTGCCGTGTGGCTGGTCGCTCCACAGGGCATCCCTCTCGCGCTCGTGACGTTGGCCGTCACCGCCCTCGCGGTCGTCACGATTGCGTGCGCCGCGTGGCCCCTCCGTCATCCGCCCTCCGACGCGCAGCTCGCACGCTACATCGAAGAGCAGGCCGGCGGCCTGGACGATGTCGTCGTGACGGCGGTCGCGCATGGGGACGAGCGGACGCCGGTTGCGGGGAGCCTGGCCGCACAGGCTGCCGACGCCGTCGAGCGGGCCGGAACCGATCGTCTGGTGCCGCAGGCCACCCTCCGGCGCGCGGCCATCGGCGCCATCGTCGCGACACTGGCGCTGGCCGTCGCGTCGACAGCCTTTGCGCCAACCGCCGGGCGCGGCGCCTCGATCGCTGCCGCCTACCTGCTGCCGTCGCGCATCACCTTCGATGTCTCGCCGGGCACGACCAGGCTCCGGGCGGAAGAACCGATCACGATCACCGCCCGCATTCGCGGCGTCGAGCCCGGCCTGGTGCCGTCGCTCGTCGCCGGCCGCGACGACGAGTCCATCACACGTCGCATGGAGACGACGGGCATTGAAGGCGAGTACGCGATGACCTTCGACCGCGTCTCGGCGTCCTTCGTGTATCACGTCGTCGCGGGGCCGGCGCAGTCAGACGAGTTCGCCATCGAGGTGATCCGGCCCGCGCGCGTGACGCGCGTGGATCTTCAGTATCACTATCCGCGTGCGCTCGGCCTCGAGCCGCGCACCGAGGAGGACGGCGGCGACATCTATGGACCGAAGGGGACGACGGTCGAGATTGCGATCACGACCGACAAGCCCGTGACGGCTGGCGCCCTCACGCTGGCCGATGGCACCGAACTTCCACTCGGTGGCCGCGACCAGACGCGCACGGCATCGCTGAACATCAACGGCGACGGCGCCTATCGTATTGCCCTCACCGACGTCGACGGACTGGTCAACCCCGGGGAGACGGAGTACTTCATCCGCATGCTCGACGATCGGCCGCCCGCCGTTCGTGTCATGCGGCCGGGCGGCGACAAGCAGGTGACGCCGATCGAGGAGGTCCTGATCGAAGCACGCGCCGACGACGACTTCGGGCTGGCCTCGTTCGAGCTGGTGTTCCAGGCGCCGGGACGAGACGACACTGTCGTTGGGTTCCCGACCGGCCGCCAGCTCGCGGTGTCGGCCAGCCACATGGTCCACCTCGAGGATCTCGGCGTGCGGCCCGGCCAGTTCATCACGTACTACGTCCGTGCCCGCGACGTCGGACAGGGCCGGCGTGGCACCGAAGCCCGGAGCGACATCTATTTTCTCGAGGTCAAGCCGTTCGAGGAGGTGTTCGTCGCCGCGCAGAGCCAGTCCATGGGCAGGCAGGGTGGTGCGCAGGGGCTGATGGAGCTGGCCGAGGCCCAGAAGGAGATCATTGCGGCCACGTGGAAGCTGGATGCGCGCGCCCGGCGCGGGCGAGACCAGCGCTCGGAAGCAGACATCAAGGCCGTCGGCAGGGCCCAGGCGGCTCTTGGAGCACGCGCGGCCGACGCTGCCGGGGGGCTGGCCGGCGCGGTGAGCGACCCGCGTCGCCGAAGGCCGCGTCCGGGCATGTCCGCGGCGCCCGGCGGTGAGGATCCCATCGCGCGTGCCGTCGAAGCCATGGGCCGCGCGGCGGGCGAGCTCGACCGCGCACGGACTTCCCAGGCGCTGCCGCACGAGATGGAGGCACTCGAACGGCTGCTCGAGGCCGATGCCGACGTCAAGCGTCGCCAGGTGGCACAGCAGCAGGCGGGCGGCGGCAGCGGCAGCAACCGGCAGTCCCCGGATCTGTCCACGTTGTTCGACCAGCAGCTGCGCAAGCAGCAGCAAACCAACTACGAGACGCCTGACAGCACCGAGACCCGCGAGGAGAAGGCGGCCGAAGACGATCCGCTGGAGCGCATCCGCGAGCTCGCCCGGCGCCAGGAGGGTCTGCAGCGTGAGCAGCGCGACCTCGCGCAGAACAGGGATCGGCTGTCCCGCGAGGAGATCGAGCGGCACCTCGAGCGGTTGACGCGCGAACAGCAGCAGCTGACCGAACAGGCCGACGAGCTCTCGCGCCAGTTGCAGCAGTCGTCGCGGAATGCCTCGAATCAGCAGGAGCCGTCTGAGTCCTCTCGGAGCCAGCAGTCCTCGTCCCTGTCCGGCGCGCAGGGGCAGCGCGGCGGGTCGGGCAGTCAGTCGAGCCGCAGCCGGCAGATGCGCGAGATCGCCGAACAGATGAAGAACGCCGCGAGCGACCTGCGCCGGCAGGACCCGCAGCAGGCGAGCGCGCACAGTGGCGAAGCGGTCGAACAGCTGCGCGATCTCTCGCGCGAGATCGAGCGCGCGAGTCCGGACGAACGGCGCCGCGCGATGGGCGACCTGCAGTTCGAGGCGCGCCAGCTCGCCGACGCCGAGCGCCGCCTCGCCAGCGAGGCGGAGCGCGCAGCCTCCGGACCCGCCGGGGAAGACACGCGCCGCCGGCTCTCGGCGGAGCAGGAGCGGCTTGCCGATCGCACCGCACGGCTGGCAGAGACCGCGCGAGAGATGGCCGCGCCGGGTGGAACCGGCGACGAGCAGGATGCCGACGCGCGTCGTGCCGCGAGCGATGCGGCCAGGGCCATGGAGGCCGACCGGCTGGCCGAACGCATGCGTGAGAACGCGAGCGCGCTCCGGAAGCCCGATCCCGGCGCCAGGCCGGCCGAGGAGGGCCGCGAGATGGCACGTGCGCTCGATCGCGTCGCCGGCACGCTTGGCGACGGGTCAGGCTCGCGCGATCAGGAAACCCGGCGATTGTCCGAAGAGCTGGCGCGCACCGGCGAGCTTCGCGATCGCGTCAGCGAGCTGCAGCGTACGCTCCAGGAGCTCGACCAGCAGGCGCGCGAGGGCCAGCAGGGCGGCCGACCCTCCTCGGATGCGCAGGGGCAACCGTCGGCCGGTCGCGGGCAGGCTTCGGCACAGCCATCGCCGTCGGCCGGCCAGGAGAGCGAAGGCCGTGAGGGGTCCAGTGGCGAGCAGGGCGGCGCGGATGGCGGGCGCGCGGGCCGTGTCGCACGCCTGCAGCGTGACGCCGCCGAGCAGATGCGCGAGGCACAACGGCTGGCCAGGGAGCTCGGCCAGGAGAACCCGGAGATGAAGGACGGCGGACGGACGCCGGAGGACTGGTGGCCCAGCATCTCGGCGCCCGGCACTGAAGCGTTCAAGCAGGACTTCTCCAAATGGGAGGCGCTCAGGAAGAACCTGCTCCTGGCCCTCGAGCGAACGGAGACGCGGTTGTCGAGCCAGCTTCGCGAGCGTGAGACACGCGAGCGGCTCAACGCCGGCGGGCACGAAGGCGTGGCCGAGGCCTACCGCGAGATGGTGGACCGCTACTACCAGTCGCTCGCGGCGCCGCGGAAGCCGCGGTAGGAGGCCGCCGCATGCGATTTGCCGTCGCCCTCCCGTGGTGGGGCTACGTTCTGGCCTTCGGCCTCGCCCTTGTCCTCGCGTGGGCCGCGTACGCACGCGTCGTCGTCGCGCTGACGCGCGGCGAGCGCGCGCTCCTCACGACGCTCCGGGCCGCGTCGCTCGTCATCATTGTCGCGGCGCTTCTCCGTCCCGTGGCAGTCGTGCCGACGAGCGAGCCCGAGGATCGCCTCGTGGCCGTCCTCATCGACAACTCGCGCAGCATGAGCCTGGCCGACGCTGGAGAATCGCGAATCGCGCACGCACACGCCATTGCCCGCGACCTGGCGGAGAGCGTGGGTACCGGCTACAAGATGGAGTGGCTGACCATTGGCGAGTCGCTCAACCGCGTGGACCTCGAGGCCATCAGGCCAACGGCCCGACAGAGCGATCTGACCGGCGGGCTCGAAGCGCTCGCAGAGCGCTATCGGCAGCAGCGCCTCGCGGGCATCGTGCTGCTCTCGGATGGCGGTGCCACCGCGCTTCGCCCTCTGGCCCCAGGGCTCCTGCCGTCCACGCCGGTCTTCACCGTCGGCATCGGGTCGACGGCACCGCTTCGTGACAGGGAGGTCGTCAACGTCACCGCCGGCGAGCCGCTGCTGCCCGAAGCCTCCATCGACCTCAGTGTTTCGGCCGTCAGCCACGGGTACGGTACGGCGCCCATCGAACTCCGCGTCAGCGCCAACGGGCGCCCGGTCGAGGTCCGCCGCGTCACGCCCGGCGCGGAGGGGGCGCCGATCCATGAGGTGTTCACGGTCTCCCCATCCGCGGACACTCCGACGGTGTACACCGTCGAAGTGCCGCCCACGGAGGGCGAGGCCATTTCCGAGAACAACACGAGGAGCGTGCTCGTACCGCCGCAGGTGGCCCGGCGCCGCATCCTCGTCGTCGAGGGCGCGCCAGGCTTCGAGCACACGTTCCTCAAGCGGGCGCTCGCGAGCGACCGCGGCCTGGACGTCGATTCGGTGGTGCGCAAGGGCCAGAACGACGATGGCCGGCCGACCTTCTTCGTGCAGGCCAGCGAGAATCGCGCCGCGGCCCTCGCGTCCGGGTATCCGCAGACGCGCGAAGCGCTCTTCAAGTACGACGCCATCGTCTTTGGCAATGTCGAGGCCGATTTCTTCACGCGCGATCAGCTCGCCCTGACCGCCGCGTTCGTCGCGGAGCGGGGCGGCGGGCTGCTGGTTCTCGGCGCACGTTCGTTCGAGCGCCAGGGCCTGAGCACCACACCGCTCGAGGAAGTCCTGCCCGTGGACCTGACGGATCGACGCGCGGACGTTGCGCGCACGGCAGGAGGCGGGGGTCAGGTCATGAACGTGCCCGGCCTCACCGCCGACGGCGCCGCGCACGCGGCGACCCGCCTGGCCGCGTCGGTGGAGGACAGCCGCCGCGCCTGGGAGACGCTGCCGCCGCTGGCCTCGGTCTCGCTCGTGGGTGCCGCGCGCCCCGGGGCGCTGGTCCTCGCCGTCGCCACGGGCCCGACCGGCAACCATCCGCTGATTGCCGTCCAGCGCTACGGCCAGGGTCGGGCCATGGTGTTTGCGGGCGAGGCATCGTGGCGCTGGCGGATGATGCGGCCGGCCGCGGACACCACCTACGACACGATCTGGCGGCAGATGGTGCGCTGGCTGGCGGCCACCACCCCTGGCGCGGTGTCGATTGCCCCGCTGGTCGTGGCCGTACCGGGTGGGACCGAGTCGATCAGCGTGCAGGTGAGGGACGCCGAGTTCCGGCCCGTTGCCGATGCCGATGTCACTCTCACCATCACCACGCCTGATGGCCAGGCGCGCACGGTGACCCCGGCGTTGACCGACGCGGCCGACGGCCGCTATTCGGCTGCGACGGTCTTCGACCAGCCGGGCGTCTACCGCGTGGCGTCCGACGCCCGCCGCGGTGGCGCCCTGCTCGGCAGCGCCACGCGTGCCGTCCTGTCAGGCGGTACCGATGTCGAGATGAGCGACCCACGCCTCAACGAGCCGCTCCTGCAGCGTCTCGCGGCGGCGACCGGTGGACAGTACCTGCGCGGCGAGGACGCCGGCCGGCTGCCGGCCCTGCTGCGCGACGCGCAACCTCACGAGACCTCGACCGAGATCAGGGATCTCTGGCACAACGCGTGGACGATCCTCGCGATCCTCGGCCTGCTGGCCGCCGAATGGCTGGTCCGACGGCGCGTGGGGCTGACATGATCCGCATCGACGAATCGAGACTTCTCATGATCCGCGCCGTCATCCTGGTTGCCTGCCTGGCTGCGCCGCTCCTCGCCGGCGCCGAGAACCGCTGGGCGCTCGTCGTCTCCGGCGCATCGGGCGGGCCGAAGTACGCCGAGCAGATGCAGCAGTGGCGTACCGCGCTCGAGACGGCGCTCGTCGATCGCTACGGCTTCGACAAGTCGCGCGTGCGCGTGCTGGTGGACGAGTCGGTCAAGGACGGGACGACGGGCTCGGCGGCCAACGTCAAGGCCGCGCTCGGCGAGATTCGCGCCGCGGCGGCCGGGGACGACCTCGTCCTCATCATCCTCCTCGGCCATGGCACCGCGGACGGGGAGGAGGCCAAGTTCAACCTGGTGGGGCCCGACCTGACGGCCTCGCAGTGGAACACGATGCTGGCGGGGCTTCCGGGCCGGCTGGTCCTGGTCAACACCACCGAGTCGAGCTTCCCGTTCATGGACGCCCTCAAGGGCAAGGGCCGGGTGACCATCACGGCCACCAACTCGCCCGCGCAGAAGTACGCGACGGTCTTCCCGGAGTACTTCGTCAAGGCGATGAGCGAGGCGTCGAGCGATCTCGACAAGAACGGACGCACGTCCATCTTCGAGGTGTTCGAGGCGGCGAGCATCGCCGTGCGCCAGCACTACGAGCAGCGCGGACAGTTGACGACCGAACGCGCGCTCCTCGACGACAACGGCGACGGCGAGGGCACCGAGGAAGGCGCCGGGGGCGCCGACGGGGGATTCGCCCGCCTCTGGCACCTCGATCCCGATCCGGCCGAGACGACCACCGACCCGGAGCTGGCGGCGCTCCTGCGGCAGCGGCGCACGCTCGAGACGGAGGCCGAGGCGCTCAAGCAGCGCAAGGGCGAGGTGCCCGACGCGGAGTGGCAGGCGACCTACGAGAAGCTCATGGTGGATCTGGCCAGGGTCTCACAGGAGATTCGAAAGCGCCAACCGCCCGGGTAAGGGTGGCCTCACTCCTCGGAGTCCCTGAGCCACCACTCCACGCGCTCGCGCTCGCGGATGCGCATGGGGCGCACCAGCACGAGGCCGGCCACGAATCCCATCACGTGGGCCCAGAAGGCCACGCCGCCCACGAGCTGGCTGCCGCCCGCCGCAGCGAGCGATCCGATGCCGTCCAGGAACTGGACGACGAACCAGACGCCGAGGAAGAAGACGGCGGGCACCTCGAACAGCACGAGCGGAAACGGGAAGAGCGTGAGCACGCGAGAGTGCGGGTAGAGCACCAGGTACCCGCCCATCACGCCCGCGATGGCGCCGCTCGCGCCGACCATGGGGATGGGAGAAGAAGGCTCCATCGCGGTCTGGGCGACGGCCGCAACCGCGCCCGTGAGCAGATAGAACGCGATGAACCGGCCGTGTCCGAGCCGATCCTCGATGTTGTCGCCGAAGATCCAGAGGTAGAGCAGGTTGCCCGTCACGTGGCCGATGCCGCCGTGCACGAACATCGACGTCAGCATCGCGACGAACGAGAATTGCGCGGGGATGAGGCCGAAGGCGTACACGAACTCCTCCCCGGCCTCTGGCGAGAGCGTGAGTTGGTAGGCGAAGACGAGGAGATTGATGGCGATGATGGCGTAGGTGACGCCGGGCCAGGTTCGCGAAGGGATGACGTCCTTGATCGGAATCATGTGGCGACCACGTGAGGAGGCGTCCGATCGAGCCGGACCGGCACTCCCCGAGTAAGATCGTGACATGAAATGCCGGTCGTGCGGCACCGACATCGCTGCCAATGCCTTGATCTGCTATCGCTGCGGCACGGCGACCGCCGAGCCGCGCATCCCTCCTCCGCCCGCTGCGCGGCGTCCCTCGAGGCCCGGCTGGCTCCTGCCCGGACTGGTCGCAGCGGGTGCCGCGCTGGCCGGAGCGGCCGCCTGGCTCTTCTTCTAGCCCGACCAGACATGAGACCCGGAACAGTTCGCCCTTCGGCCCTCGGCGGGCTTCCACTCAGGGCCCGGGAGATGGCCACCTCCTGCGTCCCACCTCCCAAGTTAGAATGACCCGGCTATGGTAGACGCACGCTTGGAGGTCCACGACGGGCTGGGCCGCCGCGTCATCCCGCTCGACAAGCCCCAGATTGCGATTGGCCGCCGTACCGAGAGCGACCTTCGCCTGACCGGCAGCGACGTCTCGCGCGATCACGCGGAGATCGTCCGTGACAGCGGGGGGTTCCTGCTCCGCGATCGCGGGTCGCGCTACGGGACCTTCGTCAACGAGGAGCAGGTCAACGAGCACCGGCTGACGAGCGGCGACCGGATCCAGTTCGGACGGGCCGCCGGCACGGACGTCGTGTTCCTCGAGGGCGAGGCGGCGCTCCACAGCGACCGGTCGCCCGTGACCGCCGTGAGCGACCTGCGGCAGCTGGCGGCGCTGCTCGAGGGCCTGCGCGCGCTCGGCTCAGGACGCGTGCTGGACGAGGTGCTCGCGCTCGTGCTCGACGCCTCGATCGAAGTCACGGGCGCGGAACGCGGGTTCATCATGCTGGCCGCCGAGAGCGGTCAGCTGGACATGAAGCTGGCGCGGGCCCGCGGTCGCATCACGCTCCCCGGCAACCGCTTCGACACCAGCCGCAAGATTCCCGAGGAGGTCTTCGCCACTGGCGAGATCCGCATCGTCGCGGACCTGCTCGACGGTGACCTGGCCAATGTGCACATGGGGACGGTGGCGCTCGGCATCCGCCACGTGGCCTGCGCGCCCCTGCGGCTGGTGCGATACCTCGACAAGGCCGACCTCCCGAGCGAGACGCGATCCATCGGCGTGCTGTATCTCGACTCGCGCGAGAAGGGGAGCCTGCTCGCGCCGCACACGCGGACCGCGCTCGATACGCTGGCGACCGAGGCCGGCGTGGCCATCGAGAATGCGCGGCTCTATCGCGAGACGCTCGAGAAGGCGCGCATCGAGCACGAGCTCCGGATTGCCGCGGAGATCCAGCGCGCGTTGCTCCCAGAGGGGTCGCACGACGGCCCGTTCTACGAGGCGAGCGGCACGTCGGTGCAGGCGCGGACCATTGGCGGCGACTTCTTCGACATGATCGAGCTGGCCAACGGATCCTTCGGGTTCCTCGTCGGCGACGTGGCCGGCAAGGGCCCCGCGGCCGCGCTCCTGACGTCGAAGATCCTCGGCATCTTCTCGGCGTTCATGACGGGCGGCTATGCGCCGGCCGACACGATCGATCGGCTCAATCAGGTGCTCACCCAGCGTGCGATCGGCGCGCGCTATGCGACGACGCTCTACGGGCACCTGTCGCCCGCCGGCGAGCTCGTCTACTGCAGCGCGGGCCACAACCCCGCCCTCGTCTACGGACCTGACGGCCTGCGTCGCCTCGAGGCCGGCGGCGTGCCGGTCGGGCTCTTTCCCGGAATGCCGTATCAGGCCAGCCGCATGATGCTGAAGCCCGGCGACACGATCGTCTCGTACAGCGACGGCGTGACCGAAGCGCTCAACACCGCCGGCGACGAGTTCGGCGAGGAGCGCCTCATCGAGGTCATTCGCCAGCACCATGGCAAGCCGGCGGCCGACGTGCTCGGCCACGTGATCGACGCGGTCGAGGCCTTCGCGAGCGGCGCCGAGCAGTACGACGACGTCACGGCGCTCGTCGTCCGCTACGTGGGGCCGCCAGCCTGAATGTCGTGTCCATGCGCCGTGCCCTTCCGTGGATCGCGGCGGTCCTCATCTGGAACGTGACCTTCGACTACCAGTTGCGTGCGGCAGGCGACGTGTTCGTGTCAGAGCAGATCGCCCGGTATGCGCGCGGCGAGCCGCCGATTCTCCTGCGCGACGGCTTCAGTCCCCGGGTGAGGGACGCCGCGCTCGTCTCGTCGGGGATTGCCGGGCTCGTGCTGGCCGGCGGGCTCGTCTCGGTCCGCAGGGGCCGGGGCGAGTCGCGTCAGTAGCAGCGCCGCGAGCGGCGCAGGCCGTCGCCTGTCGTGCTCCCGCATCCCGGATCCCGCCCGTAACCCGAGTCCGCGGAAGCTGGCTTTTTCGACAGCCTCCGAGTACGCTGGAGTTCAGGGCCGGGGTGTCGCCGGAACGATCCGGATCGCGGATCCCGCACCGTTCCTGCTCACGCATCCTTCGACTGCCGACATGATTGATTCGCTGATCTTCGACTGGAACCAGATTGGTGCGCCCGCTCGTCCCGGCACCGTGATGCTGAACGACGAGACGCTCCGAGACGGCCTGCAGTCCCCGTCGGTGCGCACGCCGAGCATCGAGGAGAAGATCGGGATCCTGCATCTGATCGACGCGCTGGGCGTCGACACGGCCGACATCGGCCTTCCGGGTGCGGGTCCGCACGTGGCCGCCGATGTCGAGCGCCTCGCCCGCGAAATCGTCTCGGCGAGGCTCTCGGTCAAGGCCAACTGCGCCGCGCGCACGCACGTCAACGACATCCGCCCGATCGCGGAGATCGCGCAGCGCACGGGCCTGGCCATCGAGTGCTGCACTTTCATCGGCAGTTCGCCGATCCGGCAGTTCACCGAGGGGTGGACGCTCGACTGGCTGCTCCAGACGACCGAGGCCGCCATTGCGTTTGCGGTCAAGGAAGGCCTCGAGGTGATGTATGTCACCGAGGACACGACGCGCGCGAACCCGGAGACGCTGCGCGCCATCTACAGCTGCGCGATCCGTGCGGGTGCCAGCCGCATCTGCGTGGCCGATACGGTCGGCCATGCGACGCCGACCGGCGCCTCGGCGCTCGTCCGATTCGTCGCCGGGATTGTCGAGGCGTCCGGGGCCGACGTGGGCATCGACTGGCACGGCCACCGCGACCGCGATCTGGCGGTCATCAACAGCATCGCGGCTCTCGACGCGGGCGCGACGCGCGTGCACGCGACGGCACTCGGCATCGGCGAGCGCGTCGGCAATACGCCAATGGACCTGCTGCTCGTCAACCTCGTGCTGATGGGCTACCTCGAACGCGACCTGCACAAGGTGGAGGAATACTGCCAGGCCGTGTCGGAGGCCTGCGGCGTCCCCATCCCCGACAACTACCCGGTCATCGGGCGCGATGCATTCCGGACCGCGACGGGCGTACACGCGTCGGCCGTGGTCAAGGCGTGGAAGAAGGGCGACCGCGAGCTGATGGATGCCGTCTATTCCGCCATCCCCGCGAGCCTCGTCGGCCGCGAGCAGGAGATCGAGGTCGGCCCGATGTCGGGCAAGTCCAACGTCACCTTCTGGCTGGAGAAGCGCGGCATCCCGGTGTCGGACCTCGTCGTGGACCGTGTCTTCCAGCGGGCGAAGTCGTCGCCCAAGGTCCTGACCGAGGCGGAGATTCTCGCCGAGGTGTACCGGTAGGCCGGGCCTACCTGCCCTTCAGGAGCCGCGCCTCGACCTGGGGCAGGGCGGCCAGCACCACATCGCCCACAATCTGCAGGCTGCGCGCGCTGACCTTGTCGAGCGTGTCACCGGCCGTGTGCCATTCGGGGTAGTCGAGGTCGATGAGGTCCACGGCCGGCACGCCGGCCTCGAGGAACGGGATGTGGTCGTCCTCGACGGGGAAGGGCTCGTCGAGGAAGTGCGCGCCGTGTCCGAGCTTCCGGGCCGTCGACCAGAAGATGTCGGTGAGCCACGGCGTGGAGTTGGTGTCCCGCCGCAGGTTGAGCGCGCGGTCACCGACCATGTCGAGGAGGATCAGCGCCTTCAGCGACGACAGGGTGCCCGCCTTTCGCGCGGCCGCCACGTAGTGCCGGCTGCCATAGGTGTTGTCGGGATCCCGCCACTCGCCGAACGCCTCTTCGCCGTCGAGAAAGAGCAGCTCGATGGTGAACGGAGGCTTCGGACGGCCCGCGAGCACGCGGGCCAGCTCGAGCAGGGCGCCCGTGCTGGAGCCGCCGTCGTTGGCGCCCACGAACCGGAACTCCCGGAACAGCTTGGTGTCGAAGTGGCTGGCGAGGGCAATGCGATCCGCACGCTCGCCGGGGATGGTCGCGATGACATTCGCCATCCTGACCGGCCCGATGGGCGTCGCGGCCTCGAAGGGCTGGTCGACGGCCTTGATGCCGGACTCGGCCAGCGTCTTGACGATGTAGTCGCGCGTTTTCTGGTTGGCCGCCGACCCGGCCGGCCTCGGACCGAGGGCCACCTGCTCGCGCACGTGGCCGTAGGCGCGGCCGCTGTCGAAGGCCGCCGGTTGGACGCCGGCACCGACGGCCACGCCGGCCGCGAGGGCGGCCATGACGATGGAGAGGACGATGATCGATGGTCGCCCGATCACCCTTTTCTCTCTGTCATGGCGACATAGTCGCGCGGGCCGGAACCAAGGTAGAGCTGCCGGGGCCTGGAGATCTTCTGCTCCGAGTCGAGCAGCATCTCCTCCCACTGGGCCACCCAGCCGACGGTCCGGGCAATGGCGAAGAGCACGGCGAACATGTCGACCGGGAACCCCATGGCCTGGTAGATGAG
>CAZJBN010000070.1:0-25646 GCA_964543955.1 uncultured Bifidobacteriaceae bacterium
CGAGGAGCAGTCCGGACAGGCCGAGCGCCAGCGCGCCCCGGGGATGCATCGCCTCGCCGTCCGCCTTACGGTTTCTTCTCGGCGTCGACAGACGGAGGCGGGGGCGCCGGCGGCGCCACGGCGGCATCCAAAGCTTCGAGCGCCGCTGTGACCGCGGCCTCGTCCAGAAGCCCAACGGCTGCTTCGCCTTCGTGTTGTCCGTATCGGTCGCTGCCTGCCTGGCCGATCCGGACGCGCTCGAACTTGCCGCCGTCGTAGCTGACCCCCACCGTCAACGCCGGCCGGTCGAGACCCGTGCGAGCCGGGCGCGCGGCAAACGACGACGCCCGAAGCGACGTCAGCTTGCTCAGCAGGTCCTCCACCCTGGCGTGGTCGGCATCCCGTGCCGTGCCGCCGTTCTCGGAGATGCGCCACTGGTCCTGGTCGGTGCCGCGCGTCTTCTCGAGATCCCAGGTCCCGGCTTCAGCCCCCGCGCCGCGCGACAGGCGCACGCGGTCGACGTTGAAGGGCCTGAAGTCGAACAGGTCCTTCTTGCGGTAGTCGTCGAAACTCTTCGTCAGGTCCGATGTGAGCGTGGTGTCGAGGGTGAAGACCATCGGGCGCGATCGGTCGCGCGCGTACCGCGTCTCTCCATCCGCCCGTCCCACGTCCAGCACCGTCTGGCTGCTGCCGGCCCCGAGCGTGATGCTGATCGACGGCTTGTCGAGGCCGTACGTCGCGAGGCTGGCCGGCTGCGGGTCCGCGATCGACGCCATGCCGGCGGTCGACAGTCTCGTCAGCAGGCCCTCCACCGTCGAGTAGTCCGCCCGTCCCGCCGACGGAGCGGTAACGGTCCACTCGCTGCCGTTCCGCGCGAAGGTCATGGTCTCCGCCCCGCGCGCGATCTGCACGTTCTCCACCTTGTCCCGCTCGAACCGGACGATGCGCTTGTCGCGAAGGTCGAATGGCTTCTTGTCGAACGTGGTCTCGAGGTACGACGAGACCAGGAAGACCTTCGTGCCATCGCCCATCGTCGCGTAGACGTCGCCCTGGGTCGGGGTCGTATTGCCGAGACGCAGTTCGCCGCTGGATCCCTCGGCCGTGAACGCCACCGTGACGCGCGGCGTGGCCAGTCCGTAGGGCTCGAGATTCGACGCGTGCTCTTCCACGACGCGGTTGATCTCGACCGAGGCGAGATTGGTCACGAGGCTCGACGCCTCAGTGGCGTCGGCGTCTGTGTCCACCGGCTCGGTGAGCTTCCAGCCGTCATCGCTCTTCTGAAGCACGCTGGTCTCCCCGCCGGCGGTGAGACGGATCTCGCGGATGGCGTCGGCCTCGACCGCGAAGACCTTCTCCTTGACCTCGACGCCCGCCGCGGGTTTCGTCGAGTCGACGAAGTAGATGTAGGCGCCCAGCCCCGCGAGGACGAGGACCAGCGCCAGTGTCGACCACAGGCCTCGCATGGGTCAGCGCCTCCGGTACCAGCTGTAGAAGCCTGTCGCGAAGACAAGGCCCGGGATGACGAAGAGCGAAAGGAACATGAGGCGGCTCTGGGCATCGGCCGTCAGCGTCAGGCGCCGGTCTTCGGGTTCCTTCGGACGGATCGCGATCAGGTTCTCCTGCTGCGCGAGCCAGTTGATGGTGTTCAGGAAGAAGTCGCGGTTGCCCTGGACGCCAAGCACACTGTTGGAAGCGAACTCCGAGTCGCCGATCGCCACGATGCGCGATTCGGGTTTGCTGGCGGGTTCGGACGGCGTCTCAGTGGTTCCGTCGGGAACCGGCGGGGCCGGCGCGTCGGTCGCGGGCGCAGATACGGCCGCGCCGAGAGCGATCGGGCCCGGGCGGTCGCCCTCTTCCGGATTGAGCTCGACTCGGCCGTCGCCCTTGGCCAGGCCGGCGAGGTCCGCCTCGGCCCAGCTCTGCGGGCTTGTCTCGACAATCGCCTGGGCCGTCCGGCCGTTCACGCCGCCTTCGACCGGCGTCACCGAGCGCGCCAGGGGGTAGGCCGTCATGAGCTGGAAGTTGGTGGTGATCGCATGAGGCGGGTAGTTTGCCGCCACCGGCACGGAGGCGTCGGTACCGAGGAGGCGCCCGATGCCGCTCGCGTCCAGGACGACGTCGTTGCCAAGCTGGAGGCCCCACTCGTGGAGCAGCGCCGTCAGGAGCGGCTGGCCCGGCGCGGCCGGGTCCTGCTGGGGATCGACGAGCGCCAGCACCTTGCCGCCGCGCGCGAGATACTGCTTGACGGCGTCGATCTCGGGCTGGAGGAAATCGGTCTGCGGCCCCGCGATGACGAGCACCGTGGCGTCCTCCGGCACCGAGCCCGCCTGCGCGAGGACGATCTCCTCGACGCCGTAGTTGTCCGTGCCGAGAGCCTGCGCGATGGCGCTGTACCCGGTACGCTCGGCGCTCTGCGGGTCCTTCTCGCCGTGACCCTGCGTGAAGTACACCTTGCGTTCCGTGCCCGTGACCGCCTTGATGAGGGCGTTGGTCAGCTCCTGCTCACCGCTGCTCATCACGCGCTCGGTGCGGTCCTTGTACTCGATCAGGATCGTCCCGAGCGAGGTCACCTTGGCGGCGTTCGCGCGAACGGGATTCTTGATCGGATCGACGTATTCGGCCGACACGAGCGACGAGTGATAGGCGTACTCGTCCAGCCGATCCCGGTACCGATCGAAGCTCAGCTCCTCGTCGAAGACGGTGAACCTCACCGGCGCGTCCAGGCTCTGGAGGATCTTGACGGTCTGGTCGGAGAGGGCGTAGACCTGGTTCGCGGTCAGGTCCCACCGCTTGTTCTGCCGCGAGGCGAGGTAGTTGACGGCGGCCAGGATGCCGATGAACACGAGAATGCTCACGGCGGCGAGCGTGCCGTAGCGTGCGCTTCGGCCCTTGTAGAAGGTCTGGATGTCGCGCCACTGGCCGGCGAGATAGACCAGGATGAGCGCCAGGCCGGCCCAGGCCAGGTACTGCTGATACTGCTGCCACTCGGGCTTGACGAAGCGGATCGCCACCGAGGCCATCACGGCAACGGTCCCGAGCCAGCCGATGATGCCGAAGATGGTGACCGCGGCGGTGCGCGGCGGCGTCGTGGTTTCGGTGTTCATGTGCCTCAGCCTCTCCACCGCTCGCTGTCGACCGACTTCATGGTCAGGAACAACCCGAACGCGATGAAGCTCAGGTAGTAGATCACGTGCTTGGTGTCGATGATGCCCTTCGCGAAGTCGTCGAAGTGCTCGGTGATCGACAGGAAGCTGAGGACGGTCTGCGTCGTCGGTCCCATGAAGGTCGCAATCCAGTTGATGATCCAGAGGAGCAGGAACACCGAGAAGGTGATCATGCCGGCGACGATCTGGTTCTTCGTCAGGCTCGAGATGAAGAGCCCGAGGGAGAGGAAGGCGCCACCCATCAACAACAGGCCCAGGTAGCCGGTGGCCACCGGCTTCCACTCCGGCGTGCCGTAGATGAAGAGCAGCCCGATGTGCAGGAGCGACACGGCCAGCATCACGACGTAGAGGCCGAGCGCGCCCAGGAACTTGCCCAGGATGATCTGCAGGTCCGTGAGCGGGGAGGTCAGGAGCAGCTCGATGGTGCCCGACCGCTTCTCCTCCGCGTAGGTCCGCATCGTGATCAGCGGGAAGATCAGGAGCATGATCACGGTCGCGTTGATGAGCAGCGGCGTGATGAGCATCTGGTTGACGTTGAGCGATCCGCCGGGGCCGCCCATGGACATCTGCATGCTCTGCCGCTCGAAGTAGGCGACGAGCGAGTAGAAGAAGTATCCGAAGAGCAGGGCCCAGAATCCCACCAGCACGTAGCCGATGGGCGAGGCGAAGTAGCCCCGCAGCTCCTTGCCCGCAATGGCCGTGATGTTACGCATTGGCCACCTCCGGTTCCGGCGCGGGAGCGTCCGGCGACTCGGCGTTCTCCTCGGTGATGACGCTGAGGAAGATGTCCTCGAGGCTCATGCGCATCGGCCGTAATTCCACGAGTCCCCAGCCGCCATTGACCACGGCGGCCGCCAG
This sequence comes from uncultured Bifidobacteriaceae bacterium, assembly GCA_964543955.1. Taxonomy (GTDB): domain Bacteria; phylum Acidobacteriota; class Vicinamibacteria; order Vicinamibacterales; family UBA2999; genus VFZN01. The sequence continues at coordinate 4,002 of CAZJBN010000070.1, forward strand.
CCCGCGGCGGACGTCCGCACCTTTTTCGGCGTCGATCTCGTAAGCGGGCACGCCCCCGACGGGCGCCGACGTCTTGACGCGGGACACGCCAGGCACGGCGGCGAGCGCCGCGCCCACGGCATCGGCGGGCCCGTCGGACTGCAGGAAGATCGTGACCGCGCCCTGAAGGCGCCCGGTCAGCCCTTCTGGCGTATCCACCGCCACGACCCTGCCCTTGTTGATGATGACGACCCGCTGGCAGGTCTGCGCCACCTCGGGAAGGATGTGCGTGCTGAGGACAATGGTGTGCGTGCCGGCGAGCTCGCGAATGAGCTGCCGCGTCTCGATGATCTGCCTGGGATCGAGACCAGCCGTCGGCTCGTCGAGCACCAGCACTTCGGGATTGTGAATGATGGCCTGCGCGAGGCCGACGCGCTGCCTGTAGCCCTTGGAGAGCTTGCCGCAGTGGCGGTCCGCCATGTCGGCAACCCACGTGCGCTTCATGACCTCGTCGACGCGGGAGCGGATGTCCTGCCGGAGCCCCTTGATCCTGGCCACGAAGGTCAGGTACTCGCGCACCGTCATGTCCGGATAGAGCGGCGGCGTTTCGGGCAGATAGCCCGTGCGGCGCTTGGCGTCGAGGGGAGCCTCGAACACGTCGTAGCCGGCGACGAGCACGCGGCCGGATGTGGCCGGCATATAGCCCGTAATGACCCGCATCGTCGTGGTTTTGCCCGCGCCGTTCGGGCCGAGGAACCCGAGGATCTCGCCTGACTCGACGCGAAAACTCACGTCGTCGACGGCGGTGACAGGGCCATATCGTTTCGAGAGGTGGTCCACCTCGATCACGGCATCAACTCCGATAAGAGAGAAAACGGTGTAAGCTCTAGACCCAGCGTCAATTAGGGACCGCAGCCCTCCATCCTAATCGAACAACACGGGAGCGGCAAGGCCGCCCGGGAGCCGACGTGCTGAAGCGATTGATCTGGACTGCACTGGTCCTCGTGATTCTCGCCGGGTTCGGCGCCTGGTGGTGGGTCAGAGCATCCATCCCACCTTTGGACGGTGAGATCACCCTCATCGGTCTGCACGCCCCTGTCGAAGTGCTGTTCGACGGAGCCGCCGTGCCTCACGTCTACGCGCGCGATGTCGAGGACGCGTGGTTCGCGGCGGGCGCGATGCACGCGCGCGATCGACTGTGGCAGATGGAACTCTATCGCCGGGCGACCATGGGCCGCTTGTCGGAGGTCATGGGCGAGGCCACGCTGCCCATCGATCGGCGGATGCTGCTCCTCGACCTGCGGCGGGCGGCCGAAGCCGAGTGGAAGCGTGCCGGGCCCGCCGTGCGCACGGCGCTGGAGCGCTACGCCGAGGGTGTCAACAGCGTCACGTTCGCGCAGGTGGCGCGCCGACACCGGCCCGTGGAGCTGCAGCTCCTCGACATCACGCCGGAGCCGTGGACGCCTGTCGACTCGCTGGCGGTGGGGCGGCTCCTGGCGTGGCGCCTGGCCGAGAACCACCAGTCCGAACTGGTGCGGGCAGCCGTGGCGTCGAGGCTTGGCGTGGACGCGGCGCGTCAGCTTGGCGGACGGTATCCGGCAGGCGCGCCGACCGTGCTCGCATCCGGAGCCGAGCCGGAACGATCGCGCCCTGCCGGCGAAGCCGGTCCCACCCGCGAAGCGGATCCGTCCGGCGCAGCCGGTCCCACCCGGGCAGCGGGTCACGCCTCCTGGCCCTCCGGCCTGGAGTGGCTCCATCCGATGGCACGGCGCGGGAACAGCAACAACTGGGTGCTGGCGCCGTCGCGAACGGCCACGGGCCGCCCCATCCTTGCCAACGATCCGCACCTGCAAATCGAGTTTCCCTCGGCGTGGTACGAGATGCACCTGGTCGCCGCGGGTCTCGACGTCATTGGCGTCACGATTCCCGGTGTGCCGTTCGTCGTCATCGGGCACAACGCGCGCGTCGCGTGGGGCTTCACCAACTCCGGCGCGGACGTCCAGGACCTGTTTCTCGAGCGGCTGGACGTGGCGCGCCGGCGCTACATGAGCGCCGGCGGCTGGCAGGCGGCGGAGGTGACGCGTGTCGAGATCCCGGTCAAGGGTCACGCGACGGCCGAGCCATTCGATATCTGGCGGACACCGCGTGGTCCGATCTACGCGGATCGCGACGCGCTCGATTTCGAGGACGTCCCCGCGTGGATGGTGCCCGGTGCAGGGGACGCCGCCGAGCCGGAGTTGAACACCGCGACCGTGGCCGCGTACTCGCTCAGGTGGGACTCGGTCTCGCGCGATGTCGCGGCGGCCTTCGAGCAGTTCAACCGGGCGGCGGACTGGACGAGCTTCGTCGCCGCTGTCGATCTCTTCGCGGAGCCCTCGCAGAACATCGTCTACGCCGACGTCGACGGCAACATCGGATACGCGCTCAGTGGACGGCTGCCGGTACGCCTCGCGGGCGACGGATCGTTCCCGACGGATGCGGGCGCAGCTGGTGCCGGGTGGGCCTCGGCTCCCGATCCGGTTCTGCCGCGCGCCTTCAATCCGGGCGAAGGGTTCATCACCTCGTCCAACAACGCCATCGATCGCCGCGAGTCGCCGTTCATCACGCGCGACTGGGGCGGGGCATTTCGCGCCACCCGCCTGCACGACGCGCTCTCGACCGAACAGGGCGCCACGCTCGATTCGATGGTCGCGCTTCAGAACGATCGTCGCAGCCTGGCCGCAGCGCAGGTGCTGGCCGGTGTCGAAGGCGCGCTGGCCGCGGCCAGGGGCGGCAACGCGGATCCATCCGCCATCGACACCCTGACGCGGCTGGCCGAATGGAACCGCATCGTGGACGCGCGTCCCGTGGTCACGCTGTATCAGGCGTTCGAGGATGCCCTCTGGCACCGCGCCTTCAGCGATGACATGGACGAGCCGCTCTTCCGCACGTTCTACGAATGGGCGGGTTCGGACCGTCCCGCCGGGCTGTATGTCATCCTCGACGACCCGCGATCGCGCTGGTGGGATGACATCGGCACCGTGGAACGGCGCGAAACGCGCGACGACATCTACGTGCTGGCGGCCGGCGATGCGGACCGCCGGCTCCGCGGCGACTTCGGCACCGAGGCCGACCAGGCGTGGGATCGCGTGCACGCCGCGCGCTTCGCCCATCCGCTCGGCAGCGCCTCGCGCGCGCTCGCCTGGTTCCTCGATGGCGGCACCTCGCCCGTCGATGGCGACGGGACCACGGTCATGCGGATCAGCTGGAATCGTCTCGAGCCGTTTCGCGCCTGGGAGATACCATCATGGCGCCAGGTGCTCGACGTGGGGCAGTGGGACGACTCGCGTGTGATTCTGCCGACGGGGCAGTCGGGCCACCTCGTGAGCCCGCACCGGTTCGATCAGAACGAAGCATGGCGGACGGGCCAGTACCGTCCGCAGCCCTTCTCGCGGGCCGCGGTCGAGGCGGCCCGGGCCCATCGCCTCATCCTCGCTCCCTGAGCGCGCCTGCCACCGCCTGCGGAACGGAGCGAGGCCGCTCCGGGTGCGCCTGCGCATGGGGCCGGCGCCGATTGGTGTTAATATATGAACACCTGCTCATATGTTCAATCAAGACGAGGCCTGTGACGTCATCCGGATCGACCTGACCCGCGTGCGCCGCCTGCGGGCCTCGCTCGTCGGCGCCGAGTCTGTCGGCGGGCTGGCGGAGACGTTCCGCGCGCTTGGCGACCCGACGCGCGTCCGCATTCTCGATGTGCTGTCGCACGGCGAGCTGTGTGTCTGCGACCTTGCCGCCGTCCTGTCGCTGTCGCAGTCCGCCGTCTCGCATCAGCTGCGGCTCCTCCGGAGCCTCCGCCTGGTCCGGGCGCGGCGCGAGGGCCGAATGGTCTTCTACGCGCTCGACGACCGGCACGTCGTGGACCTGCTGCAGCAGGGGCTGCGCCACGTGGAGGAGGCGGCGCCGCGGTCCGTTGCGAAGCGAGGCAGCGCGGAGAGGCGGGTACGGTGATGAACGGCCACGCTCACACGGCAGAGGTGCCCGCGGCCGATTGCTGTGGAGGGCACTGCACCCCGCCAGTGCCTCGGTCCACCGCGGCACGTGCTCGCGGCGCCCTGGCGACCGCGGCCGCGGTCCTTCTGGCCGCAGGATGCGCTGCCGATCTCTTCTTCAGCACGCCGGCATGGACCGGCCCGCTCTTCCTCGGGGCGGTCATGGCCGGCGCCGTGTTCCCGGCCCGTCGCGCGTGGGGTTCGATCAGGAAGGGCCGCCTCGACATCAACGCGCTCATGGTGATTGCCGTGGCCGGCGCGATTGTCATCGGCGAGTGGGAAGAAGCCGCGATGGTGGTCTTCCTCTTCGCGGTGGCGCAGTGGCTCGAGTCGCGAAGCCTCGACCGCGCGCGCGCGGCCATCCGGTCCCTGCTGGACCTCGCGCCGCCCGAGGCGCGCATCCACGACGCGACCGGTGAGCGCATGGTCGGCCTCGACCGTGTCGGTCCGGGCCAGATGATGATCGTACGGCCGGGTGAGCGCATCCCGCTCGACGGCACCGTGCAGGACGGTCGGTCGGAGGTGAATCAGGCGCCGATTACGGGCGAGTCCCTGCCGGTCGACAAGGCCGCGGGCGACGACGTCTATGCCGGCACCATCAACGGCCACGGCGCGCTGAGCGTCACCGTGACGCGTCGTCGCGACGACACGACTCTCGCGCGAATCGTGCACCTCGTCGAGACCGCGCAGCAGCAGCGTGCACCGGTACAGCAGTTCATCGACCGCTTCGCGGCCTGGTATACGCCTGCCGTCGTGACGCTCGCGGCGGTGCTGGCCATCGTCCCCATCCTGCTCGGGCTGCCGCCGGCGACGTGGATCTATCGCGCGCTCGTGCTCCTCGTCGTCGCGTGTCCGTGCGCGCTCGTGATCTCGACGCCCGTGTCGATGGTGTCGGCGCTTGCGGCCGCGGCGCGTAACGGCGTGCTGATCAAGGGCGGTGCCGCGCTGGAGAGACTCGCCTCCGTGACCGGGCTGGCGTTCGACAAGACCGGTACCCTCACGCGCGGGGAGATTCGGGTCGCGGCGCTGGCGCCCGCTGCCGGCACGAGCGAGACCGACCTGCTGCGTGCGGCTGCGGCGGTGGAATCGCGGTCGGAGCATCCCATTGCCCGCGGCATTGTCGCGGCAGCGCTGGAGCGCGAGGTGGATCTCCCGGCCGTGAGCGGAGTGCGCGCCTTTCCGGGCCTTGGCGTCGAAGGTGTGGTGGACGGCCGCGTGATCGTCTGCGGCACGCCGCGACTCTTCCGCGAGCGCGGCGCGCTCTCCCCTGAGGACCAGGCTCGGGTGGACGACTTCATCTCGCGGGGACTCTCACCGGTGCTCGTCTCGAGCGACGGAGTCCTCATCGGCCTGCTGGGCACGGCGGACATCGAGCGCGACACGGCGCGCAACGCCATTGTGGAGCTGCGCAACCACGGTATCGACCGCGTGACGATGTTGACCGGCGATCACGAACCGCCGGCGCGGGCCATTGGCCATCGGGTCGGCGTCGACGATGTGCAGGCCGGCCTGCTCCCGGCCGACAAGGTGGCCGCGGTGGCCGCGCTTCGGGCCAACGGACCCGTGGCGATGGTTGGCGATGGCATCAACGACGCGCCGGCCCTGGCGGCTGCCGACGTGGGCATCGTGATGGGGAGCATGGGGAGCGGGGCGGCCATCGAGACGGCGGACATCGCGCTCATGACCAGCGACCTGGCGAAGATTCCGTATGCGATCCGCCTGAGCCGCGCGACGCTCGCCAACGTGCGCGCGAACGTCGCGATTGCCATCGGGCTCAAGGCGGCGTTCGTCGTGGCCGCGCTGTTTGGAATCGCGACGCTGTGGATGGCCGTCGTCGCCGACACCGGCGCTTCCGTCATCGTCATCGCCAACGCACTTCGACTCCGGCGGTTTGCGTGAGACGCGGAGAACTTTGAACTTTGAACTCTGAACTGAACCGTGTGTTTCACTCGTTCGCCTCGGGCGGTTCGGGGTTCCCGAAGTGCGCGTCCACGAAGTCGTCGATGGCCGTCTGATCAAGGGCGTCGACCCGGGTGAACGCCAGCCCCATCCCCGACCGCGCATCGCTCCAGCACACGCGCGCGTCGACGTCGATGTCCTTCCGCGACCCGGGCAGTCGGAACCGGAGCTTCACGTCCGTACCCCGGTCGAGCGGGCTCGTCGTACGAATGGCCATGCCGCCGCGATTGATGTTGAGCGTCAGCGCCGCGGCGACGGTCCCGGCTGCACGATAGGCAATCGGGATCCCCAGCACGAGGCGCGGGCTGCCACGACGATTGAAGCTGTCGGGAAACAGGTGCGGCGCCAGCGAGGGCAGGATGTGCTGCGCCGCGCTGTACTCGTTGATGTATCCACCCACCCCGAGCGAGGCCAGGCTCCGTACCTCCTCTGCGCTCGACACCGTGCCGCTGAATACCAGGATTGGCAGGCGGCCTCCGTCGAGCTTGCGCACCGCACGCACGAGCGCCACGCCGGACTGATGGGGCAGCTTGAGATCCACGAGCAGCAGATCGATCACTTCCTGATCGGCGCGAACGCGCGCCAGCAACTCGACGGCGCTGCGTGCCACCATCGCCTGGTGACCAGCCTCCTCGAGCGCCGCCACGAACCGTTCCCTCACGAATGCCGTATCGTCAGCAATGAGCACGGTCTTGACGGGTCCGGCAGATGACGCCATACGTTTCGAGAGTATATAATCCAATTCACCTCTTGCCCGCCGAAGGAGCTTGACGCATGTCCGCGATTTGCCCCGAGTGTGACTCCGCCATCGAAATCGAAGAGGCCGACGTCGAAATCGGCGAGGAGTTGTCCTGCGCGGAATGTGGGTCGTTGCTTCGGGTCGCCAACGATTCGCCCCTGGAGCTCGAAGTCGCCGACGACCTGGACGACGACGATGACGACGATGACGAGGACGACGAGGAGGAATCGGACGAGGACGAAGAGGACCTCGACGACGAGGACGAGGACGGCTACGGAGACGAAGACTGATCCCGCAGCCGACAAGGCCGCACGCCTCGACGCCCGCCTCCGCGAGCTCGGGTCCGTCGTCGTCGCGTTCAGCGGGGGAATAGACAGCGCGTTTCTCGCCGTCACCGCCGCGCGGGTGCTCGGCAACCGCGCGCTCGCCATCACCGCTGACAGCCCCAGTTATCCCGACACGCACCGGCAACTCGCCCTTCGCGTCGCTGCGGACTTCGGGTTCAGGCACGAATTCATTCCGACCGCCGAGCTCGACCGCCCCGAGTACCGCGCGAATCCGGCGAACCGCTGCTATCACTGCAAGGACGAGCTCTACACGCGCCTGCGTGCCGTCGCCGCCGAGCGCGGCCTTGCGTGGGTGGCCGATGGAAACAACGCCGACGACCGCGGCGATTACCGTCCCGGCCGGCAGGCGGCCCGCGAACACGGCGTGGTGAGCCCGCTCGACGAAGCCAACCTCCGCAAGGACGAGATTCGTGCGCTGGCGCGCGCGATGGGCATGTCGACCTGGAACGAGCCGGCCTCGGCCTGCCTCTCGTCGCGCATTCCATACGGCAGTCCCGTCACCGCCGCCAGGCTCCGCCAGATCGAACAGGCCGAAGACGCGCTGCGTGCGCTCGGTTTCCGTGTCTTCCGCGTCCGCCACCACGAGACGATGGCCCGCCTGGAAATCGCGCGCGAGGAGATGCCGCGTGCGCTTGACGCCGATGTCAACGAGCAGATCGTCACGGCGCTTCGGGCGCTCGGCTACCGGTACGTGACCCTGGACCTGCAGGGCTATCGGATGGGTTCGCTCAACGACGTGCTCCCGCTGCGGCCCGTCTCGTGACGGCCCGCCGCGCGTCCGCCGCGCTCGCGCTGGTCGTCGGCCTCGCACACCTGCCGTTCCTCGCGTCGTGGCTCGAGGACATCGACTCGATCAACTTCGCCCTTGGCGTCCGCGATTTCGACGTCGCCCAGCACCGTCCCCACCCGCCCGGCTATCCCGTGTACATCGCCGCGGGCAAGGTGGCCGCGTGGCTGGTCGGCCTCGTGTCCGGTGCCGAAGCGCCATCCGCCGTCGAAGCCCGCGCGCTGTCCATCGTCTCGCTCCTCGCCGCCGTGCTCGCGGCCGTCGTCCTGTACCGCGTCTACGCGGCGCTGGCCTCGCGTGTCGATCGCACTGGATCCGACGACGGACTCGACATCGTCGCCATGGCGGCGGCAATGGTCGCCTTGACCTGCCCGCTCCTCTGGACCCTTTCGGTCCGCCCTCTCAGCGACATGCCGGGGCTGGCACTCGCGCTGGTGTCCCAGGCCTTCCTGCTCACCGCCTGGCGGTTGCAGACCGTGGCGCCCGGTGCTGATCGCCGGTTGACACCGGAGATGACCGCCAGGTCGGGGCGGATGATCGTCCTCGGAGCGCTCGTCGCCGGCTTTGCGGTCGGCGTGCGGTCGCAGGCGCTGTGGCTCACCGCGCCGATGCTGCTCGTCGTGATCGTCGACCGGATTGGCCGCGGCGTCGCTGGCGCGATCATCGGCGCCGGCATGACGTTCACCATTGGCGCCATGGCGTGGGCCATTCCGCTCGTCGCGGCAAGCGGAGGCGTCGCCGGCTATCTCACGGCGCTCGGGGCACAGGCCGGTGAGGACTTCGTCGGGGGCGAGATGCTCTACGTCAATCCCGCACCGCGGCTGGTGGTTCGCGCTCTCGTCCATACGTTCGTCGATCCGTGGGAACACCTGCCGCTTGCGACCGTGGTCCTGCTCCTGGCCGTGGCCGGCCTCGGTCGCCTCGCCTGGAAGGACCGCCGGACGCTGGCGGCGGTGACGGCGCTCGGCCTCCCCTACCTCCTGTTTCATCTCCTCTTCCAGGACACTTCCTACACGCGCTATGCCGCGCCGACGGTGCCGATCGTGGGCTTCCTGGCCGTGCAGGGACTTCGGTTCGCGCACGCCGGCGCGGTTCCGGCCGGCGCCGCGATCCTGTCGGTGTGGGCGATCGCCGTCGGCGGGCCGATTGTCGCGGAGTATGCCAGCGCGCCAGCGCCCGCGGTGCAGGTCGCCGGCGCCATGAACGCCGAGGCTCGACACGCGATGCCCGACGCGCTCGGCATGCACCAGACCTTCGTCCGGCCGCTCGAGGCCGAGCACGTGGCGATCCCGCAGCTGCCGGCGCCTCCCCGTCGCGAATGGCTGGAGCTCGCGCGGTTCTGGACCGAGGGGCATGACGGTCCACTCTGGTTCCTGGCGGACCCGAGGCGGACGGACCTCGCGCTCGTCGATCCGCGGAGCCGCACGAACGTCACGCCGATAGGATGGGCTCCGTCGGTCCACCGCGTGTTCGGCGGCATGCGTCCCTCGGCCGTGGACTGGATCCGCTTCTCGGATCCGCGGTGGTTCGCGGAGACGGGATGGTCGTTGACGCCGGAGACCGCCGGCATGGCACGGCTGATGGGTCTTGGCCCGCACGTCGAACCGATCGTCGCGCGCGTGCGCCGGTCTCCTGACCCGATGCATGTGCTCATCGGCGGCCGCAATCTCGCTGCGGCGGCCGATCCCTCGTCGCGCGTCACGCTCTCAATCGACGAGCGGGCCATCGAGTCCTGGGATGTCGCGCCCGGTTTCTTCCTGCGGGCGATCGATCTGCCCGCCGGTGTTCTCGCCGGCCCCGGCCAGTTCGCCGCGCTGATGGTGAAAGCCGGCCCGGTGATCGGTGAGACGCCCATACCCACTGCCATCGAGCAGTTCGATCTGCAACCGCAAGGCACGCTGATGTGGGGATTCGGCGACGGCTGGCACGAGGCGGAGTACGCGTCCGGCCTCGGCATCTGGCACTGGACGAGCGAGCGCGCCAGGCTGCTCGTGATCGATGCCGTGTCGAGGGTGCGCGTGACCCTCGGGATCGAGGCGCCATTGAACTATTTCGGCGCCCCCAGTTCGGTGCGCGCCCTTGTTGGCGACCGCGAGATCGCCGCACGCGATATCGGCGCGAGCGGCGCGTGGTCCTTCGACGTGGACGCCGAGTCGCTCAGGACGGCAGGTGACGAGATCGTCATCGAAACAACACAAACGTTCGTGCCGAGCGATCGCGACGGGGGTCCCGATCGGCGCCGACTCGGTCTCCGCGTGTTCGATGTCTCGATCGAAGAGGTCGGTTTGCGTTGACACCGGCGGAAGCTCCACCGTATCCTCCGTGACATGATCCGACGGACTCACCACGCTTCAGTGCTCGCTCTCGTGCTCGTGTTCGGCCTTGCGGCGTGCGGGAAGCAGCCCCCGCCGGCCGCTCCGCAGCCGCCCCCGCCGGCCGCTCCGGCTCCGCCCCCACCCGCGCCGGCGCCGCCACCGCCGCCACCCGCATCACCCGCGCCGGCGCCGTTGACCGAGGAGCAGCTCTTCGCGCAGAAGTCCCTGCAGCAGCTGAACGACGAGCGCCCGCTGGCCGACGTGTTCTTCGACCTCGATCAGTCCACGATCCGTGAGGATGGGCGTGCCGCGCTCGCGAGGAACGCCGAGTACCTGAAGCGCTGGTCGTCCACACGCATCAACATCGAGGGCCATGGCGACGAGCGGGGCACGGCGGAGTACAACCTGGCACTGGGAGACCGCCGCGCGGCGGCCGTCCGGGATTACCTCGCGAGCCTCGGGATCGGAAGCGACCGTATGAACACCCTCAGCAAGGGCGAGGAAGCGCCCTTCTGCACGGAGTCGAACGAGACCTGCTGGCAGCAGAACCGCCGCGGGCACTTCGTCTTCACCGCGAAGTAGGCCTCGCGAGCCTCGTCGGGCAATGACCAGGGCCGGCCCGGGTGGGCCGGCCTTTTGTCTGCGTACTCGTGTCTGGCTATACGATGCCGGCCGAGATGGCGTCTGCCGCCGCGCGCGGATCCGGCGCCGCGGTGATTGGGCGCCCGATCACGAGGTAGGTCGCGCCGGCCGCCACCGCCTCTGCCGGCGTCAGCGTACGGGCCTGATCGTCGGCCCTGCCCTGGCCCGCCGGACGGATGCCTGGCGTGACGATCGCGAAGTCGGGTCGGGTGGCGGCGCGAATCGCCTGAATCTCCCGGGGCGAGGCCACGACGCCGTCGAGCCCTGCGGCGTCGGCGAGTCGAGCCAGGTGTACGACCTGATCGAGCACGTTCCTCGAGGTGCCGACCTCTGCCAGGGCCGTGTCGTCCAGGCTGGTCAACACCGTGACGCCGATGACGAGCGGACGCTCGACCCCGGCCGAGGCCGCCGCGTGTCGCGCAGCTTCGGCCGCAGCCTTCATCATCGCCGTGCCGCCCGAGGCGTGCACGTTGACCATCCACGCGCCGGTCGCCACCGCGGACCGGATGGCTCCGGCAACCGTGTTGGGAATGTCGTGGAACTTGAGATCGAGGAACACGCGATCGCCGCGTGACGAGAGGGCCCGCACGACGGCCGGTCCCTCCGCCGTGAACAGCTGCTTGCCGATCTTGAAGCCGGCGACCGAGCCGCGGAGCGCGTCCGCGAGGGCGAGCGCTTTGCCCGCGCTCTCGACGTCCAGCGCCACGAGGATACGGTTCATGCGTGCACCGCCGTGGGCGGCGTCGGATCGAAGGCGCCCACCAGGTCGCTCAGACGTGCGACATCGTGCCTGGCCATGTAGTCCTCCAGCCCGGCGAGCACCTTGGACCACACGAACGGATCGACGAAGTTGGCGGTGCCGATCTGCACGGCCGTGGCGCCGGCGAGCAGGAACTCGATCGTGTCGCGCGCGTTCATGATGCCGCCCATCCCGATGATCGGGATCCTGACGACCTGACGGCATTCCCACACCATGCGCACCGCAATCGGCCTGATGGCCGGTCCGCTCAGGCCGCCGAGGACGTTGGTGATGGCCGGCCGCCGGGTTTCGACGTCGATGGCCATGGCGAGAAACGTGTTGACGAGCGACACGGCGTCGGCACCCGCGTTCTCCGCCGCGCGGGCGAAGGACGCGACATCGGTCACGTTGGGCGTGAGCTTCGGGATGACCGGCAGGTGCGTCGCCTTCCGCACGCCGGAGACGACCGCATCCGTGCCCGTGAGGCTGCACCCGAACTGGATGCCGCCTTCCTTGATGTTGGGGCAGGAGATGTTCAGCTCGATGGCCGCGACACCCTCGGACTGGGAGAGGACCTTCGTCACCTCGACGTACTCGTCGAGCGTCGTCCCGCACACGTTGACGAACACCCGCGCGCCCCGCTCGCGGAGCAGCGGCAGCTTCTCCGCCACGAATCGGTGCACGCCAATGCCCTGCAGGCCGATCGCGTTGATCATCCCGGCCGGCGTCTCGACGATGCGCGGGGGCGGGTGGCCCTCGCGTTCGGTCATGAACAGGCCCTTGACGGCGACGCCGCCAAGGAGCGAGAGATCGACCACCTCGTCGTACTCGAGCCCGTAGCCGAAACAGCCGCTGGCCGCGATGAGCGGGTTGGGCAGATCGAGCGACCCGATCCGGACGGAGAGATCCCTGGTCATCACTCCCATGCGATCGCGCCACCGTCGAAGACGGGCCCCTCGATGCACGAGCGCACGAGATGCGGCGTCGTGCCGTGCCGATGAACCGGAATCACGCAGCTGTAGCAGCCGCCGAGGCCGCATCCCATGGTGCGCTCGACGGACACCTGAGAGGGCTGCCCGTAGCGCTGGCCGAGCCGCGCCACGGCAGCCAGCATCGGCTCCGGCCCGCATGCGTAGATCATGGCGCCGGCCTGCGCGTCGCCGCCGGCGCGACGGGCCTCGGCCAGGGCCTGCTCGAGCGGGGCGGTCACCCGTCCCTTCGCGCCGCGCGACCCATCTTCGGTCGCGAGCACGAGGCGCGCGCCACGGCGCTCGAAGACATCGAGGTAGAAGAGCTCGCCGGCCGATCGCGCTCCGTAGAAGAGCGTCATTGGCGTGCCCGAACCGGCCAGCGCCTCGGCGAGTGTGGCGAAGGGCGCCAGGCCGACCCCGCCAGCCACCATCCAGGCCTCCATCGGCGCGGCAACCGGTCGAAACGGCCGGCCGAGCGGGCCCAGGCACCGGATGCGGTCTCCCGGCCTGGCTTCGTACAACGAATTGGTCGTCCGTCCCGCCCGCTTGTTGAGGATGCTGATGGCCGACGGCGTGCCGTCTGCCCGGCGCAGCACCTCGAAGACCGAGAACGGACGTCTGAGCAGGGTGTCCGTGCACGCCTCGGGCCTCACCATCACGAACTGCCCGGGCGCGGTCCGCGCGCCGACATCCGCCGCCGAGAGCGTCAGGACGTTGTAGTCGCGCGACAATCGGCTGTTGTCGACCACCGTCGCATCGACATCGAGGGGCGGCATCCCTTCAGTATAGCGTCCCGTTCGCGGCGAGCCGCCGGATCGGCACCGATGTGCGCGGATGAACGCCGATGTACGATCGGCAGGTGCGGTACCTGCGGATGCTCTCCAACTCGGTGATTGCCGGCGGCCTGGCCTCGGGCTACCTCACCGTGTTGATCCTGCAGATCAATCCCGAGTACCCGATGAGGCCCGGCGCGACCGCTGCGCTGGCGCTCATGCTCGGGCTGGCCTACGGCATCAATCTCACCGTCGCGTTCTACGCGCTCATTGTCGTGCGGCAGATCCTGGCGGTCGAAGTGTTGTCGCCGGGATGGGTGAGCGTGCGCCTGCTGTCGTGGCTGCTCACGCTGGCGGCGGGGGGCGGCGCGGCCGTGATGTGGCTCAACCTGCGCGGCCTCGCGCCGGTCCTGGACCCCGAGACCACCAGGCGACTGGCCGCGGGCGCGATCGTCGTGTCGGCGGCCGCCGCGGTGTTTCTGATGATCGCGATCGCTCACATCGGACGGCGCGGCGGACGCGCGAGCGCCGCCGTGCTCGTTCTCGTGGCCCTGGCGTCGCTCGTCCTGCCGATCGCCCTTCGCGGGGCCAGCCGTGCGCCGGATCGGCCGGTCGAGCTCGGCACTCCCGCGGGACTGACAGGCCCGCCCGTGAGCGATGCGGCGGGCGCCGGATCGGGCCGGCTCATCATGGTGATGCTCGACGGCGCATCACTCGACGTCATCTCGCCGACCGTCGCGCAGGGGCGGCTGCCGAACTTCGGTCGGATTTTCGACGGAGGGTCGGTCCTGCACCTGGCGACACTCCGGCCAACGCAGGCCGAACCGGTGTGGAGCACCGTGGCCACCGGCCGGATGCCGCTCAGCAACGGCGTGCGCTCGGCCGCGTCGTACCGCGTGCCGGGCGCCGGCGCGACGATCTCGATCCTGCCTGACTTCTGTTTCGCGCAGGCGCTCGTTCGATTCGGCGTCCTCACGCAGGAGCCGCACACGGCGGACGACCTGGCGGCGCGGCCGATCTGGAGGATTCTCGGCGATCAGGGCGTGAGCGTCGGCGTCATCGGCTGGCCCCTCACACATCCGGCCCGCGAGGTCCGCGGGTTCCTGATCAGCGACACGCTCCATCGGATGAGCGCCACCGAAGCGGCGCTCGACGGCGCCGCCGCCGTCTGGCCCCGCGATCTGCTCGACGAGGTGCGCGCGGGCCTCGCCACGCCGCTCGACTCGGACCCCGTCTCGCTCGTCTCCGTGATGGGCGGCCCGCCTACGAGCGACTACGATATCGCGAGCGACCCGGCACCGGTTGCCGCCGACCGCGCGCACGCGCAACTGCTCGCCGCTCTCGACAACCAGGACACCCGGTTCCTGGCCGTCCGGTTTCCCGGCATCGATGCCGTCGGCCACTACTTCCTTCGCTATGCGGCGCCGTCCGCGTTTGGCGATGTCTCCCCGGAGGAAGCGCAGCGCTACGGCGCAGTCCTCGAGCGCTACTACGGGTTCATCGACGGCGAAGTCGGGCGCCTGATCGATACGCTCGAGCCGGACGATGTCCTGCTCGTCGTGTCGGGGTTTGGCATGGAGCCCCTCGGCCCCGGCAAGCGTGTCCTCGAGCGCCTGTTCGGCAACCCGGCAATCAGCGGCACTCACGAGCCTGCGCCCGACGGGTTCGTCCTGGCCTACGGCGAGCCCGTGCAGCCCGGCCGGCCGCCACGAGCGTCGGTGGCGGACCTCACGCCCACGATCCTCTATTTCTTCGGCTTGCCGGTTGGGCGCGACATGGAAGGGTTCGCCCGCACGGATCTCTTCAGAACGAGTTTCACGGCCGCCCGACCAGTCGCGTACATACCGAGTTATGGACGATAGGCATACATGAGGTGCACGGGTGCTCAGGTGCACGGGTGCTCAGGTGCACGGGTGCTCAGGTGCACCCGTGCTAGAATTCCCCAGTCTCTTTAATCGCGGACCTGTGAGTCCGCAAAGAGGTGAGCACACATGCCAGTCGTCATGGATGCCGAGCGCGTCTCCCGCGCGCTCACCCGCATCGCCCACGAGATCATCGAGCGCAATCACGGCATCGCGGACGTCAGCCTGGTCGGCATCCGGTCGCGGGGCGTGCCGATCGCGCGGCGCATTGCCGCCACGCTGGCCGGGGTCGCGGGCGAGGAGCAGCCCATCGGCTCGCTCGACATCACGCTCTATCGCGACGACCTCATGCGCCACCCGGTCGGCCCGCAGCCGCTGGTCCGCAAGACCGAGATCCCGTTCTCCATCGACAACCGGACCATCGTCCTCGTGGACGACGTGCTGTTCACGGGCCGGACGACGAGGGCGGCCCTCGACGCGCTCGTGGACTTCGGGCGCCCGCGTGCCATTCAACTCGTCGTCCTGGTGGACCGCGGGCACAGGGAACTGCCCATCAAGGCCGACTACGTCGGCAAGAACGTCCCGACTTCACGCAAGGAGAGCGTGCAGGTCCGCCTCCTGGAGATCGACGGCGTGGACGAAGTCGTCGTCGAGACGGCGGAGTGAAGCCATGAACGCCACAGGCACCCTGCCGGTCGTTGCGCCCGCCACCCATCTGAGGCAGAAGCACCTCCTCGGCATCGCCGAGCTCGATCCCGACGAGATTGTGCTGATCCTCGACACGGCCGAGGCGATGAAGGAGGTCGGCCAGCGCGCCATCAAGAAGGTGCCCACGCTGCGCGGCCGGACCGTGGTCAACTTGTTCTTCGAGCCGAGCACGCGGACGCGGACCTCGTTCGAGATTGCGGAGAAGCGCCTGAGTGCGGACACGCTCAACGTCGCCATCGGGACCTCGAGCGTGGTCAAGGGCGAGACGCTGGTGGACACGGCGCTCAACATCGAGGCGATGGCGCCCAGCATGATCGTCCTTCGCCACGCGTCGTCGGGCGCGGGCCACCTGCTGGCCCGCATCTGCCGCGCGGCGATCATCAACGCCGGCGACGGCATGCACGAGCACCCGACCCAGGCGCTCCTCGATGCCTTCACGATTCGCGAGCGCAAGGGCCGCATTGCCGGTCTCAAGGTCGCCATCGTCGGGGACCTGCTGCACAGCCGCGTTCTGCGATCCAACGTGTTGCTCTTGACGAAGCTCGGTGCCGAGGTCTGGGTGTGCGGCCCTGCGACGCTCGTACCGCCCGGCCTCGAACGGGAGGCCGTGCACGTGACGACGCGCGTCGATGAAGCCGTGGAGGGCGCCGACGTCGTCATGATGCTGCGCATCCAGCTGGAGCGCATGCAGGGTGGGTACTTCCCGTCCCTGCGCGAGTACTTCACGACGTTCGGCATGACCGAGACGCGGCTCGCACGCGCCCGGCCGGATGTCATCATCATGCACCCCGGGCCCATCAACCGCGGGGTGGAGATCGCGTCCGAAGTCGCCGACGGTCCGTTCTCGGTCATCCTGGACCAGGTGGCCAACGGCGTGGCGGTGCGCATGGCGGTCCTGTACCTGCTGGCAGGTGGAGCGGAACATGAAACGGTTGCTTAGGGGCGGGCGTGTCGTCGATCCCGCCAACGGAATCGACGGCTCGTTCGACGTCCTCATCGACGGCGATGTGATCGCCGCCGTGGGGCGGAACCTGCCGATACCGGAGCCGGGCGAGGTGCTGGACATGCCGGCCGGGGCGATTGTCTGCCCGGGCTTCATCGACATGCACGTGCATTTGCGCGAGCCGGGACAGGAACACAAGGAGACGGTTGCGACCGGTGTCGGTTCGGCGGTGGCGGGCGGGTTCACAGCGATCGCCTGCATGCCGAACACCTGCCCCGTCAACGACAACGCAGGCGTCACGGCGCTCATCCTGGAGAAGGCACGACAGGCCGGCCTGGCGCGTGTCTATCCGATTGGCGCGGTGTCCCGGGGGCAGAAGGGCGAAGAGCTCGCCGATATCGCAGAGCTTCGCGCGGCCGGCTGCGTCGCGGTGACCGACGACGGCCTGCCTGTGGCGACGGCGCTGCTCGCACGGCGTGCGCTCGAGTACACGAGCATGTTCGACATGCCCGTGATCGAGCACTGCGAGGACCAGACGCTCAAGGGGGACGGCGTCGCCCACGAGGGCCCGATCGCCGCCTCGCTGGGACTGCGGGGGATTCCGGGCGTGGCCGAGGCCATCACCGCGAGTCGCGACATCCTCCTGGCGGAGATGACGGGCGGCCGCATCCACATCGCGCACATGAGCGCCTGGACGACGCTCGAAGCCGTGCGGCAGGGCAAGGCGCGCGGCGTCAACGTGACGGCGGAAGTCTGCCCGCACCACTTCACGCTCACCGACGAGCTGCTGGCCGCGCCGGTGCCTTACGATACCAATGCCAAGATGAACCCGCCGCTGCGGGAGGCCCGGGACCGCGATGCGATGCTTGCGGGTATCGTGGACGGGAGCGTCGACGTCATTGCCACCGACCACGCGCCCCATCACCTGGACGAGAAGAACGTGGAATTCGACCGCGCGCCGTTCGGCATTGTCGGGCTCGAGACCGCGGTGCCGATCGCGCTCGATCGCCTCGTCCATGCCGGTCTCATCGGGCTGCCGAGGCTCGTGGATCTCATGTCCGTCAACCCGGCACGAATCCTCGGCGTCCCCGGCGGATCGCTGGCCGTGGGTGCGGTGGCCGACATCACCGTGCTGGCGCCCGACCTCGCGGTGACGATCGACCGGGCGGTCCTCCGCAGCAAGTCCAGGAACACGCCGTACCATGGCTGGTCCTTCCGCGGTGGCGTGGCCGCCACCATCGTCGGCGGCCGCGTGGTCTTCGCCAGCGCGGACGCCGGCTTTCCGGCGGGGAAGGCCTGATGGTCATCGATACCGACGAGATTCGGCGGCGCGCGGCGGAAGATCTGCGGAGGTTCGAAGTGGTGATGGAAGGCCACTTCGATTACGGCAACGGCTTTCATGGCCGCCTCTACCTCAACCCGCACCAGTTGTTCCGCTCGCCCGCGACCATCTGGCGTGTGGCGCAGGACCTCATCGACCTCACGCCGGGCACGATCCTCGACGCCGCCGAAGTCGTGGCTGGTCCGGTCACGGGCGGCGCGCTCCTCGCGCACACGATCGCCGGCCTCCTCGAGGGCCGACGGGCGATGACCGCCCCGCCCTGTTCGTTCGCGCCGTTCGGCGATCGGGAGGGACGCCCGACGCTGAGCGCGTTCTACGCGGGACTCATGCGAGGCCGTCGCGTGCTCCTGGCCGACGATGTACGGAACACGGGGCAGACGCTGGCACGGTGCGCGGACCTGGTCCGCCGTGCCGGCGGGACGGTGCTGGCGACGCTCCTGATCGTGGATCGCTGCGAGGCCGAGGTGACGCTCGATGTCCCGAACATCGCACTCCTCGACCACGTGTCGCCGCCCAACCATTCCGCCGATGCCTGCCCTCTCTGTGCGGCGGGTGTGCCCGTGACCCGCTTCTGACGCGAGCGGCCGAGACACCATGGAACTGCTGATCTGGCGATGGAGCACGGCGGTTCAGTTCGTCTCGCTCGTCATGCTCTCCGCGTTCTTCGTGGTCCTGGCACGGTCGTCTCGCCGCGTGGAGGTCAGGTGGTGGGTGCTCGCGTGGATCTCCAACCTGGCGGCGATCACCATCACGGTGTTCTTCTGGTTCTTCCAGCCAGACCGGCTGACCGCACCGTTGCTCGGCGGGTACGTCGCGACGAAGCTCGCGTTCGTTCTGCTGCTCATCCAGGGCGCGTGGGCGATCGCCCAACCCGGCGCCGAGCTCCTGTCGCGGCGGACCGTCGTGACGACCGCGATCGCCTACGGATTCATCGGTGCGCTCTTTCTCGAGACGCTGGCGAGCCTGGGCATCGTCCAGCACCTGACGATCGGCGTGCTGCTCATCGGGTCGGCGCTGGCGCTCGGGCGGGATGCGCGGCGCATTCCCTGGCTGACGGCGGGGCTGGTACTCCGCGGTGTCCTCGCGCTCACCGAATCGGCGGCCTACTACCTGCAGGTCGTGAACTCGGACGCCCTGCCGGATGTGGTGCGATCCCAGCTCGGCATGTTCCTGGCGGCGACCTCGTCGTTCGACGCGGGCGCCGAGTGGTTCATCGCGCTCGGCTGCGTGCTGGCCGTGTCCGATCGCGCACAGCGGGAGCTGACCGAGACGAACCTGAACCTGATGCGCGCGCAGGATCACCTGCGGCGGCTCGCCGATCGCGATCCGCTGACGGCGCTCGACAACCGGCGGGCGCTGCCGGACGTGTTCCGGGCCGTGCAGCCGGCTGGTGCGACCCTGCTCTTCATCGACCTGGACGACTTCAAGGACATCAACGACCGGTACGGGCACGCCGTGGGTGACGAGTGCCTCAAGCGCTTCGCGCTCGCGGTCCGCGACTCGTTCCGCCCGGCTGACGCCGTCATCCGCTACGGCGGGGACGAGTTTCTCGTGGTCGCCCCGGGGCTGGACCGCGAGTCCGCGCTGACCCGCGTGCATGCCCTCCGGCAGTGGCTCACGGCGGCTGGGGAGCCGCGAATCCGCTTCTCGTGCGGTATCGCCGAGCTCGAGCCAGGGGGGTCGCCCGACACGGCGCTCCGGGCGGCCGATCGCGCCATGTATAAGGCGAAGGGAGACCCGCCGTCGTCTGTCGCTCCCGTGGCAGGCAAGCGAACCTGATCCCGGGCTACGATCGACGTCATGCACCGCACTGCCGCCGCGCTCCTGTGCCTGGCGTTCCTGATCGCCGGGGATCCCGCCCGCGCGCAGACGGCCGTCGCCGTGCGCGAGCCCATCGCGGCCGATCGGCTGATGGCGGACGTGCAGGCGCTCTCGGCGCCCGGGATGGAAGGGCGTGGCACGGGCACGGCCGGAGGGGCGAAGGCGCGCGCGTTCATACGCGAGCGGTTCCAGGCCGTCGGCCTCGAGGACCTCGGCGGCGGCTTCGAAGCGCCGTTCGTGCCCACGCGCCGTCCCGGGACGCCGCCCGCCGACAGCCAGAGTGCGAGCGGACCGCAGGCGGCCAACGTTGTCGGACTCTGTCGAGGAACGGACCGTGACCTGCCGTTCATCGTCGTCTCCGCTCACTACGATCATCTCGGCATCCGAAGCGGCGTGGTGTATCCGGGCGCCGACGACAACGCCTCGGGCGTGGCGGCGCTGCTGCAGCTGGCCGAGGCGTGTGTCGAGCGCCCGTTCCGGCACAGCCTGATCTTCGTCGCCTTCGACGCAGAGGAGATGGGCCTTCAGGGCGCGCGCGCCTTCGTGGCCTCACCGCCCGTCCCGAAGGATCGACTCGCGCTCAACGTCAATCTGGACATGGTCGCGCGCGGCGACCGCAGCGAGCTGTACCTGGCCGGTCTCTCGCGCCATCCGCAACTGAAGGCGCTGGTCCAGCCCGTGTCGCCCCGGCCGCCGGTCGCGGTGCTCTTCGGGCACGACTCGGGCGGCGGCAGCGACGACTGGACCTCGCAGTCCGATCACGGCGCCTTCCACTCTGCCGGCATCCCGTTCCTGTACTTCGGCGTCGAGGATCACGCCGACTATCACCAGCCCACCGATACGGCCGAGAAGATCGACCCGCGGTTCTTCGCCGCGGCGGTCGGCACGGTGCTCGATACCCTTCGTGCGCTCGATGCCGGGCTCTAGAGAAGTGAGAAGTGAGAAGTGAGAAGTGAGAAGTGAGAAGGGCGGGAAGCGCGGGATTCTGGCCTTCTTCTCACCTTTCACTTTTCACTTCTGACTTTCAGGGTCGAAGGCCTCAGCGGACGTTCACCGGTGTCTGATAGAGTCGTGCCGGTGAGCTTCGCGGTCCTCCCCGTGTCGGCCGAATCCGTCCTCAAGGCGCGCCTCGACACGCTCTATGCGGCGTTCAACCTCGAGCACGCCGTCTCGGATCCCATCTGGATCGTCCGCCGGTTCCGGCATCCCGCCGATCGCGAAGTCGTGGCTTTCTGCGCTGCAGCGCTCGCGTTCGGGCGGGTGCAGAGCGTCCTCAATTCGATCGAGGCACTGGTCGCGGTGATGGGTGATCGGCCTGCGGATTTCGTACGGCGGTTCGAACCCGAAGTGCACGGCGCCCCGCTCTTCCCGCTGGTCCATCGCTGGACCCGGGGCGTGGACCTCGTCGCAATGCTCTGGATCCTGCGACAGGTGGTCGAGCGCGGCGGATCCATCGAAGGCTTCTTCGCAGAAGGGCTCGCCGAAGGCGACACGACGGTGGAGGGCGCCCTCGAATCGTTCTCGCGACGCGCGCTGGCCCTGGATCTGACGGAGGCCTACGGGACGATCCCCGGGAAGCCCGGCGTCGCGTATTTCTTCTCGCGCCCGTCCTCGGGTGGCGCCTGCAAGCGCCTCAACCTGTTCCTGCGCTGGATGGTGCGCATCGACCGCGTCGATCTCGGCATCT
>CAZJBN010000071.1:0-19337 GCA_964543955.1 uncultured Bifidobacteriaceae bacterium
TAGGCGAAGAAGTCCTCGTCGAAGCCGCCAGCCTCGATGTATGCATCGCGCCTGATCAACACCGACGCGCCGCAGCCGAAGAGGAGCGGCCGCTCCTCGTACGTCTTGCCGGCGGGCAGGCCGTAGTCCAGCTGCCACGAGTGGCCGATGAAGGTCGGAAGGCCGCCCACGAAGTCGATGCGCGACCCGTCCCAGTCCAGGATGGCCGACGCTGCGGCGGCCGCGTGGTTTCGCTCGGCGGCACTCACGAGCTCGGTCAGCCACGACGGCGCCACCCTGGTGTCGTTGTTCAGGAGCACGACGTAGTCGGTGCGGGCCTCCTGGACGGCACGATTGTAGGCGGCGGCAAAGCCGAGATTTGCGCCCATTTCGAGGACCCGCACGCGCGGGTGGCGCGATCGGACCCAGTCGGCCGAACCGTCGCGCGAGCCGTTGTCGGCCACCATCACGCTCACGTTCGGGTAGTCGAGCGCCTCGAGCGAAGGCAGGCACACCTCCAGGTGGCGCTTGCCGTTGAAGGTGAGAACGATGACGGTGACGCTGGGCGTGGCGGACATCGGGAGGCGAGTCACCCAATATAGTGCAGGGCACGCGTGGGACGTGGCGGAGCGGTAGGGCGGCTGCCACGCGAGGTGGACATGTAGGGCGGCTCTGTAGAGCCGCCCCGGGCGGAGCTGAAGCTCCTCTTTGCGGATCCGCCCTGCGGGTTCGCGTGAATCCACGGGACAATACGCTGTGATGAGGCATCTCCTCCGCGCCTGGCGCGCGTTCCGGTCGCGCCCGCCGGCCGAGCGCCGGCGTCTGGTTCGCCGCGCGTTCCATCGCCTGAGCTCGGACGGCCTGTCCGCCACGCTCGGCTGGGTCCGCAACGGCAGCGGCGAGGCACGCGGGCCGGACCGGTATCGCGAGTGGTGCCGAACGCATACCCCCGCCGCCGGCGCGCTGGCCGCCATGCGAGTCGCCGCGGACGGCTTCGACTACCGGCCGACCATTTCCATCATCACCGCGGTCTACAACACGGACCCGCGATGGCTCGACGCGGCCGCCGATTCCGTGATCGCCCAGGCCTATCCGCACTGGCAGTGGTCCGTGGCCGACGACGGCTCGACCGATGCGGGAACACGCGAGGCGTTGTCGCGGATCGGCCGCCGCGACTCCCGCATCGCGGTGCAGCACGCCGCCGTCAACGGCGGTGTCTCTGCGGCCTCCAACCTCGCGCTGTCGGCCGCCACGGGCGAGTTCGTTGCGCTCATGGACCACGACGATGCGCTCCTTCCCCACGCGCTCTTCCGCATTGTCGAACGGCTCAACGCGCCGGGGCCGCAGCCCGATGTCATCTACTCGGATGAGGACAAGGTCGACGAGGCGGGCGGCCGGACCGACGCGTACTTCAAACCGGACTGGGCGCCGGATCTCTTCCGATCGTCGATGTACGCGTGCCACCTGCTCGTGATCCGGCGATCGATCGTCGAGGAGGTCGGCGGCTTCAGAAGCGAGTTCGACTTCGCCCAGGACTACGATCTCCTGTTGCGCGTTGCCGAGCGCACGGAGCGGATCGCGCACGTTCCTGACGTGCTCTACCACTGGCGGAAGATCCCCGCGTCTACCGCGCTCAGCGGCGAGGCCAAGCCAACGGCTCACCACGCCGGCGTGCGGGCGCTCGAAGCGCACCTGGACCGGCAGGCCATACCGGGCCGGGTTCTCGACGCGGGGCCTCCCGGCTTGTACCGGATCCAGTACGGCATCACCGGCAGTCCCCGCGTGAGCGTCGTGATGCCCACTCGCGGTATGGAGTCACCGACGCTCCCGCGCACGTTGAAGCACCTGGCGTCATCGACGTCGTATCGGCATTTCGAGGTCGTGCTCGTCTCGGCAGACGGCGCGCCGCCGCGTGCCGTCGATGGCCTCGCGATCCGCACGGTGCGGGCGCGTGGCCCCTTCAACTTCGCGGCGTGGGTCAACCAGGGTGTTCACGAGTCGTCGGGCGACCACGTTCTCGTCCTGCACGACGATGTCGAACCGCGTGACGCCGAGTGGCTGGAGAACCTGGTGTCGCTCTCCGCGCAGCCGTGGATTGGGGCTGTCGGCGCCAAGCTCTTCGACAGCCGCGGTGTGCTGCTGCACACCGGTCTGGTGATCGGCCTGGACGGCCTGGCGAGCTCCCCGTTCCGCGGGTTTGCCGGCGACACTGTCGGGTACTATTCGGGCGCGAACAGTATTCGTAACTACTCCGCCGTGAGCGCCGCGTGCCTCATGACCCGACGCGACGTGTTCGCCCGCGCCGGCGGATTCGACGAGACGCTGGCCGGGCAGGGGAGCGATGTGGACTACGGCCTGCGCGTCGGAGAAGCCGGCCTCCGCGTGGTCTATACGCCCTATGCGCGGCTGACACACTTCGAAACCGGCGGAGTGTCGCGACAGGAGCTGTCCTCTCGCGACCTCGCACATCTACACGCGCGCTGGGGTTCCCGCCTCGATGTCGATCCGATGTACAACCCGAATCTCAGCCTCGAGTACGTGGACTACCGCCTCAGATGACCGACCGTGCGACGGCAGAGACTGCACGACTCTCAGCCACATTCAGCCTTCCGTCACGGCCGATGACTCTATCCTGGTTCTGGTGATCGCCCACACCGCCTCGCGTGGATCGCCCGTCGGCCAGCTGCCACCTACGCTTCGTAGACGAAGTTCCGCGATCGGTGATCGACCCGCCACTCTGTCAGGGTCGGCGCGTTCCTGTCCTTCTCGCTCATGAGCGGACCGCTCGCGATCACGACGTCGAACTCCCGCTTGAGGCCGGCGTCGCACATCGACCAGTCGATGTCGGGCGCCAGCGGCGAGATGCCCGCCTCCGTGGTCGGGCTGTACTCGGACGTACACAGGTACTCGATCTGCGAGTCGACCGTGAAGAAGTTGCCGTGCGCGAATCCCGGCGGCACCCAGATCCACTCCGCGTAGTCGGCCTCGCCCGAGGACGGAAGGTCGTACATCGCCGCCTGGCCGAAGCTGGGCGAGCCATGGCGGATGTCCATGAAGACGTCCACCATGCGCCCGACCTGCGTGCGCAGGAGCTTGCCCATCGCGGGACTCCACTGGAAGTGCAGCCCGCGCACGACGCCGGCCCGCGATCGGCTCTCGTTCATCTGCAGCAGCGGCACGTGCCTCAGGAAGTCGAGCTCCGGATGTCCGTCGAAGTCACTGCGGCGGAACGGCTCCGCGAAGTAGCCGCGGTGATCGACGAAACGGCGGAAGCGGATGACCCTCACATCGGGCAACGCAAGCGGCGACACGGACAGGATGTGCATCAGGACAGGGCGGCAGGAGGGGCTCCCGCGATCATAGCGTGTTTTTCCCGCACGCCCGTTCCGCTACGATGGGCGGGTGAAAGCGGCGCTTCGGGACGTGCGGGATCGCGCGCTCACCGCCTGGCTCCGCCGCGACCTCGCCGACGCGCTGGGGCCGGCCGCGTGGTGCCTGGACCGGGCCATCGTCGAGGATGGCCGGCTGCGGATCGCGGGATGGGTGGTGCGGCCGGATACGGCGGCCGTCACGTTCACGCTCAACGGACGGCCGTTCGCGCAGCAGCGCATCGCCGGGCCTCGGCCGGACCTCGTCCCGATCTTCGGCCACGTCGCGGACGTGTCCGATGCCGTCTTCGAGGGCGAGACGGACCTGCTGGCGTCCGAGCGCGCGGACGACGCGGTGATCGAGGTCCAGTGTGCCGATGCCGCGACGGGACTGCCCTGGCGTCCGCAGCAGGCGTACTACCTGCCGCCACGCTCGGCCGAGCGCTGGCCGCTGCCGGACGCGCCGCGGATGATCCGCGTCCACGGCGCCAGCGCCGACACGTTCCGCATCATCGGCTGCTCGAATGCCCGCAAGATCGCGGACGCGGTACGCCGCCATACGGGCCAGGATCTGGAGGCGCGACGCCGTGTGCTCGATTGGGGCTGCGGGTCCGGGCGGCTGCTGCGCTACATGGATCGGGTGGTGCCTGGCGCCCTCACCGGGGTGGACGTGGACGCGGACAACGTCGCGTGGTGCCGTGCCAACCTGCCGTTCGCGGCGTTCGAGACCATCCCGCTCCACCCGCCGACGGCTTTCGCCGACCACACGTTCGACACCATCGCCGGCATCTCGATCTTCACGCACCTCACCGAGGCCGTGCAGCACGAGTGGCTTGCGGAACTCCACCGGATTGCCACGCCGGACGCGGTCCTGCTGATGACGATCCACGGCCCCGCGGCCACCGTGGCCAGCGGGAGCATCCACGCCTGGCGCAAGGTCCGGGAGGCAGGCTTCCTCGACGCCGTGAGCCACGACATGGACGGCGTGCTGCCGGACACGGAGTACTACCGCACCACATATCACTCGCCGGAGTACATCCGACGCGAGTGGGCGCGCACGTTCGAGATCCTGGAGATCGTCCCTGCCGCGATCGGGAACCTGCAGGACCTCGTCGTCATGCGTCCGCGGTCCTGAGCCCATCCCGACGCCACGCCGACGTCTCTACGGCTGCGGTACCTGCACCGTAATCGGGTTCGACTCCGCGCTCGACCCCAACCCCGTGTGCGCCACCACCGTCACGCTGTACGTGCCCGCCGGGACGGCCTCCACGGTGATGGTCGTGCCGGCGACCGGCAGCGTGGCAATCACCTGCGTCGACCCCGGGATGCGCGCCAGCACCGTGTAGCTCGATGGCGGGGCCCCCGCGCCGGGCGACCAGTTGAGCGTCACGGTACTGCCCGAGATGCCGGCGGGGTTGAGCGTTGGCGGCGCGGGCGGCGCCAGCGTGAAGCTCGCCTCGTTGGACACGGCCGAGCCTGCCGTGTTCGTCGCGACGACGCGCACGTAGATGGGCGTGCCGACGGGTGCGACGGCGGAGATGGCGGTGGCCGCGCCCATGGGTGCGATTGCCAGGTTGCTCTCCCCGGGGGCCGTGCCGGCGTAGACGGTGTAGCCGGTCGGCGTGCCGCCGGGACCGGGCGTCCAGCTGATCGTCACCGGGTTGGATGAGACCTGCGTCAGCGAGAGGACGGGTGCGCCTGGCGGCGTCGGCAGGGCCACCTCCACCATCCGCGTGTCCGACGGGTCGCTCCACTGCCCCGATGGCGTCCGCGCGTAGACCCGGAGGTAGTAGCGTCCGCTGGCCAGTTCGCCATGATATTCACCGGCTGCGGCGACGTTGAGGCTGAAGGCAATTGGCGAGAAGGCGGGGTCGAGTGCGCCCTGGATCTGATAGGACGCCACGGGAGCCGGCGGCGCCTCCCACGAGACCCTGACGGTGTTGCCCCCCACAGCGCTCGCCTGGAAGTTGACCGGCGCGGGCGGGGCTACGGCACCGATCCGGATGGGCAGTTCCGCCAGTTGAATCATCTCCCCCGAGATCGTGGACCGCGCGCGGATGTCGATCACCCAGCGGCCGTCCAGGTAGCCCGTGGGAACACCCGCACCGATGTTGACGAAGCGGAACCCGGCGTTGGCGTAGGGGTCGGACGCCGTGGGACAGGCGACGGGCGTTCCGAACGGGCCGAACTGCACTACCCCGGTATGTGGAACCGTCGGGTGGAAGCCGAGCGGCAGTACCATCCCGGTCCGCGCACCGCTCACCGCTCGCATACTTGCGACCACGTCGTCCACGTTGATCTGCCCTGTGGACCGGCCCTCGTCGTAGGCGCAGCCCTGGATGTTGAAGGGCACGCCCACGACCTGTTCGGGTGTTGGCGACGAGACGGAGAGCCTGGGCAGGGCGGCCGTGGGTTCGGTCACGACGAGCGCGCCTTGCGCCCAGGCGTGGCTGGCCTGCACGAAGGCGCCCCGGGCCTCGTCGATGACCACCGAGATTGTGTAGCGCCCGTCGACCATGCCCTTGATCACCGGGTCCAGCGTGTACGTATGGGTCGTGCCGGGTGTGACGCCCGCCACCGTGTCGAGCAGCACCATGTTCGCGCGGGTCGGCCAGTCGGACCGGTAGATGCGCGCGGTGTAGGTCGCGCCCACCGGGTCCGGGTCCTCGAACCGGTAGCGGACGGCAAACGTCCCGCCGCGCGCGACGCCGTCCGGCGCCGTCAGCGTCACGGTGTCGAGGTCGAAGGCCGTCGGCGCGTGGTTGTACTCGTGGGGATCGATGCGGAAGTGCCGGATGCCCCGGTCCCTCCACGGGCGGCAGTTGGGACCGCAGGGGACCTCGATGCCGCCGTTCGCGACGGTCAGGTCCCCGAGGTTCACCGTGTAGGTCTGGAAGCCGGGCCACACCCACATGTCCTGCGACGTGGTGGTCTGGTTGCCGTCGGAGCTGGCGTCCGAGCCCCAGAAGAACCGCAGCACCGGACCGGTCGTCGGGCTGGCCACCCACGGGCGGCGATTCCGAAGCGAGAACGAGACAATCTCGTGCCGCCGGGAATTGAGCGGGACCAACGCCCGCTCGAGGAGCCACACTTGCGGATCGCCCGGGTCGCCCCAGGCGGAAGCGCGGAGCATGTGCCCCGTGCCCGGGGGCTCCGCAGGCACGAGGCCGCAGGGAACGGTTGCACACTCGCCCTGCGTGATGCTCAAGTTGCTCCCCGCCAGCGGGCGAGCGAGGTCTGTGTCCTGCTCGAAGTCCCACGGGTCGTTCTTCACCTCGAGCGCGTAGTCCGTGGACGGGTCGCCGCGCTCGTCCGGATCCAGCACCGTGACGATGGGCGGTGTGTTGATGGTGAATGGAAGGGCCGCGGACGTGCCGTCGCTGCAGGTGGCGCGGATGTTGTAGTCGCCGGGTGGCAGGATGCCGTAGTTCACGTGCGGCGTGCCCCCTATGGTCTCGATGTCCGTGATGACGGTTTGCGCGCCGTTGATGTCCGTCATGGTGAAGGACTGCAGTGTCGTGCACCCCGAGACGGTGACGGGCATGAGCGCCGCGTCCGCATGTGTGTTGGGCGTCGTCAGGCGTACCCAGTCGATCTCGATGAGCTCACCGTTGCCGTGTACCGGATCGATGCGGAGGCCCTTCGAAAGGAGATCGGTGAGATACGGGTATCCACCGTCAGTTTGCTGCGCCAGGTCGATCACGTAGATCCGGTCCGTGGTGCCTGAAGATACCGGTGCGCTGGCGAAGCCCAGTCGAGTCGCAAAGTCAGCGCCCTCGGACAGCAGACGGTGAAACCAGTACACGACCAGGTTGTTCGGCGCGGTAGCGCCGCTGACGCGCATCCGCATGGCGAACTTGCTGTACCTGGCTGTCTCGATGGGGAACCGCGCGGCCGTGCGGCCAGGGTTGACGGTGAAGGCGTCCGGACGACGGAGGATGAAGAACCCCGTGTCGCCCGAAGCCACGCCGCGGAACCACCCCTGCGTGGCCAGGAAGGCCGGGCCGGTGCCGAGCGTCCGGATGGTGGCCTCCGGCGGGGACGACCACCCGGCGACCTCGATCGGGTCCGGCGTGATGTCCTCCGCATTCTCGAAGTCCCAGGGGTCCTGCAGCACGTCCGCCGCGAAGTCCGGGCCGGCCTTGTACAGCGTGCCGTTCGGCAGGCTGATCGTCTGTGCCGCGAGATCGGTCGTGAGCGCCACGCCGAGCAGGAGCGTGACGAAGAAGGCAAGGCCACTGGCTCTGTACACGAATGGGTCCCCTCGGCTTCGTGCCCGCGGGAGGGAGCAGGCGGGATGAGGTCCCCATGCTACCAGACGCGGGCCGATGACTCCTGTTATCGGCCCCTGACGAGGCGCGGCTTAGCGCTCTGTTGACCCTTGGTGCAGGCGACCCTGAAGGGTCGCCTCTACAAGACCGCGCCCGCGCGCGCAGGCGACCCTGAAGGGTCGCCTCTACAGGCTCCCGGGGAGCGTGGCCGTTGCCGCGAGGCTGCTGTAGTACAGCATGCGATCGCACTGCACCGCGCCGATCCGCGCGAACTCGACGAGCGTGGCGTGGGGCGCGAGGGCCCGGGCCAGGCTGTGCTGGGTGAAGAAGTTGACGTGCGTCGCCTCCAGCAGGTGCCAGGGCACCACGGTGTGCGCGTAGCCGCGCGGGATGGCAGACATGTCCGGCACGGTGATCAGCAGCGTGCGCCTGGCGAGCCGGGCCATCTCCGCCAGGGCGGCGTGCGGGCCCGGGATGTGCTCCAGCACCTCGCTCGAGACGACGCTCGCGAACTGCTTGTCGGGGAAGGGCGCCGGGAGCGTGCCGTCGTACAGCGTGACGAACGGCTTGACCTCGTCCAGCAGGTGCTGGCGGATCCGATCGTCGTCCAGTTCGAGGCCGGAGATCTCGATGCCCTCGCGGCGGAGGGCGCGGACCAGCGCGCCGCCGCCGCACCCGAAGTCCAGGATGGGCTGCGGGAGCCGGCGGGCGAGCGTCACAATCTCGTCCGACACGGCATGTACGGGCGCGCCACTGCCGTAGAGGCCATCCCGACCCAAGATCTGGGTGGCCGTGTGCAGTGCGCCGTAGGGCGTGGCGGCGAGGACCGGAATCCGCAGCGGGAACGCGTCACGGCCCTCGACGACCAGCATGGCCTGACGCGCCGTGTCGTGCGGCTCGAGCACCCACTCGGCCACCGCGCCGAGGAACCCCGCCGACCCCGAGGCCGGCTCCACGTCGGGCCGCGGCACGCGGAACGCGTGCGACGGCGGCCGCACCTCGGACCCGAGACGGAGTGCGAGGGCGTGCTCGAAGGCCTCGAGACTCGGGCCCCAGCCCATGGCCGACACCACGCCGTCCACCTGCACCACGACCGCGTCGATGCGGCCGCCGGCCACGGGAATGGACACCGGCTCCGGCGCGCGACGCTGCCGAAACGCGCGGTATTCGCGCAGGGAGCGGATGTACGGCCGGACGGCGCGCTTCAGCAGGGCCTTCATGGAGCCACCGGCGTCAGCGTTCGGCCAGCACGGAGAAGGCCGGCCCGTGTGGATGATCCGGCTGCTCGTAGAAGGGACGGATGCGCGTGTATCCGAAGTGCGCGAGCGCGCCGAGGATGCCGTCGCGGGTCAGCCAGCGCGCTTCCGGGCGGCTGCCGCCGCAGAACTCCTTCCGCTCCAGCGCGGCGCCGTACACGAACCGATGAACTACGTACCGGTACCCTTCGTACTCCGACGGCTCGGGTGTGACCACGCGGTGGGCGAGGGAGGGCGTGGACGAGAGCCGCTCGCGATCGTAGTAGTGCGTCCAGAGGTATGCCGTGGGCGCCACGCCGGCCACGCGCGCGATGAGCTCCACCGGCGCCATCATGTGGTAGAGCACGCCGGATGCCATCACGAAGTCCACCGGCGCCGGCGTGCCGCGCAGGTATTCCATGAAGTCGCCGCAGACGAAGCGCGCTGACGGAAGACCGACGATTTCCTTGACCACGAGGCACTTGAGAAACGCGCGCGTGTTGGCTTCCACGCCGAGGATGTCCGCGGCGCCGGCGCGGTCCAGCATGTAGGTGTGGCCGGCTTCGAGCGGCCCGAGCTCGAGCACGCGCCGCCCCGCCACGCCGCCCATCATGTCGAGCGCCATGGCCACGCGCGGATCGTCGTACAGGGGGGCAATTCCCTCCGTCAGGCCGTCCCAGGGCGGCGGGAGCTTCGACGCCCACTCGCCGGCGAAGATCCCGATCGCGTTCCGCGGGTCCGGCGCGCGCTTCTCGTACGCATCGAGCGTCGAAGACCGCTGGCGCGCGTTGTGGGAAGGCAGGATGGCCGAGTGCCGAAGCCTGGCCAGCGCGGCCTGCCAGCGCGCTCGTAGTCTCACCTCACTGCAGATTGTAACGCACGGCCTTGTTACACTACTCGCGCTCCATGTCGTCCGGCCCTTCCGCTGAGCAGCCGCGCGTCTCGGCCTGCCCCGTCTGCCGGTCCACGACGCTTGCCTACCAGTTCACCAGCCCGCCAACCCCGATCGTGCGGTGCGAGGGTTGCTCGCTGCTGATGCGCGATCCGCAACCCTCAGACGCGGAGCTTGCCGCCATCTACACGGACACCTACTTCCTTGGCACCGCCCCTGAAGACGCCGGCGCGGGTGGGCGCTTCGAGCAGGAGGTCAACACTCTCAAGCGCGCCACGGCGGCCGCCTATCTCGACCGCATCGAGGACTATCGCGGGTGGACGGCCGAGATGCGGCGGGGCCGCACGCTGCTCGAGATGGGCAGCGGCCTGGGCAACCTGCTGCTTGAAGCACGGGCACGCGGATACGAGGTCACCGGCGTCGAGTACTCACCGGCGTCGGTTGGACGCGCCAACGCGCGCCTGGGCGAGACGCGCGTCGTGCAGGGGACGGCGGAATCGGCGTCGCTCGATGGTCGGCGCTTCGATGTGTGCGTGCTTGCGGACGTCATCGAGCACACGCGCGACCCGCGGGCCGTGGTCCGCAGGGCATGGGACCTGCTCGCGCCTGGTGGGACGCTGTTTGTCGCGACGCCGAGCGTCGACAGCTGGTCCGCGCGGTTGATGCGGCAGACGTGGATGGAGTTCAAGGCCGAGCATCTCTTCTATTTCAGCAGCCGGACGATCGAGACGCTGCTCCTCATGGGCGGGTTCGATCAGGTACGAGTCACGAGCGGCCGCAAGACGCTGAGCCCGGACTACGTCCTTGCGCACTTCGACCGGTTCCCCGTGCCCGTGCTCTCGCCGCTCGGCCGCCTGGCGGGACGGCTGGCGCCGGCCGCCGTCCGCCGTCAGCGTATCGACGTCGTGGCCAGCGGCGTGGACGTGCTGGCGCGCCGGACCGACGCGGGTCCGATGGACGATCGACGGAGCCGCCTCTCCGTCGTCATGCCCGTGTTCAATGAGCGGTCCACCTTCCCGGAGGTGATGCGGCGGCTCGTTGCCAGGGACATCGCGGGCATGGACATCGAGATCATCGTGGTGGAGAGCGCGTCCACGGATGGAACGCGCGACGAGGTGCGGCGGATCGAAGGCCATCCACGCGTGCGCGTGATCTACGAGGACCGGCCCCGAGGCAAGGGGCACGCCGTACGCGCGGGGCTGGCGCACGCGACCGGCGACTACGTGATCATCCAGGACGCCGACCTCGAGTACGACCTCAACGACTACGAGCTGCTGCTCGAGCCGCTGCGCACCGGACGCGCGGCGTTCGTGCTGGGCGACCGTCACGGCACGGATGGCACGACGTGGAAGATGCGGCACTTCACCGACCAGGTGCTCACGGGCCAGATCATGAACCTGGGCCACTTCCTCTTCACGACGCTCTTCAACGTCGTCTACGGCACGCGCCTGCGCGATCCCTTCACGATGTTCAAGGTGTTCCGCCGGGACTGCCTGTACGGCCTGACGTTCGAGTCCAACCGCTTCGACTTCGACTGGGAACTGGTGGGCAAGCTCGTACGGGCCGGCTACACGCCGCTCGAGATCCCGGTGAACTACACGTCGCGGTCGTTCACGGAGGGGAAGAAGGTGAGCATGTGGCGCGATCCGCTGACGTGGATTCGCGCGTGCTTCAAGTACCGTTTCGTGCGGCTCGGGAAGTGAACGGCGTCACTGATCGGCCCGGAGCGTCCGGGGCTTCAGTCCCGGCGTCATGATTGCCTCGGAGCGCCCGCGCTTCGAAGCCTGAGTGAAGTCGAAGGCAGCCCCGGCGTTGTTCTTGCACGGGCGCGGTCTATGGCCCGTCGCCCCCCGCGCCTCTCCGAGTTCCCCTACGTGGGCGCCCACGCGTGTTTCTTCACGGCCTGCACCTATCAGCGGGCGCCCGTCTTCGAAGGCGATGACTTTGCCGCCTACGCCACCGATCAACTTCTTCGACATGCGGCCGCTCGCGGGTTTGCACTTTCTGCCTACTGCCTCATGCCGGACCACGTGCACGTGCTCGTCGAGGGACGCAGAGACGACTCCGATGGGCGCCGCTTCTTCGAAGGATGGCGGCAGAGGGCTGGCTTCGACTGGAGGCGCAAGCATCCATCACACCTCTGGCAGGAAGGCTATTGGGACTGGATCCTGCGCGAACACGAGGATCCGTTGCGTGTCGCCGCCCATATCATTCAGAACCCTGTGCGGGCCGGGTTGGCCAGGGCGGTGGCCGACTATCGGTGGATTGGATCGAGCGAGTACAGCATCTTGCAGATGGTTACGGCGATTCAGTTGGAACCCGGCCGGCGACGCCGGGACTGAAGTCCCGGCGCTCCGGGAGTGGCTACTGCGAGGCGAATGTCACCGGTTGGGGCAGTCGATTCCAGACCGGCTTTCCGCCCAGACGCACGAAGAACGTCGACAGGAACCGCTGGTTGCCCGCGGCGGCGGCGTCCTCGATGCCCGGATCGAAGTCGGGGTGCGCGGCGACGTCGCTGGCCGAGTAGCCCATCCAGGTGAGGACCGACGGGAACAGGCTGAACTGGCTCAGGCGATTGACGTTGGTTGCCGCTGCCGCGTGAAGAGCGGCCGATATCGCGCTGTTGGCCGTGACGACGGCCAGGGGCACGCGCCCTTCGTCGGGGTTGGCCTCGCCGCTCGTGCAGTGCGTGCTCGAGCCCGGCCCGCCATCGTCGTGCAGGTTCACGCCGTGATCCGCCGTGTAGACGATGAGCGTGTCCGAGAGGTCGAGGCCTCCGAGCAGCTCGTCGAAGAAGCGGCTCGCGTTCCAGCTGACCGCGTTGTAGTACGAATTCCTGAGACGGATGACGAGATCCGCGTCCAGGACATGAGACTGCATGAAGCTCTGGAACGCGTCGGCCGGGTCCATCTCGTTGCCGAAGTACGCCGTTTCCATGACGGGCTGCCAACGGCCCTGCTCGCGCGGGTACTTGCCTTCGAACGGAAAGTGCGCGCCCATCTTGTTCACATAGATGAACCGGGGCCTGAGGTGTGGCTCGTCCAGCGTGCGCCGCAGGGCACGCGCGAGGTCCACATCCTTCTCGAGAGGTGGGCGGTCCGCCGCCACCTGGTAGTGAACATCGATCTCCGCACGTTCGCGCTTGTCGATGCCGTTGGCCAGCGCACCGTCGCTCCGCTGCGCGTCGAAGAAGTAGGTGTCGAACCCGGCTCGCCTGGCATACGCCCAGATGCTCGGGTGCGTGGCGAGCTGGCGGACATGGTCCCGGCGCCCGATGCCATAGCGGAAACCGATGTTCGTCGCATACGAGCAGTTCGCGATGGACGAGGCGACGCCGAAGTTGATGACGTCGGGTCGTCCAGCGAGAGCCGTGACGGCGCCGCCCTCGAGGTTGAGGTCGATCAGGTCGCCCCGAATGCTCTCGTCCATGACGACGATGATGTTCTGCAGCGGACGGCGGCCCGAGTGCGCCATCGTGACGGCTTCCCGGTCCGGGGGCGGGCCCATGAGAGCTCGTTCGATCGCCAGCACCGCGAGGTGGGCGTGCGGTGCGTGCTGGACGGCAAGGCCGTTGGTGCCTTCGCCGTGTTTGACGAGCAGCGCCACGACCATGACGGCGATCGGCGACACCTGGACGGCCAGCTGCCGGATGCGCGCTCCCAACGGACGCCGCTCGCGGGCACTCCTCGCGAACGGCGGCAGGTTGATGGAGGCGACACCCAGCACGGTCAGCAGCGTCGGCCACATCAGCGCGGGGCCGTAGAACGCCAGCGCGGAATCCATGTCGCCGGCACTCCTCAGGAGCACGCCCACATCGGCGAGCCGCAACGGGGCGTGGTAGATGGCGCGAAATGCCGTACCCGCGATGGTGCCGGCCGCGATGAGCACTGTCCAGGTGATGCGGGCGAGCGGCCCGGCGAGGAACGCGACGTGCAGCAGCGAGGCGATCGACAGGGCCCAGGCGACGACGAAGAACGCGTACCCGGTCAGCGATCGGGTTCCCAGGCCCCCGTTGGTGAGGAAGAGAAAAACGGCAATTGCCGCCAGTTTTAGGGAAAGCTGCGTGCGGTCTGTGTGCGCGAGTTGCTCACGGATGAGCCGGATTGGGGCAAAAGCCGCCTGTGTCGGGCGCTGGGAGGGGCCCATGTAGCCGGCGGCAGCACATTCCATGCCGCAGAACGCTTGAGTCGCGGTCCCTCCGCGCGCATCGGTTACTATCCGACGCGCCCATGCTCAATATTACTGATGCCCAGGTTGGCCTTGGATCTCGACGGCAACGACTACTGGGCGTCGCTGGCTGCGTTCACGAAACTCGGCCGCCAGAAGGGCTACCGGCTCGTCGGCGTGCAGTCGCTCGGGTTCAATGCGGTATTCGTACAGGACGGAGTCGGCGAGGGTCTCTTGCCAGCGGTCACACCTCGCGAATGCTTCGATCGCGTCGAACGGCTCAGAGACGCGCGTCCGGAACACGTCGAGCAGATCGTATCCGGCGGCGAACCGTGGGAAGAGGTCTGACGTCCCGGCCACTTGCGAGCGGCGGCGCTATCGCTCGACGCCGACCTCGGCGCTCTCCGGCCGACGGGGCGCCCAACCTATCCCGCCGCGGCGAGCGCACGCTCTACCAGATCTGCCACGTCCAGGACGGGCCCGTTCACGCGCAGATAGGGCACGTCCAACTGTGATCCCTGGACGCGAACAATTCCAACGACGTCTCGCCATTGTCTGTCGGACGTCTCACCCCCCAATCGAAACCACCGGAGTTTCTGAAGCAGGATATCCTCCGGAGGATGGACGAATAGCGTGCGGCCGGCGACAGTCACGGCGCGGCGTCGTCCCAACTGCTGGAAGTCCAGGGCAGTGCCACCGGCGACGAACACGTCGATCTTGAGCTGACTCTCCTGGTGCACGAAGTTGGTGCTTCGCCGTTCCTTGACTGCGCGGCGAAGCGCCTCGGCGTCGGCGTAGAACTCGCCGCGGAGCGCCGCGACGAGCGGCGCCACGTGGCCCTCGTTGAGCGCCGCCACAACGTCGATGTCAAGCGTCGACCGGGGCTCGCCGGCGATGGAACTGGCGATGGATCCGCCAATCGTATAGGTCACGCCGAGCGCCTCGAGTGCGTCGACGACCTTTGCCGCGACGGCTAGAGGATCGAGTGGTTCGCTCACGAACGGCCTAGTGATTCGATCTCCGGGTACACCCGCTGAGCGAGATCGTCGCCAAGAACGACAACCGCGAGCCGAAGAAACTGCTCGTGTGGGGAGGCCGCAGGATGCCGCTGCTGTACGCCGGCGAGTGCCAATTGGCGAACGGTCGTACTCATCCGGCACGTGATGGTCAACTTCTCCGAAGGGCTCATCCGGCGCCACCCCTCGATGAGCTGACGTTCGACCTCCGGAGAGGTGTCGATGCCCGAGGCGGCGGGAGTCATTGTCGTCAGATTATAGGCCGCACGACGTGGAACAGGTCGAGCGGACCAGGAGTCGGCGATCAGTTGCTGCCGCCTACAATGCGGGCAACCCTGGCCCCAATCGCCAGCGACGAGGTCAACCCCGGCGAGTCGATCCCGGCTGCGTGAACGACCCTGGGATTGACCGCGTCGCGACGGATCATGAAGTCCGCGAACGGTTCGTCCGGCGGGCAGAGCTTTGCGCGGATGCCGGAGCTGCCCGGCTGCAGGTCCGCGAGGGTTACTTCCGGGAGCAGCGCGCGCGTTTCGTCCACGAACGCCTCGAGCGGCAGGCGATCGTTCTCGTAGTCGTCCTTGCCGTCCTGGTACCGGATCGTCGGCCCCAGGATCACCGATCCCCAGGTCGTCTTCGTCAGATGCACGCCCAGGCTGTGTCCGGGCGTATGCGGTACCGGGTACACCATCCCTCGAACAAGGTGGCGGCTCGACGGATCGAGCTCCGCGTACTCGCCGCGGCACGGATAGATCGTGAAGCTCTCCCCACCCAGCATCGCGCTCACATCGTCGGCATAGAGGCCGGCCGCGTTGACCACCGTCCCGGCCACGATCGATTCCCGCGGCGTGCGCAACTCGATGCCATCATCGATCGCGGACGCTGAGAGGAGCGGCGATCCGCGCAGAATGAAGGCGCCGGCGGCTTCGGCCAGCCGTGTCAGCGCGCGCACGTAGGCTTCGGGCTCGATATGGCCCGAGGTCGGCGACCAGAGTCCCGCAACCCCCGCCACGTGAGGTTCGCGCGCCGTGATGAAGGCGCGATCAACCAGTTCCACGTCCACGCCGTTGCCCGCCGCTCGCATGGCGAGTGCCTCGAGAGCGCCGATCTCTGCGGCAGTCGCCGCGACGATGAGCTTCCCGCAGCGATCGTGGGGGACGCCGTGCCTGGGAGCGAACGCATAGAGAAGATCCCGCCCCTCGACGCAGAGCTCGGCCTTGAGCGTCCCGGCGGGATAGTAGATGCCGGCGTGGATGACGCCGCTGTTCCGCGTGCTCGTCTCGTGTCCCAGCCGCCCGTGTCGCTCCAGCAGACACACCG
The DNA here is from genome assembly GCA_964543955.1 of uncultured Bifidobacteriaceae bacterium. GTDB lineage: Bacteria > Acidobacteriota > Vicinamibacteria > Vicinamibacterales > UBA2999 > VFZN01. Next base: position 16,246 of record CAZJBN010000071.1, read on the forward strand.
ACGCGCCCGATTCGGCAATCGCCAGCGCCGACGCCAGTCCGACCACACCACCGCCGATCACCGCCACTTCGATCCTCGTCATAGGTGAGAGTCGACCGTCTGGCTGCCGCATGCTGCGGCCTTACCAATGGTATTACTCCGGGACGCGCGAGGCGTGCGCCTCGGGAGTCAGGGGCTGGCCTGCGCCTTTTCGCCCTCGACGTGGTTGTCGAACAGGCTTCGGCTGACCAGCGTGCGGCACGCCTCCCCGGAAAGGTCCACGGCCCAGATGATGCGATGCGGCTGGGTGCCTTCGTAGTACACCGGAAACTGGTGCATCGGCATGGCCAGGCACTGCTCGACGTGCGCGCGCCAGTTGCCGGGGACGTGGCGCCAGCGGCCATGGACGACGAAGCCGCTCAACGCCGCGACGAGCGCCGCGACGCAGAACACCGTCGTGCCCTGGTGGCGCCAGTCGATCATGAAGAGCAGCAGCCAGGACAGGAGCAGGTAAGGCAGGAAGAAGTACCGGCCGCCTGCCAACGTCGGATGCATGACATCGAGCGGGGCCCGCAGCGTCGCCAACACGATCGTCACAGACAGGCAGGCGACCAGGACGACGAACGTCCAGTCCAGCGATCGGCGCCGAACGACAGCTGAGACGACCAGGATCCCGAGCAGTCCCAGCCCCAGCACGAAGTACAGCGGTGGCGCCGGACGGAGAGCGGTCCAGAGCAGGTAGTAGCCGAAGAACTTCTGGGGCACCGTGACCAGCGGTTGGACCGGGGAAGTGCCGCCGAGCGAGGCCTCCATGGTCCACATCGTGGCGAGCTGTACGGCCGAAACGAGGCAGCCGAGCACGAGCAGCCATCGATCGCTGCGCGTCCGCCACAACAGCCAGCGCAGGCCGTAGAGCGGCAGCACGCCCACGACGAGCGGCGTCGACAGCCCGCCGATGGTCAGCAGCGTCGTGCGTAGAGCGACCTGATCGTCCGATTGGGTGGGCCACAGGAGCGGCAGCAGCACCAGAACACTGCCCCACCAGCCGGCGTAGAGCGACACGCCGTAGACCTCGGGACTGGTCGGCAGCACGAGCAGCGCGATCGCACACAGAAACCGGTATCGCAGCGTCGTGGGCGAGAGGGCGATGGCCGCCAGCACGAGATACGTGAATACCAGCGCCAGCGCGAAGCTGATCTCCGGCAGCCACCTGAAGGAGAGCGATGCGCCGATGGCCAGGAGCACGCGGATGGGTACGCTGATGTAGCCGACGATGGGCTCGAAGACGAACGCCCATCCATGTGCGATGAAGTCGGGAAGATTGCGCGTGCCGTCTTCGACCCAGATGTAAGGATGGGTGAACTGATCCGGCCGGCGGTGCCACATCGCTGCGACGAGCGCAACGCCCAGGCCCGTCAGCGTGAGGCCGGTTCTGCCTGCTCTCGGCCGCCCGGTCAGGAGCCGCGGTTCGTTCATTCGAGGATCACAGTCGTGCGCCGCCATATCTTAGCGTGGGTCCAGCGAGGCCGAGGCGGCTTGCACGAACGGGGCCCGTCTCGCTACGATTAGCAGTTTGTGACCGTTCCTCTCCTCGATCTTCAGGCGCAGTACGCCCCGCTCCGGCAGCCGATCCTCGACGCCATGGCACGCGTCGCCGACAGCCAGCGCTTCATCATGGGCCCGGAAGTCGACGCCTTCGAACACGAGGTCGCCCTCGTGACCGACACGAAGCACGCGATTGGCGTCTCGTCCGGCACCGACGCCCTGCTGGCTGCGCTCATGGCCCTCGGCATCGGCCCGGGCGACGAAGTCGTCACGAGCACGTTCTCGTTCTTCGCCACCGCCGGCTGCATCACGCGCGTCGGCGCGAAGCCCGTCCTCGTCGACATCGATCCCGAGTCCTTCAACATGGACGTCGTCGCGGCGGCCCGCGCCTGCACCGCCCGCACGAAGGCGCTGCTGCCCGTGCACCTCTTCGGTCAGGCCGCGGACATGAGCGCCGTGCTGGCGCTGGCCGACGAGTACAAGCTGAAGGTCATCGAGGACGCGGCCCAGTCGATCGGCGCGAGCGACCACGGCGGCATTGTCGGCGGCATCGGCGACCTGGGCTGCTTCTCGTTCTTCCCCAGCAAGAACCTCGGTGCGTTCGGCGACGCCGGTCTCGTCACCACCAACAACGACGCACTCGCCCATCGCGTGCGGCTCCTGCGCAATCACGGAATGGAGCCGAAGTACCACCACGCGATCGTCGGCGGCAACTTCCGCCTCGATGCGCTCCAGGCCGCCGTGCTCCGCGTGAAGCTGCCGCACCTGCAATCGTGGACCGAGGCGCGCCGGCGGAACGCCGCGAGATACCGGCAGCTGTTCGCGGATGCCGGACTGTCGGACGTGGTCCGCCTGCCAGCCGAACGTCCGGATCGCCGTCACATCTACAACCAGTTCGTCGTGCGCGTGCGCGATCGGGACGGCCTCGTGCGCCACCTGGCCGCACACGGCGTCGGCACGGAGATCTACTATCCCGTGCCGTTCCACCGCCAGGCGTGCTTCGCGCACCTCGGGTACGAACCGGGCGCGTTCCCGCACGCGGAGAAGGCGGCCGCCGAAGTCCTGGCGCTGCCGATCTATCCCGAGCTGACCGTCGAACAGCAGCAATACGTTGTCGATCAGGTGGCGGGATATTTCGGAAGTCAGAAGTGAGAAGTCAGACGTGAGAAGCTGGTCCGGTCATTCGAGAACCCCAACCCCATGAGCCTCAAGAAGCGCATCGAGAACAAGCAAGCCGTGGCCGGCATCATCGGTCTCGGGTACGTCGGCCTCCCGCTCGCCGTGGAGCTGGCGCGCGCCGGCGTCAAGACCATCGGGTTCGACGTCGATGTCCGCAAGGTGAGCGAGATCGCTGCCGGGCGCAGTTACATCCCCGACGTGCCGTCCGAGCACGTGGCGGCCGCCGTCCGTGCCGGCACGCTCGTGCCGACGACCGATCCGGCATCGCTGGCCGAAGCCGACGTCATCGACATCTGCGTGCCGACGCCGCTCAGGAAGACCAAGGACCCGGACATGTCGTACATCGTCAAGGCGGTGGAGACGACGGCGTCGGTGTTGCGCAAGGGACA
>CAZJBN010000071.1:19347-25342 GCA_964543955.1 uncultured Bifidobacteriaceae bacterium
CCGGGATAGGTCGTCGACTCCAGGATGACGAGCTGTCCCGGCACGACCGACGAAGTGGTGAAGCCCGCGCTCGAGGCGGGCGGCCTCCAGGCGGGCACGGACTTCTACCTCGCGTTCTCGCCCGAGCGCGTGGACCCGGGCAACCCGACCTACCAGACGCACAACATCCCGAAGGTCGTCGGCGGGTTCGACGCGGAGAGCACCGACCTGGCGAGCGCCTTCTATCGGCAGGTCGTGGACACCGTGGTGCCGGTCACCTCCACGCGCGCGGCCGAAATGGTGAAGCTGCTCGAGAACACCTTCCGCGCGGTGAACATCGGCATGGCCAACGAGCTCGCGCTCATGTGCCACCGCATGGGCATCGACGTATGGGAGGTGATCGACGCCGCCAAGACGAAGCCGTTCGGCTTCATGCCGTTCTATCCCGGCCCGGGCCTCGGCGGCCACTGCATTCCGATCGATCCGTTCTACCTGTCGTGGAAGGCGAAGCAGTTCAACTTCGAGGCGCGGTTCATCGAGCTCGCCGGACAGGTGAACAGCTCGATGCCCGAGCACGTGGTGGCGCGCGTGGGCGATGCGCTGAACGCCCGGAAGAAGCCCATCAACGGCTCGCACGTGCACGTGCTCGGCGTCGCCTACAAGAAGGACATCGACGATGTGCGCGAGTCGCCGGCGCTCGACGTGATTGAACTGCTCGAGCGGCGCGGGGCGCGCGTCACCTACTCCGATCCCTACGTGCCCGACGTGGATCACGGCCCGCACCAGATGACGGCCGTGCCGATCGAGGAAGCCCTTCGCGCCGGGGCGGACTGCGCGGTCATCATCACCGACCACAAGGCGTTCGACTACCGCGCCATCGTGGACGCGTTCCCCGCGATCGTCGACACGAGGAACGCGCTCAAGGGAATGGCCAGCGAGAAGGTCTTCGGGTTGTAGCACGTTGAGTTCAGGGGAGCGTACCGTGAAGCGGACGACTCGCGCCGTCTTCTGGGACATCGACGGGACGCTGCTCGTAACGGGCCGCGCGGGGTTGATTGCGTGGGAGCGGGCGCTCGCCGGCGTCGCGGCCGGCGCCGGGTTTCCGGCCATCCGCCCCGACGGGCTGACCGATCACCAGATTGCGCGGTGGCTGCTCGAGGCGGCCGGCGCGTCGCTCGACGAAGTGGACCGGCTCGTCGCGGGCTACGAACGCGGGCTCGTCGACGCGCTTGGGCTGCGGCAGGGGCGCCTGCTGGCCAACGTCACGGCGCTCCTCGACTGGCTGGCCGACGAGCGGCCCGACGTCGTGTCGTGGCTGGTCACCGGAAACACCCTTGCCGGCGGGACGGCCAAGCTCGCGCACTATGGGCTGGCCCGGTACTTCAACAACGGCGTCGAGGGCGGCTCGCTCACCGGCAGCTTCTCCGAGAGAGTCGAGCCGCGCGCCAACATCGTGCGCCGCGCGCTGGAGCGCGCCTGGGCGGTCATGCCCGGGCTCGATCCCGCCGAAGCGCTCGTCATCGGCGACACGCCGCACGACATCGAAGGCGCGCACGCGATTGGCGTACCCGTGCTGGCCGTGGCGACCAACGCGCACTCGCTCGACGAGCTGCAGGCGCATCATCCGTGGAGGGCGGTCGCGGAACTGCCCGACGTTCCGGGCTTCGCGGACGTGCTGGCAGCCTCACGCTGAGGGGCAGTCGGCGCCTTCCCCAGGGCGCTGCCCTTTCGTGCGCGCCTTCGACGGACGCCGGTCAGCCGAAGACGTCCAGCACGGCGCCGACGGCGACAGCGGCAATCGCAAGGGCCCACAGTCGCGGCGGCGCGGCCTTCGACCTGTCGGCTGCGGGATCTCGCGTGCCCACGAACGCCGTCAGGCCGACGAGCGTCGCCAGCGTGACGGCGACCGCAGGATCCTGAACGGGGTAGCCGAAGGCGAGCACCACGCCGAGGCCGGCCACGACCGCATGCATCACGGCCCGCCGCGGGTCGGACGTGCGGCGAACGAGCGCGCGCATCGTCAGCACCGTGAGCCACGCAATCGGCAGCGTGCCGAGCAGTCCACGTTCGGCGAGCGTGTGCCGCCACAAGCTCTGTGCGTTGTCGGGAGGAATGGCGCGGCGTTCGACCCGCGCGTAGTATTCCGGCGCCCGGCGGGGGAACTGGCCGATGCCGATGCCATTCAGGGGGCGTTCGCGGATGGCTTCGATGGCGGCCAGGCCGTAGCCGTCGCGACGCCACAGAAGCTCGTAGAACGCGGCGCCGGCCGACCCGCTGGGCACGGTCGCCGCCAGGCGGCCGAGCGGCGATGAAGGTGGCATGCGCGGCACCGCGAGCACGAGCGCGACCGCGATGACGACACCTGCCGCCGCCAGGCCGAGCGCCACCTGACGGCCTCGACGGCCGCGACGAATGGTCCAGCCGAGGCCAAGGCCGAGTGCGCCGGCTGCGAACAGGATCAACGTGCTCCGCGCGCCCGAGGCCCATGCGGCGGTCCAGAGGACCAGCGCGAGCGCCCACCCGGCGGCTATGCGCAGGCCGTGCCGGCCGACGAATCGCTGATACGCCGAACCCTCGGCTCCGGGCGTCGTCGCCGCGGTGCCGGTCCAGAGCAGGGCGGCCAGGACGAGAGGCGCCCAGAGTGCCGTGACCACGCCCATCGGGTTCGCATCGCCCATCAATCCCGTTGCGCGACCGAGCCTGATCCACGGATCGCCGCTCAGCCAGGCGATGTCCACGAAGCGCTGGTAGATTGCCGCGAGTGCGGTGATGACGGCGCTTGCGGCCAGCGGCCACCTGACGCCGGGGCTGAAGCCCCGGCGCTCCGTACGATCTGCGACGCCAGGACTGCCTTTGACATCGCTCGGGCCCGCGAAGTCCCGGCGCTCCGTGCCGGCGTCCCGGCGATTCGAGTCGGCACGCAATCGGTCGGCATTCGCGAGATGGTGCTCCGAATCGCCGGCGCCGCGCGCGGCACCAAGGACGGTGTCGAGCCAGACGGCACACGTCATCTGCACGAGCGCTGCGCTCACCGTGACACCGGTCACGGCCGGATTGTCGAACGCCAACCCGGTCTCCCGTCCGGCAACAATGGGCCACGACACGGCCACGCTCGTCGCCCACCACGCAATCGGCACGCGCCACGGCGACGGCGCGCGCCACGTCGTCCAGGGGCTGCCGCCGATCGCCAGCCCGACAAACGCTGCCAGCCAGAAGGGCGCACTGGCCAGCGAGGGCGTCGACATGCGCACGAGGCCGTACGAAATGCACGACAGGAGCAGGACGGCGGCGGCCGCATGCGCGAAGCGGAGTCGCGCGGCGATTGCGCTGGCGAGGAGCACGGCCACGAGCCCGAGCGCCAGCGCCGGCTGCGACACCGCGGGCGCAAGTCCCACGGCGACGGCCGCCAGCATCGAGACGAGCACGAGGGCGCGCGTTGTCGCTTCGACGGTCACGCGCGCGTCCCCTGCCGTGCGCCACCTCCGCCCGGGAGGACGTGGCGCGCCGCACGATATGCGACACCCATCGGCCGCCTATCGCTTCCAGGCGATGACGACGTAGTCCAGCGGACCGTAGAGTTGCAGGTTGAGGCGCTCGACATTGCGATCGAAGGCGTCGGCGAGCTCGAGGATGGCGCGGCCCTCCGTTCCCGTCGTGCGGAGGTCGACGTCGCGCACGACGCGCGGCGACGCGACGAGCTTCTCGCTCTCCGGCAGCGGCGCGCGCAGGCCTATCTCCGCCTCGGCGAACCCGGACGCCGTGACGAGGAAGCGGAGCGTGTCGGGGTGGATCGGCCGGACGTGCGTCAGGTCGCGCACGTAGCTCGTGAAGAACGCCGACCATGAGGCCACGTTGATGGTCTCGAGGGCGATGGCCGACTCCGGGCGGAGCACGCGGAACGCCTCGTCGAGGACAGCCAGCAGGTAGTCGGGCTCCAGGTGCTCGACGACCTGCGCCGCCACGAGCCCGCCCAGACTGTTGGCCGGCTGCGCGCGCAGGTAAGAGAGCGCGTCGGCCTCGGTGACGTCGAGTCCCGCCGCCACGCATTGCTGCACCATCTCGTGGTTCAGATCGATCCCGCGTGCCGTGATCCCCTTCTCCGCCAGCAGCTGCAGCAGTTCGCCGCGGCCGCAGCCGATGTCCAGCACGTCCCGGCTCCCCGCGAAGAGCGCGACGTAGTCCTCCTGCCGCGTGCGGATGAGGGCGCGGTCGCCCCGGAACAGGTCCTCGAACGCGACGTACTTGTGGCTGGTCAGCGGATCGGAGTAGATCGCGGTTTGTCCCGAGGGTGGAGGAAGCGGCGTGACCGACGGGCTGGCTTCGGGCGCACGGCCGGTCCCCTCGACCCTCGTCGATGGCATGTTCGCCAGCTCGCGCCGGAGCGTCTGGACCGTCAGCTGCAGAGAGCCGACCGATGTGCGCAGTCCCTCGTACCGCTCCCATCGCTTCAGCACATCGTCCGAGACCTCGCTCAGCGCGGCGGCCAGGCCCTGGACGCGCGGGATGATCGTGCGCGACAGCTCGTCGTGCGCTTCGGCCACATCCTCGGTGATTCGCGTCGCGAGGCCGTGGAACTCGTAGTCCTTCGTGTCGACATAGGCCGTGAGCTGCTGCAGGAACACGATGAGCCGCGACTCGAAGTGGACGAGGCGATCGATCTCGTCGCGAAGGGCGTCGATCGTGGCCGCCAGCGTGTCCCGCGCCGCGCGCCCGGCGGCCACGTTCCGGTTGACGTGATCGACGAGCGCGGCGTTGAACGCCTCCTGCTGGTCGAGCGCAGGTCGAACGAGGCCGAGGACGAAACGGGCGAGGCGGCCGCGCCATCCGCCAGGGAGGGCGGGCGTGGCACGTGTCACCTGCCAGCGCTCGTTGAGCGCCGTCACCTGGGCCTCGTCGGGCCCGGGCGGCGGGTGGGGCAGATCGGGTAGCTTCTGAAGCGCCGCGTCGAGCGCGGTCAGCGCGTCGTTGTAGCGCGCGTCGGCGTCCTGACGGGCCTGCTCGAGGCGGACGAGGTCGGCTTCGGCAACGGTCCTGACGACCTTCACCGCCCGACGACCCCTTCGAGCGGGCTCGACGCCGTCGCGTAGGCCTTGCGCGGGATCCGGCCGGCCAGGAAGGCCAGGCGTCCGGCCTCGACGGCGAGCTTCATCGCGCGCGCCATGGCCGCCGGATCCTGCGCGCCGGCGATGGCGCTGTTCATCAGGACGCCGTCGGCGCCGAGCTCCATGGCGACCGCCGCATCCGACGCCGTGCCGACACCCGCGTCGACGATGACCGGCACGTGTGCCCGTTCGCGGATGATGCGGATGTTGTTCGGGTTCTGGATGCCGAGCCCCGATCCGATGGGCGCACCGAGCGGCATGACGGCCGCGGCGCCCGCGTCCTCGAGCTTGCGGCACACGACCGGGTCGTCGTTCGTGTAGGGCAGGACAACGAATCCCTCGTTGACGAGCACCCGCGTCGCCTCGACGAGCGCGGCGGTATCCGGATAGAGCGTGGCCTCGTCGCCGATGACCTCGAGCTTGACCCAGTGGGACATGCCGGCTTCGCGCCCGAGGCGCGCGGTGCGGATGGCTTCCTCGGCCGTGTAGCAGGCGGCGGTGTTGGGGAGCAGGAAGATGCGCGACGTATCGATGTAATCGAGCAGCGACTCGGACCTGCGCGTGATGTCGACGCGGCGCACGGCAACCGTCGCCATGTCGGCGCCCGACGCCTGGTGCGCAGCGCGCATCACCTCGTGCGAAGGGTACTTGCCGGTGCCGACGATCAGCCGCGACTGAAAGGTGCGGCCGGCGATCACAAAGGGGTCGGACATGGGGGAATTGTACTTCTCAGGTGCCCAGGGTGCACTGGTGCCCAGGGTGCCCAGGGTGCCCAAGGTGCCCTGGTGCACTGGTGCCCAAGGTGCTCGAGGTGCCCACGGTGCTCGAGGTGCCCACGGTGCTCGAGGTGCCCACGGTGCTCGAGGTGCCCAGGGTGCACGGGTGCCCAGGGTGCCCACGGCGCTCGAGGTGCC
>CAZJBN010000071.1:25352-25542 GCA_964543955.1 uncultured Bifidobacteriaceae bacterium
AAAGGGGTCGGACATGGGGGAATTGTACTTCTCAGGTGCACTTGTGCACCCGGGCACCTGTGCACCTGTGCACCTGTGCACCCGTGCACCTTGCTTTATCCGCCTCCCACGAAGTTCACGATCTCGACGGCGTCACCGTCGTTGATCGTCGTCTCGTCGTACCTGGCGCGTTTGACGACGGTCTCGTTCA